>CAYGSW010000125.1:0-16786 GCA_964352535.1 uncultured Granulosicoccaceae bacterium | reverse complement strand
CTGAAAATCTTGCAGAAAGACTTCCAGGCCATCTCCGGCCTCCAAGTGTTCGAAGAGAATTCGAATAGGTACGCGACTGCCACAGAATACCGCAGTTCCGTTGAGAATCTCTGGATCTTTGTGGAAAATTCTTTCTGTCATGTGTTCAGCCTCAACTGCCATTATACAGCGGACAGGCCACCGTTGGCTAAACCTTCCTAACGGCCGAGAGCCATCGGTTACATGAGAGTACTGCGAACCGCTGGAGAATGCCAGAAGCCCACCTCTCCAAAAAACCAGTAAATCGGCAGTGTATAAAGGTAGTTAAGCCTCCCCAAATCGACATTGTGTAAACCCAGTCAGTTTTGCAGAAGCGCAACGATGTACAAGTACAGACACAAGGCACTATTGTTGTAAACGATATGCTTCACGCACTATCTCTGTCGCGTGATGGACTTGGACTATGTTATATCTTTGAGCCACTGGCAAGCGAAGACTTGAAACGGAAAACCCTGGTACAGGTGTTACCGCAAGCCGGCATCAAGGAAGATGGTCTGCTCTACTTCCCAAAGCAAGCAACGATGGCTCCGAAACTTAGGGCGTTCATCGATACGGCGAAGGAACTTCGATAGCATCATCAACTCTTGGCACGTTGACCATCGAATTGCCTTTCGACCGTTGGCTTTTGGCCGAGAACGTCGTTTGTGGGTAGTCTGCTTGATTCGCATATTGCAGCGTAAATACGACCACGGGCAATCAGCTGCTCGAAGTCGGCAACCATGGGCGGCGGCATTTGATTCATCGGCTCGATATACTTGGAATAGGCGGCTTTAGCGCACAACTGCACGTCTTGAAGATCAGCTCCAGTAGCTAATCGAATTCTTATATGCGTGTTACCAATAATCAAAGAATGCACACTTCACGACCGTTCCGCAAGCGCCTTCACTATGGTTCGCATGGCCAACATGCCAGGATCATCCATACCGATCGTTTTCTCGCCAAACATCCGGGCACGACCTATGGTGGCTTGCGTATCCCTGAAACTGTTCAGCGCATCATCCACAGCCGCTGATGCTGCATCCGCGATTTCTTCAGCGGAGTGCTTGTCCGCTGTTGCCATGGCCACTGAATTCAGGCTGTCCAGTACGGTTTTTCCACCAAGCTCAGCTTTGCCTCTTGCCTGCATGGCGTCGCGGGCTAGGGCGACCAGTTCAGAAGTGCGTGATGCTTCTACCGCTGTTTCACCCTTAAGTGTCTTTGCCATCGCCATAAGACCAGTAGCCATGAGCGTTCCATACGATGAACCGGAGCTTTTCGTAAACGCCTGAGCGCATTGTAGTAATGCCTTGCCCAGGTCCTCTGGCAATTCATCCGCTGCTTCAGTAACCAGCTCCATCCCACGCCTGAGCGTAATGCCAAGATCGCCGTCGCCCAGAGCACCGTCTGCTGCATTGAGTTGTTCAAAGTCTCGATCGGCAGCATCCTTTAATCGCGCTATGGCGGCCAGCAGTACCTGACGATCAATGCTCACCCGACTCTCCAGAAGGGGCAGTCGCAAGGGGCTTGCAGAAGTGTTTCCAGTTCATCATCGAGTTTGCACATCGTGAACGAAACACCGGCCATCTCCATGGAACAGGCATAACGGCCCACCAGAGGCATAATGATGGCAGCGCCAGCCGATTCAATGCGTGCCTTTACTGTTCGATAGAGAATGTAGAGCTCTTCTGCAGGAGTGGCCCCGAGGCTATTGACCAACACGGATACTTTGTCGCCACTGGATAGCGGTTGGTCTTCGAGTAAACGATCCATCATTTCATTGGCTATGTCATCAGCGGCTAGCAACTTGCCGCGACGCATGCCGGGCTCGCCATGAATACCCATACCGATTTCCATTTCATCATCGGCGATCTCGAACGTTGGTTTGCCCGCTTGTGGCACAGTGCAAGGCCCAAGAGCCACGCCAATCGAGCGACAGGCATCCGCAGTTTTCTGTGCTACAGCAGTAACAGCGTCAAGACCCTGACCCGCTTCAGCGGCAGCGCCGGCTGTCTTGAACGCGTATACCATACCGGCAACACCTCGTCGTTTTTCCCGTTCCTCAAGACTTGCGGAAGCCACATCGTCTGCCAACAGTACAGTGGTGCAGCGAATGTCTTCAAAGTCGACAAGTTCGCCTGCCATATCAAAGTTCATGACATCGCCTCCGTAGTTACCGTACAAGCGCAAGACGCCTGCACCGCGATCCGCTACGCGAAGTGCGTCTGCCATCTGTTCTGATGAAGGTGAGGCGAATACATCTCCTATGGCACATGCATCGAGCAGGCCTTTACCCACATAGCCTGTAAACACTGGCAAATGCCCAGAGCCACCACCGGTGACAATACCCACCTTGTCTTGTGCAGTTTGATCGGCACGTGCCACGACACGGTTAGTATCGCCATATAAACGATAGTATCCGGGATGTACTGCAATCAACCCTTCAAGTGTCTCGTCAACATAATCGACAGGTGCGTTGAGAATTTTTTTCATGGACTATCTCCAGTGTGCGTGGTGCTCACGCGTCGACGTTGCCAGTCAAACGTGTTGATAAGCATGACAATGATCAGCAGTGCTCCCCAGATAAGCTCGCGTGCAAAATTGGACACTTGCAGCATATTGAGCCCACTTGAGAGAAACTGCATGGATAAGACGGCGAGGACAACCCCGATCACCTTACCTCGGCCGCCGTAAGGGTTCACGCCACCTAGCACAGCAATCAGCACGGCCAGCAACAGGTAGCTGGACCCGTAGTCTGCCTTGGCGGAGTTGGCGCGGCTCATGATGACAAGACCTGCAATCGCTGCGAAAGCACCTGATATGACATATACGCGTAGTAGCAGACGCGAGGTATCGATGGCTGCATAAAGTGCTGCCAGGGGATTGGCACCGTACATGGTGGCGCGCAGGCCGAAGGCAGTTCGGGTCAACAGGATATGCAGTGCAAGTGCTAATACGGCGAAGACAATAAGCGGCACGGGAATGCCAAACAATGTTCCATTTCCCAGCCAGGCAACACTGTCGGGAAAGCCCATTACAGCGCTGCCTCCAGTCAAGGCGACGGCAAAGCCTGTGAATACAAGTCCTGACCCCAGAGTGGCAAGTATGGGGGGCAATGCCAGGTGGGCAATCAGCAATCCGTTGATGGCACCTGCGATGGCACCGACAAGCAAAGCGGCCGCATACGCCAGTGCCAGCCAGGGCAGCGAATCAAGGGTGCCGATGCCTGCAGGTGCGAAGCCTGCCAGCAGGGAAGCTGCTACAACAGCTGATAAATTGGACACTCCTACGACTGATAAATCGATACCTCCTGTCATCATGGTTAACATCATGGCCAATGCGAGGATGGCAAATTCGGGAAACTGGAACGCCATGGATATCAGATTGCCTTCGGACAGAAAGCGATCCGGGGAAAGCAGCGCCATCATGGCGAATACGGCAACGGTGATGATGGCCAGTCTGGATTCTGGTGAGGAGAGCAGCTTCATGCGGCTTGCTCCGATGCCCGTTTGGCTTGCCATGCGGGCAGACCGGTTCCAATCAGTATGAGCAGCCCGATGGCCACAGATTGCCAGGTGGAGGGTATGCCAACAACAATAAGACTGTTTTGCACCAGCACGATCAATGCAACGCCAAGTAATGTACCGGTGACGGTTCCGTACCCACCCGTCAGGCGAGCACCGCCCAGCACCACTGCAGCAATAACGGACAGTTCAAGTCCTACCAGTGAAAACGGATCTGCCATACGGCCCAGTGAGCCGTGGATGATGCCAGCAAGACCTGCCAGCGCACCTGCATAAACATACACAAAAAACTGAATGGTACGCACATTGATGCCAACTCGTCTTGCACTTTCCACCGAGCCCCCGATAGCAAAGATGCAACGGCCCAGCATTGTTTTGTGCAGGATGAACCAGGTTAATACAACGATGATGACAAGGGCTCCGAAAGCCAGTGGCAGTGCATAGAAACTGCCAGCTTCAGTTGTGCCACGAGCGATCATGCTGCGGGAAAAGTCACGCATGCCAGGCGGTAGTCTGGAGATACGGTCTGACCCTACAAAGGTGAGCAGAAATCCCCTGAACACCGACAAGGTGCCGAGAGTGACGATGAGGGTGGGCAGGCCAAAGCGGGCGATAAAGAGCCCATTGATCGCCCCCAATAGTGCACCTATAACAATAGAGACTGTGAAAATCAAATACCACGGTAATTCAGGGATTGTTCCCAACGTGAGCATGGTGCTGGCGTACATGGCAAAGACAGCGATAGCTGTAAAACTGACATCAATGCCACCGGAGATTAATACCAGCATGGCACCAATCGCAAAAATGCCCAGCACTATCGATGCCCGTAATAAATCAGTCAGTGTTGTAGCCGATAAAAACCGGGGGTCACTGATTGCGGCAAAAACACAAAAGAGGATGATAACGATGGCAACCAGCGTCTCATTACGTGTCCAGAATTGCTTGTTCAATACACTTTTCATGAGGCCAGCTTGTGCGTCAGTTCTGTCTCGTTGATGGAACCACTGGCAATTTCCTCGGTGAGCATTCCATTTTTCATCACCAGTATGCGATGACAAATGGCAATCAGCTCTGGCAGGTCATCCGAGATGACAATAACGCCAATACCCTGTTGCGACAGCTCTCTGATGATGTCGTGAATATCCGCTTTGGAACCCACATCCACGCCTACACTGGGCCCGTTGAGTATTAATACCTTTGGTGCTCTCGCCATCCAGCGAGCCAGCGCCACGCGCTGCTGGTTGCCACCCGACAGGGATTTAACATCAGCATGGATGTCGGGTGCCTTGACGGTCAGGCGATTCAGCCAGTCGGCAGCCTCGGATGTGAGTGATTGAAGATTCAGAAACCCTTTTGATGTGTGCGAATCCAGACGCCCGACCGCGACGTTGCGTACGATGGACTGAGTGAGAAAAAGCCCTTCGGTTAAACGATCTTCTGGCACGTAGCCAATGCCTGCCTGTGTTGCTGCCAGTGGATTACCCAGGGCAATACTTGTGTCAGCCAGTTTGATTGTGCCACTGTCTGCCTTGACCAGTCCGAACAGCGCTTTGGCCAGCGATGTCCTGCCGCTGCCAAGCAATCCGGATATGCCAAGTACCTCGCCGGTGCCCAGGCTGAAATTGATGTCCTCAAAAGCGCCTTGCTTGTGCAAGTGGGATACTTCGAGCAAGACTCTTTGTGATGCGTGCGCTGCGCTCGGGGGTGCCTCTGGCACATCACGGCCGGTCATGTGCCGAGTGAGTGAGGCTGCATCGAATTCGTTGGCAGCTCCTTCAGCTACCAGTTTCCCGTTTCGCAGCACGAACACGGTTTCACACACTTCCAGCACTTCGGCGAGTTTGTGACTGACAAACAACACGGCAATGCCATCATCCTTCAGTTTTCTGATGATACCGAGCAAAGAGCGAACCTCCCGCTCTGTCAGTGCCGTAGTGGGTTCATCCATGATGATCAGCCTTGCGTTCGAGGCCAGCGCCCGGCAAATAGCCACCAGTTGCTTGTGTGCTACGGATAGATTCTCCACACGCTCGTTGGCTGATATGTTCACGCCGATACGTTCCAGCACTTCACGAGCAAGAAGTTTATTGCGCCGCTGACTGGCAAATTTTTCGCCGTCTCTAAGTTCGCGAGAAAACGCAACGTTCTCGGCAACGCTTAAATTGGGAAACAGTGAGAAGTCCTGATAGATAACCATGACTCCGGCTGCCGCTGATATGCGCGGATCCAGGCTTTTATGCCGCGTGCCACCTATGTGTACTTCACCTGCGGTAGCCTGTTCAACACCTGCCAGTATCTTGATCAGTGTTGATTTTCCCGAGCCGTTTTCACCGGCAAGGCAAACTGCTTCACCAGGTTGTATCTCGACGTCTACACCATCGAGTGCAATAACTCCGCCGTAGTGTTTGGTGACGTTGTGCATGCGCACAAAGGGTGAAGACGTCCGTGCGGTAGCGTCATCAGGCATGGCAACGTGTGTGGGTGTCTGTTGAAAATTGAGTATGCTTTAATGCATCCGAGAGCTTGATACTGAACTTGCCCTGAAGACGGACTCTCATCGTTCAAGCCGTAGTCAATGGGCTTTTCGTTGAGTGGTTCTGAATGTTCCAGAACCACTCAAGTGCTTATCGGAATACGTCTGCAAGGTGCTCATGCAGTTGCGTTTGCTGAGTATTGCACCGCGCGACTGCATCGCATTTACAGCGTATCTGCATAGTGTCATACGCCAGAATCAGAACGGGTAGTCTGCCATATTGTCTTTATTGACATTGACCCAGGCCTGACCGTAAATGACCTTGCCTTCCAGCTTGACAGCTTCATAACCTTGCAAGCCAAGATCCATACCATCAGTGACTTCGTCACCGTCGATGACCATCTGCGCCACCTTGTTCATTGCATAACCTGCAATGGAAGGGTCCCAGAAACCGATTCCATCAACAGCGCCTGTTTCCAGATACTGTTCTGCGATGGAGGGCAGGGAAGTACCGAACACACAAGTGTCATCTTCCATGCCGCGTTCTTCAATCGCAAGGCCTATTCCTGCGACATCTGTTGAGGCTGATCCTTGCATGCCCTTGACGTTGGGAAATGCACGCAGAACTTCCTGTGCTTTCTGGTAGGCGTTTTGTGAGTCGTCGAATGTCTCGTTCTTGTCACCGACGAGTGTCATGTTGGGATAATTGGCTTCTTGATGAGCAATACCGCCATCGACCCACTGGTTGTGCGTTTGTGATGTCAGCGATCCGACAAACACTGCATACTCGCCTTCACCGCCCATGCACGTGGCAAGCTGTTCCATCAGGTTTGCACCGAAGTCTTCATTTCTGAAAGCTTCGATATCATAGTCCACGTTTTCCTGACTGGCGGCTTCGTGCGTGATTACGGTAATGCCTTGCTCCCGTGCTCTTTTCAAGACAGGCTCGAGTGCTTCGGGGGACATGGGAACCACGGCAAGCGCATCCACTTCCTGCGCAATCATGTCTTCGATCAACGCGGCCTGTTGTTGAGGATCGGCCTGTGCAGGACCTACCTGAAACGCATTGGCGCCTGTTTCTTTTGCGTATTGCTTTACGCCTTCTTCCATACGGTTGAACCACTGGATGCCAGCAATCTTTACTACCGTTGCGATGTTTGTTTCTTCAGCGATCGCAGGTGTAGTGGATAGCAGAAACGCAGGTGCCACAAGCATTGCACCAGCCAGAACTGCCGTTGAGGTCGTTGAACGATTGAGCTTCATTGTCAGGTGTCTCTCCAAGTGTGGGGTCCGAATGGGTCTACCAATGGTTATGTAACCATTTGGCACAAGACTATCGCCCAGTGAGCAAGGCCGTCAAGTTCTTAACCGAATATTCACGGCGCTATTGGGCTTGCCTGTCCAGCGTTGAAGACGGCACCGATCAGATGTCGCCTGCAGTGCCGACGGATTGGTGACTGTGCTGCGCGCTCAAATTTCTAGGGTAACGGGATCTGTTGAATTGTAAACGTCCCGACGCTCGGCAAGCCGTCGATGAACGGTGCGTCTTGCGAATCACTGGATACTCGCGCAATGGGGGCAAGAGGAACGGACGCAGCGTTTGGCGAGGTATACCTCAGGCCATCATCTGACCCACTGTCGTACAGCTCGAGAGTCACGGTTCTGGACGTTATGAATTCACCATTTTCCAACAGCGAGAAGTTGTGCAATCCGACAAACCAGTCTGGGCTTGGCGCCAGCATGCTGGTGACGCTTATTTCAGGATAATCGCGCGTGACGGTAAATTCTACGGACGTTGAACCTGGTGAAGTACTCACACCGCCGCCATCTATTGCAGTCAGTGCGGAGCCTGCATCAATGGCCGATTGAACTTCAGAGAGAAGTGTGGATTTGCTGCCGGTCTCGGCCATCAGCTGGATGCCTTGAGTGGCAATCTGGGCCGGCTCCCAAAACCGAACCTGTTCGTTGTGTACAGCGCCGACGAGACCGGAAAAATGAGGGTTTCCAGGAAAGTTCAAAGGGTGCGATTGTACGCTCCAGGTGGCATCAAAACTCAGCCGATAGCGTGCCTGATTAGCTTGCTCACTGGATGGTGCTTGAGGATCGGGAGTGGTGTCTGGGTTGTCGGGGTTCAGCGTCACTGTGGGGTCAGTCGTTTCCGCCAGCGTCTCAGAGTCTGAGTCGGAACAGCTTGCAAGCAGCGCTACACTCGCTATTACGACAACTTTCAGACAGTTTGTCATGCTGGGTAGAGCTGTGGCCAGGGATTTGCTTTTCGCCGCAGGTTGCATGGGTCAGATAATCTCGATTGGGAGAATAGTCTGATGGACTGGAGTAGATGCGTCAAAGTTCAACTGCTAGCGTTTTATGGCTCGAAAACGCGGTTTGATGACGGTATTTCGGGGTGTTCAGCCTCCTAGAGACCAATATTCGTGATGAAGTGCCGTGATAATAAATCACACCTGTGAATCGCCTCGGTGCCGGGATCAAGTACCATAACTCGTCAGGCATACGATGGATTGGCAGTTTTCTGCCGCATTCGTTCCTGGCTCTACATTGCCCTGACGGAAAACTGCCTTGACCACAGACAACACCAAAAAAGCGACAAAGGATGCGCTGCAGGACACCTGGGGCGACGATACGCTTGCCATCAGGAGCGGTTTTGAGCGCTCACACTATGGTGAGCATGGCGAACCCATCATGACCACGTCCAGCTATGTCTTCAAGAGCGCAGCGGAGGCAGCATCACGGTTTGGCGGCAAATCCGATGGGCCAATCTACTCTCGTTTCACAAACCCCACAGTACAGATTTTCGAGCAACGGCTGGCAGCACTTGAGGGTGGTGAGGCGTGCATTGGTGCAGCTTCGGGCATGGCAGCCACTGCCACGCTATTACTGGGAACGCTTAAGCAAGGCGATGAGATTGTGGCGACTCGCAACATGTTTGGCAGCACGGTAAATCTTTTCAAGAATTTCCTGCCTCGCTATGGCATTACGGTGCATTGGGCTGATGGGCTTGATGTGGAAAACTGGGCACCTCTGGTTAACGATAAAACCAGCCTGCTTTATCTGGAAACACCCACCAATCCCTTAACGCAGCTGGCTGATATTCGTGCCTTTGCAGACCTTGCCCATGCTTACAATGCGCAGCTGGTGGTCGATAACTGTTTCTGTACGCCCGCCTTGCAAAAACCGATGGAACACGGCGCGGATGTCATCATTCATTCGGCAACCAAGTACCTGGATGGTCAAGGCCGTTGCGTCGGTGGGGCTGTTGTAGGTTCCTCCGAGCTGATTGAAAAGCTCACAGCATTCATGCGCAGTGCCGGGCCTTGCATGAGTCCATTCAATGCATGGGTTTTCATAAAAGGCCTGGAAACACTGAGTCTTCGCATGCACAAACACTCGGCGAATGCCGCCACCCTGGCCAACTGGCTGAACGAACATCCCAAGGTGTCACACGTGTACTATCCGGGACTTGACTCCCACCCCGACAAAGCCTTGGCCATGCGTCAGCAAAAGACATTCGGCGGCATATTGTCTATGGATCTGGTGGGTACCAGAGATGAGGCCTGGCGGTGTATTGATGCGGTGCAGTTATGTTCCATCACCGGCAACCTGGGTGACGCTCGCACCACCATTACCCATCCGGCCACGACAACCCATGGCCGGATTACCGCTGAAGACAGGCTTGCTTCAGGCATTGGTGAAGGCCTGATCAGAGTGGCTGTGGGTCTTGAGGATGTCGCCGATATTCAATCAGACCTTGAGCAGGCACTAAGCAAAGTGTAGCGATTCCGCGCGATTCAGCGAAGGTATACTGTAGCGCTTATCAGCAAGCATGAAGCCTGCATGACGGATCTCTGTTCGTATTTCTGATAACGCCCATTTCAAACAAGGCACATTTGCAGACGATGGATAGACAACAGCGTTCACAGACGCTCATGAAACTCTTTCAGGCAGGTGTGGATGCGGTCGGTGGCTGTCAGGCCACTAAACGTGCCCTGACATCAGAGTCGTTTTCCCAGCCTTTGCATCTTGTTGCTGTGGGCAAGGCTGCTAATGCGATGACGCAGGGGGCATTGGAAGTGCTGGGTGATTTGCTGGTATCCGGCCTGGTTGTCACCAAGCACGATCATCTGAGCAATGATGTGCGTGCGGACCGTCGCCTCGATTGCATCGAGTCCGGACATCCAGTGCCGGATGACCATTCACTGCAGGCTGGTGAACGTCTCTACCACTTTGTAGCTGCCATCCCAGACGATCATCAGCTTGTCTTTCTGGTATCCGGAGGTGCTTCAGCTTTGGTGGAATATCTGGATAACGATCTCACTCTGGCAGATCTGCAGGCCGCCACTGACAAGCTGCTTGCCAGTGGTGCACCTATTGGTGAGATGAATCTGCGCCGGCGGCAGTTGTCCAGAATAAAGGGTGGCAAGCTTGCAAGAGTGGTTAAGTGTTCGGTGTTGCAGCTATTGATCAGTGATGTGCCCGGGGATGTTCCGGGTGATATTGGCTCTGGTCTGTTGGTGCCGGATGAAGCCACCGGTATGCCCGACACATTGCCAGTGTGGCAACACATCCACACGCGAATCATTGCATCATCAGCGATAGCTCAACGTGCTGTGGTTGCAGCTGCTGAAAACGCGGGTCTCAACGTCATACAGCCGGAAGGTAGCCTCGATGGCGATATCAACGAGGTGTCCAGCCGCGTATCAAACACACTGGTCAACGCTGCTCCCGGCGTCTATGTCTGGGGTGGTGAGCCTACGGTTGTCTTGCCAGCTAACCCTGGAAGAGGAGGGCGCAACCAGCATTTGGCGTTGTCACTGGCAAGCGCCGTATCAGCCAGAGGTGCAGCGTCGGTGCTGGTGTGTGGTACCGATGGCACGGATGGTCCAACGGGTGATGCCGGAGGCCTGGTGGATGAGCAAAGCGTTGAATCAGCTCAGGCGCAATCGATTGATCTTGCCTATTATCTAGACAATGCAGATGCAGGAACGGCACTGGACAAGCTGGACCTGTTGGTGACAACAGGTCCAACGGGCACTAACGTCATGGACTTATGCGTGGCAATTGTTGCTGCAGAGTAGGTTATACAGCGCTGGCGCTGTTGTTACGCCCAACCCAATGCTTTGAGAGCCAGCACATCGTTCCAGATTTTCGTCATTGAGCTTATCTTGCCGTCCGTAAAATTCATGATGTACACATAGCTCGACGCCACGCTGTTGCCTGTGGGGGGCATCGGGCCTCCTTCGGCGTTGTGTGTGCCTTTGAATATTCCTGCGCCCACAACGCAGTTTCGTTCGCTATCGGAGGCGAAAGCCGTTATCTCGTAGTGCCCATCAGAAATAGGAACGAGCAAGCCCTGCATCCAGCCTGTGTAGGCTTCAAGCGTCGTGATGTCCGCCAGAGCATCCGCCTGGCAGTCAAAGGTGGCATTTTCGTGGCAATAAGTCCTGCACGACTCCCAACCCTTACCCGACTCACAGGCGTCGAAGAAATCTCGTGCTGTCTGTTCTTGTGTCATAGCAAAATCCTGTGTCATAGCAAAAATTCTCGTTACTGTATCGGTGAAGACGTGAACTGCCATTCTACGCAAAGAGACCGTTTGCAACTCTGATAACAGCCTGATCCTGAATAGTGTTGATTTTGCATCGTTATTGGTGTAATTTTTGCAACTTGCAGAAGACTCGTAGAGTGCTAACCTGCAACCCCGCGGGCCGGGACAATAACATTCAGGTGTGGAAGGGCACGAAATCCACGCCAGCAACGACCAGGAGACGCCCGTGGGCCCCTATCCTCATGACGCACCCAAAGCAACCATCGACGAACATAACGTAGCCGGGACGGATGGTTTCGAGTGTGTTGAATTTGCCCATCCGCAGCCGGATGTGCTGGAGAAGCTGTTCCGTTCTATGGGTTATGTTGAAGTTGCCCGGCATAAAAGCAAGGACATCTCACTGTATCGCCAGGGGCGAATCAATTACCTGATCAACCGTTGTCCCGATAGCCATGCAGCGGGCTTTGTCGAACAGCATGGCCCCTGTGCCCCCGCAATGGCATGGCGCACCGTGGATGCTGCGCATGCTCTGCAGTGTGCACTGAACTATGGCGCCACCGAGTACACAGGTGAAGGAAAATCGATTGATGTCCCTGCAGTGGTTGGCATTGGAGGGTCGTTGTTGTATTTCGTACAGAACTACGATGGTGGCAAGTCACCTTACGATGATGAATTTGAATGGCTTGGTGAGCGCGATCCACAACCGCAAGGTGCCGGTTTTTACTATCTGGACCACCTGACGCATAACGTTATGCGCGGCAACATGGACACGTGGTACCGATTCTATGCCGATGTGTTCAATTTCAAAGAGATCAGGTTTTTTGATATTCAGGGCAAGATGACGGGTTTAACCAGCCGTGCGTTGACATCGCCTTGTGGAAAAATCCGTATTCCCATCAACGAAAGTGCGGATGAAAATAGCCAGATCGAGGAATACCTGAAAGCGTATAACGGTGAAGGTATTCAGCACATTGCCGTGGGGACAGACGATATTTACAGTTCCACGGATCTGATCGGTGACAGGGGTATAGACTTTATGCCCGGGCCCCCTGATACCTATTATGCCAAGTCTCTAGAACGCGTCACTGGTCATCAGGAACCCATTGAGCGGATGAAGCAACACGGCATTCTGATTGATGGCGAAGGCGTTGTAGGAGGCGGTGAGACTCGCATCCTGTTGCAGATATTTTCGAAAACGGTTATTGGTCCCATCTTTTTCGAATTCATCCAGAGAAAAGGGGATGATGGTTTTGGCGAAGGTAACTTCAAAGCCTTGTTTGAATCTATCGAAGAGGACCAGATTCAGCGTGGGGTGCTTGCAGCCGGATAGTCCGGGCAAAAGATGCGTACAAAATTGTTATATACAACGTTCGAAGCTACTGACTCAATGATCTATCGATTCGCATCCCGCGGGTGAATTGCTGGCAGAATTTACCGCGCTATTTTGAAATGAACTCGGTCAGCTTGCCCAGGCCTGATGACAAGGCACTCAAGTCGTCAGGTCCCAGGGCGGCTTCAAGTGAGTCCCGGTAGGCGTCAAATTTTGGCTGTACATGCTCCAGAATGGCATGCCCCTCATCAGTCAGAACAACCAGCTTTTTGCGCTTGCTGGTGACATCAGCACGAAAGTTGACCAGCCTGAGTTTTTCCAGCTCAATGGCGGCACGACTGACTTGCCCACGGTCCATAGCATTGAATCGGCTGATATCTGAAATTGATATGGCGTTAAACGTACGCACAACTGCCAGTATCCGATAGCTTGATAGATTCAGCTCGGTGCCTTGCAGAAACTCCTGACTCTGTTTGTCAAGGAGTTTGCTTAAAACCGACAACCTGAAGGTCAGACGGCTCTCCAGTTCTCGTACCTTCTCCAGCTGGCTTTCCAGCGTAACGGATGTTGGATGCATAGCGGTGATTGCTTACTTAAAGTGAGAGTATTTGCAACGGTAGGGAGCGGACCCAAGGGTACGGGACGGAAAATCGCATCAGGCTATGAAACTATAAAGCAATAGATCCTGGGTGAGTTATTCGGAAGGATACCCATCGTGCTGTGGCAGATCATCCGGAATATCCCACCATGCGGCCTTATGCGCGACAAACTGATGCAATGCAATCTTGCCAGTAAAAGGTTCATCGAGTGTTCCCACGCGTACTCGCACCACGTCAGGTTTGGTGCTCAATCGGCTCATGATGGGAGATCCGCAACGGCTGCAGAACACTCTGTATTTGCCTTCACGGGTTTGAGACTCAAACTCTCCAAATAGCTCTTGGCCTTGCGTAAATTCCAGGTTATTGACATCAACCGGAACATTACTCGCGAAGGGAGCTCCCTGTGCTTTTCGGCATTGCTGGCAGTGACAGAGTTGTATCGGGTTTAACGGCCCCGTGATTGTGAACTGGATGCCTCCACATAAACAGCTGCCTGTCACCATATTGGTTACTCCAGAATAAGCTTGGTGAGTCTTGACTTATCAGTCTGGCATATTTACACAAGCTTGAAGCAGCCGTAGCCAGATCGTTCTATCAGTATACGTTCAGATCTTTCTGCGTCATTGCCTACCGCATCCTTCGAGAGTCCGGACCGGGCTTTCCGGTACACTTGATTATCCAGGCAACGATTGATTGACAAGAACACTTTATGGCTCTAGGCGCAAGTATTCACAAGGTGTCGCTGAACATTGCTGATATGGATCGGCAGTATTACCAGCAACACGAATTGACGTTGGCGATGCATCCTTCAGAGACTGAGTTTCGGTTAATGGTGCGGGTTATCGCTTTTGCACTGAACGCTCATGAGCACCTTGTGTTCACAAAAGGCCTGGGGGCGGACGGTGAGCCTGAACTGTGGCAAAAAACCTTGTCTGACGAGATCGAGTTGTGGATCGACTTTGGGCAAGTCGACGAGAAGCGAATTCGAAAAGCCTGTGGCCGTTCAAAGCATGTACGCCTCTACACGTATCAGGAAAGAAAAGCGAAGATCTGGTGGGCTCAGTATCGCCAGAAATTCTCACGCCACGCGAATCTGGCGGCATTCCATATTGATGCAGAAGGCATTGAAGAGCTGGTCGATCGCAACATGAATTTGCAGTGTCTTATCGACGATGGCTCAATATCAGTAAGCAATGAGACTCAAAATATTACGGTATCGGTCACCGCATTTGACTGATGCTGTTGTAGAAGTTTGTTCAACTCCTTTTTTGCATGCAGACCGATACCGGTAATTGTTGAATTCAGTGGATCAGTGTCTAACGCAGGTGCGTATTGGCAATCTTTCGGTAGTCGCCATTGCGCTGCAACGCAATCAAACCTTTGTTGAGTCTCAAGAGATTCACACGCGCCTGCGGATCGTTTTTCATGGCAACCGCGTGTAACGTCTGTACGCTGGCAAAATCAATGAGTTCTTGCGTCTGATCGTACATGTTCAAGTCATTGAGGATCTTGTCTGTGGTGTCGGCGTTGACTGTCACGATGTCCACATTGCCTTCGGCTAGCTCTTCGAAACAAGCAGTCGGGTTGGCGGCAGCGACACGCTCATAATTGTCTGGTACCAGACCCATGGCTTCCAGGTCGTGGGTGAAGTAACCACGTGGGCGACAGATTCTCAAACCTTGCATGTCCTCGGCGCTGGCGATCTTTTCTGCTGTTTCAGGGCGCGTGTAAAATGAAACGACCACTTCATGCAGCGGCTCCGAGAAGCGCAGATTATCGCACCGCCATACCGAACTTTCGCCCAGAGAATCGCGGTCACTGCAGTCCGGCTGGAACCAGGGAAACGCCAGATTGTAAGCGCCGTCAGAGAGAAGCGGCTCAAGGTGCGAGCTCCAGTCTCGAATGACATCGACGCGATAGTTGGCCTCACCGCCGTTGAGGAGCAGTGCCCGTTCGATGAGTTCGACACTAAAACCTCCGTTTGGCAGTCCATCATCAACGTAGGGCGGGTATTCGGAGCCGGTGAGAATCTTCAGGTTTCCGGTGCGTGCCTCCGGCAGTTCAGGCAGCTCCTCAACCTCTGCGTATGTGGTATCGCCGTCGATGCAGGGGATGTAGATGCCCACGCCCGCGGGTACCACATTCGGATCTGACGTGATGCCGGGATTGAAGTCAAATATCGCCTGATAGGCGGTGGTCCGCCCGTAAACGCGTTTAGCGATTTTCGATAGAGAATCCCCGCGCTGAACCATGTAGATGGAATCGCACACCAGTGACTGCGCGAAAGCTGCAGGCGAATACCACGCAGCCGTTATTACAACCAATAATAAATACAGATTTCTCAATGTATTGCTCCCACCGAAAACGAGTACCGGCACTTAATATGTTTCCAGATTGTCATTATGCCCATACCCTTGGAAAAATTGCACTAAGTCGCGATGCAGTGTTGTCGTTGTTCCCATGTTCTTAGCCACTGCGCATATCCTTCATGAGGCTTTCGCGTGGACTGCAGTCCGGGAAAGTGCAAAAAAGCGCTTGCATGCCAGATACGGTTGTAGGCAATTGGTGCTTTGACAGATCTTGACGTAAGGCTCTACAGTATTCGTTCAGAGCTGCAGGCATCGGCTGTAACAGCTGATTCCACGCGAACAACCACTCCGCGCAATCACACCTACTGAGAGAGAATGATGAAGCCTGAAAGAGACTTGGAAAAAACCTACTCGAACAAGGAGTTCGTGGACAAGCTCAGACGCCTGGCCGACTGCATCGAAGCAGACGAGCAGTTCGAAATTCAGATTGCGGGTGAGCGGATTTATGTGCCTGTGCGTGCGAACTACAGCATCGAGCATGAACGCTCAGACGGCGAGGAAGAAATCGAATTTCAGATCAAATGGGAACACTCCTAGCCAGCTGTTCCAGGCTCCATACAAAACGAACGGTAATTGACACGGCGGCAATTTCGTGGGTGTGTCTGGCTTGTCACTACATGATGACAATGGCTGGGTGACAGAGCTCAGCGTGGATTTACCGTTGTATGACGCGGGTACAAAATCTGATATCACACCGATCATGGGCGGACCCGATATCATTCCAGCCAAGCCTATCGGACTGGTTGTCTACGACACGACTACCGGTGCCTATTTGCCGAGTCGCGAGGCCCAAAACGTTGCGCGGTTGACGTTTGAGCGAATTGGCTTGAACTGAGAATGGTTAGCGTGTTCTTTGCGTGAATCCTAATATTTCGGGTTGACGGACTACTAGGAGGCTGTCCGAGAATAAGCT
>CAYGSW010000124.1:0-16817 GCA_964352535.1 uncultured Granulosicoccaceae bacterium | reverse complement strand
GAACACAGACAGGCCCGCTGAATCCTAATATTTCGGGTTGACGGACTACTAGGATTATTGGGGCATGTGGCTTTTATCCACACGCCCACCTACGTCATAACAGAACGACAAGGAAAAACAGACAGCCAGCGGGATGGGTCAATCACCTGTTAACACAGCTTCGTAACATACCAATTGCCGCCTGAGTCCCATCAATAATCGGAACAGGTGGCTTTGTTCTTATTCGAGCGGATATTCCAGCCAGAGGCCCTCCGCCCATGATGATGCTGGCGATCGGTTCTTTGGTACACTGGTTACTCAGCTTGCTCATGGCTTCAAACCGATCAACCTGAACATCGGCAGCATCAAACGCGCTTTTATCCGATACCGCTGCTACTCTCTGCAACGACTCGCCCATGCCATGGAAAATCGCCCTGGCTTGCAATGCTGGTGCAAGACTTTCGTCAAACGTCACAATAGAGAATTTTCCACCAAGGCACCGTGCGGTTGCAAAGGCCGCACTTGCGATACCCATAACTGGCATGTTGGGATACGCCTGTCTAACAGCTTCAGTGCCAGTGTCTCCAAAAGAGGCTAGCACAATACCATCCACACCATGTGCGTGTGCATCAACAGAAGCCACAACGCCTGCAACCGCATCCAATCCGTCCTGATCCGTTACGATGAGTTCAGGACCAAAGGCCGCAGACACTGTTTTAAATACATCGTGTTCGAAAGCAACGGCTTGTGCAGCAGCATCAATGCGACGTGTCACCCCCTCGGAGGTGTTCGGGTTAACGATAAGCAGGCGCATTACAAGATCACTGAAGGCAGCCAGAGCGAAAGCGCTGGAAAGACGTTGATCAGCGCAAGTGCCACTATCATCGCTCCAATAAACCAGAGCATCGACGGGACTATTTTTGCGATGGATATTTTTGCTATCGCACAGGTAATCAACACAACCGAGGCTACGGGTGGCGTTTGCTGCCCAATACCCAGATTGATTGTCAATATCAATCCAAAATGAACCCGATCAATACCGAGCTGGTCAGCAAGTGGCAGAAAAATCGGCACGAGCATCAGAATGGCAGGTGTACCGTGGATGATCGTGCCTGCCAGAAGAAAAAACACATTGATGGCTATCAGAACGATCCAATAGCTGTCAGAAATGCCCAGAATGGCCTGCGCAATATCCTGTGGGATTCGCTGGTTAGTCATGTACCAGCCTAGAAGTGTGGACGTCGCCACGATAAACATCAACATGGCGCTGCGCTTGCCGGCAATTCGCAAGGTGTCAATCAAATTGCCAAGCCGAATAGTGCGGTACAAGAACGCCGCCAGAACAATGGACCACAGTGCGGCAATGGCGCCTGCCTCTGTCGCCGTAAAGATACCACCCAGAATGCCCCAGAGGATAAGGATGGGCAGTGTTAAAGGGATGGCGGCATCTTTACCTGCCTCGAATACACGCTTAAACGAAAACTCTCCCTCAGTTGGATAGCCGCGCTTTACCGACATCACGTAGGCTGTACCCATGAGTAGAGCACAGACCATAAAACCTGGAATGATGCCCGCGGCGAAAAGCTCTGCGATGGACGCATTGGCAACATACGCATAGAGAATAAGGTTAAGACTAGGAGGTACGATAATGGCCATGGTGGCCGACGTAGATGTCACCGCTGCTGCAAAAGCTGCCGGATATCCGCGTTTTTTCATCTGCGGAATCATCACGGAACCGATTGCCGCTGCATCTGATGTAGCGGTTCCTGATATCTCGGAGAAGAACAGTGATGTCAGAATGTTTACGTGAGCTAATCCACCGCGGATATGGCCAACGAGAGACGAGGCGAACGCGATGAGCTTCTCGGCGATTCGCCCCTGATTCATGACCTCGCCTGCAATCATGAACAACAGCGCCGCCACCAGCAGATAATTATTCGCTCCACCAAATGGAATCAATCCCATTATTTGAGGAACCACACCAGGATCAACAATGATCATTGTTGCAGCCGTAACGCCAAGCACAAAGGCAATCGGTAACCCCGCAATCAGTAGAACAACTAACAGAAGCAAGATGATCCAGCCCGGGTCGAGAAACATCAGGCGTCGCTCTCCGGCAAGAGATCATCAGCGCTGATACGACCCCTGGCAAGGTTTGCCAGCCGCACCAAACAGAACAGTGTGATAAGTGCACCGCCCAACGGCATCGCACTTCTGAACAATGCCATAGGCAGATCAATCGAAATAAGCTGACGGTCGCCGAAACTCATTGCGGCAATGCCGCCATAGTAGGCTAGCAGTGCACCGAACCCTGCCATTAATATCAGATTGCTACACATCACAAAGGTCTTAAAACGTCGAGGCAGTTCTCGCACCACAGCGTCAAAGCCCAGATGTTCATTGCTGCGTGTGAGGTAGGCAGCCCCGATGAATGTCAGCATGGCTAGCAGGTTAGCAGGCAGCTCCTCGCCCCACGATACGCTGTCGTTAAGAATGAATCGGGCGAAGACAGCGTAGTTCAACAGCAACAGTAGCAGCCCGGCCAAAGCAATTACCATGACATCAAGCGTACGCCCGATCAAATCATCAGCTCGCTCAACGAATATGAAAAAGCGCTCCATGGCCAGGCCAAAGGTTATTCAATACCAAGAGCGGCACGTGTTGCTGCAATCATGTCTGTTCCTATGACGTCTACAAAAGTCGGACTTTCATAAAGTGGCTCAGCAGCTGCCTGGAAAGCAGCAAAATCAATTTCGTTGACTTCAATTTTTTCAGACAAGGCCTTGATCACTGTTGCATCTGTTTCTTCCCCCCAGCTAAACGTCCATGGAGCAATATCTTCAGCGACTTGCAGCACAGTGTCTTTCAAAGAAGGCTTAAGACCGGCCAAATATGATTCCCCAAACACAAGAAACGTGGGAAGGTAGACGTGATTGCTCAGCGACATGTAACTTTGCACTTCAAACAGTTTTGCACTATCGACAACTTGTGCAGGATTCTCTTGCCCATCGATAACACCTTGATCTAGAGCGGAATACACTTCGCCAAAGGACAACGGCGTGGCATTTGCACCTAACGTGTTAAACATCTCAACCCGTTGTCGTGATGTGGGCGTGCGAATTTTCAACCCTTCCAGATCAGCTGGTACAACAATGGGGCGCTGTTTATTGGTGATCTGACGAAAACCGTTGTCCCACATCGCGCCAAGCACCATACCGGTACCATCAAAGCCGGCTTTGAGCATGTCGCCAGCTTCACTGGTGGCAAACGCCTGCACAGCAGCACGATCCTCAAACAGGTAAGGCAGATCAAATATGGCAGCCCGTTTATTGATCTGCGCAATGGCTGAAGCCGAGAGGGACGCTTGATGCGTACCCAGCGCCAGCCCCTGCAACACGTCCTCTTCAGAACCCAGAGTATTGGACATGAAAATCTCAACATCTATCTGATCGGGGGCTGCAGCTTCCAGCTGTTTTTCATATTCAAGCAGGAACGTATGGGCGAACGACCCCTCAGGCAGAGACGAATTGATTTGCAGTGTGGACTGGGCATGCGCCGTAATTGAAGTCATTGCGCACACTGAGATAGCGAGCAGGCACTTGCGTGGTGTTTGCATAGTTTCGATCCTTTGCTAGATTGTGAATGAAGAGTCAGGGAGCAGGAAATGGCCGAAATATGCACCTGAGTTTCACACAATAAAACACTAGAATGCAAAATTTTTTGACGCCTACCTGATGCCTCAAATTGATGCATTCATGTTCAAAAAAGGGTCACACTATTATCATTTTTTGAGGCTCTATGAGTATTATTTACAGGTTTAAAAATTTACAGTCTCAAACACAAAATCCCAATACTTATTCAATGAAATATTTTTTCTACAAGCCTGTCACTATAAAAATCAAATTCGAGAGTACAGCAAAGACATGCCTTCGCCTTAACCTCAATGAGACAAAAAATCACGGCCAGAAAACGCTTTCAGCTCGCGCTATAGCGGCGCTATCAGCCGCGTACTCAATTTTTCCAAACCTCATTTGGAATGAAAAACCCCGGTTCGAAAAAATCTGCGTGCGCGACTGCTATCACCGCTCTATCACGTTTATGAGTCGCGCTTTTTTGTCTCATTGAGGCTAACTACCTGAACTTCCTGATTTCACCAGAATCAATACGTGCAAAGTAAGACACCATTTCGGCCTTTACCATCGGTGCAAGAAAATACAAGCCAAGGATGTTAGGGACACAAATGAGAAAGACCAGAGCATCAGATATATCCAGGATTGGTCCCAGCTGCACCATGCATCCCAAGGCAACAAAAGCACAAAACAGGAGTTTGTACGCCGTTTGTCCAGCAGAACTCTCACCGAACATATATGTCCAACCTTTCAAGCCGTAGTAGGACCATGAAATCATGGTGGAGAAAGCAAACAGCAGAGCGGCAAATGCCAATGGTATCGGGAACCATGAAAATTCGCGCTCGAATGCCGCAGACGTCATGGCAACACCCTGCGCATCACCTGCAAAAGTGGGGTCTGCTACTTGTGCAGTACCAATAACAAGCGCTGTAATCGTGCAAATCACAATGGTGTCGATAAATGGCTCTAGCAATGACACTACACCTTCGGTTACGGGCTCATCGGTTTTGACAGCGGCATGGGCAATCGATGCAGAGCCGATACCCGCTTCGTTTGAAAAAACAGCTCGCTGAAATCCAATGATCATGGCACCCAGTGCGCCTCCAGCCACACCCTCGCCTGTAAACGCTCCTGTAAATATATTGGCAATGGCTTGCGGAAGAGATGATGCGTTCAGAAAAATGACCACTAGCGCAAACAGACAATAGAAAATAGCCATGAAAGGAACTATTTTTTCAGTGACCCTCGCAATGGACTTGATACCACCGATAATCACTGAGAACACCACAGCTGCCAGAATCAATCCAACCAGCCAACCCAAACCATCTAGCGCCCCTCCGGACACATTATTCAGCTGTACATAGGCCTGATTGGATTGAAACATGTTTCCAATACCCAGAGCCCCAATGAATATTCCAATGGCATAGAACGTACCCATAAACTTTCCAAAGCCTTCCATACCACGTTCGGCAAAACCTTTGCGCAAGTAATACATAGGACCACCCGACACATGCCCATCAGGGAACTCTTGCCTGTACTTGACACCCAAGGTGCACTCTACAAACTTGGTGGACATGCCAAGAAAGCCTGCTACGATCAACCAGAATGTCGCGCCAGCACCACCCACGGTGACAGCAACAGCGACGCCGCCAATATTGCCAATACCGACCGTTCCGGAAACGGCAGTAGCTAAGGCCTGGAAATGAGAAACCTCACCGTGGCTATTTGGATCAGCATAATCGCCCCTAACCAACTCGATAGCATGCTTAAAGCCTCGTAGGTTAATGAACTTCATATACACGGTGAAAAACATTGCACCCAGCACAAGCCACAAAACCACCAGTGGTAACTGTGCACCAAAAAACGAGACTTTGAAAAATACTATCTCACCCACGAGAGCCGCAACAGGAGCAGTCAATGCATTGATCGTTTCATCAATTCCGGCGATCGCTGCCGAAGCGGGAAGCATGAACAAAAAAAGCAGAACGAAGTATCTATGCACGTGCATTTCCTTTAGTTACAGTAGGTTGATAAAGGCTGAAAGTCGCTAGAATTAGCTATCGAACGACTACTTTGAAACCGGCAGTTTTTCAGGGCACAACTGTGACAGGCACAGTAGATGACTGCACTAGAGCTGCAGTGACACTGCCAAAAACCATGGTTTTCAATTTTGATTCACCCAGCCGTCCGATATATATCTGCGACACACCCAGCTCAGTGGACAAATCGCTAAGAGCCTCAGCGATTTTTCCGTGTCTGACGACAGTGTCTATGGGTATTTGCGAATCGCGTAATTTAACAACATACGGCGCCAGAATCGAATCGTTTGCCCTTTGTATTTCAGATTCACGGCGTTTGTGCCGTTCCTCCAGCTCCTCAGGAGTGTGAAAACTATACGGCGACCAGTCAATGATATAAGCAAGAACCAGACTTGCATTAGTCAGCTTTGCGTGTTCTACGGCGGCTGATAAAGCTCTCTCAGCGCCACCGCTTCCATCAACGGCGATCAGTAGTTTCTTAGACATGGTAATGCACTCCTATATAACAAGGGAGAAAACTGCACTCACAATCAGTCACTACTTTGTAGCTTCGGCTTTTTACATCGTCTGGTCAAGGAGTTTTTTTATTTCTGCCAAGGCGGGGCTGAGGGCTGACAAACACATGGGAGCTGTTTTTACGCACGCATTGCTTATTCGTCATGAAATTGTCAGCTGGAAAAAGGCGAAACGCAGCTCAACGAGCATTAAACAGTAGCGTCATCACCCCAGATCTCCTTCAGTCGACGATCTCGCCCACATGCAAATCGATAGGCGTTGTATCTGACTGGGCTTTTCTTGTAAAAATCCTGATGATAACTCTCGTCTCCCTTGATGGGATAGAAGGTAGCCAAAGGCAAAATCGGGGTAACCACCATTTGATCTGGGAAGCGCTCTTCAATTTCCTGAAGAGACTGGTCCGCCAGGGCACGCTGCTCATCGGTTTCAACAAATATTGCACTCAGATAGCTTGGGCCCTTGTCACAGAACTGGCCTCGCGCATCAAAGGGATCGTGATTGACCCAGAAATGCTCTAGCAGCTGCTCATAACTTACAACATCCGGATCGTAGGTGATTTCCACAGCCTCATAGTGGCCAGTGTGATCGCCACTGTAAGTCGGGTTCTCAGCGGTTCCACCGGTGAAACCGGAGATGGCCTCTGAGACGCCCTCAAGCTTCTCGAAGTCTTTTTCCACACACCAGAAGCAACCACCGGCAAACACGGCTGTCGCGGCGAATGCAGGTGCTGCAAGCACACAAGTGCTGGCTACGGTAAGACTAATGGCAATCCGACTGACGGCTTTCTTCAAACGGCTTGAGGGTAGATAACGCATAGTGGTCCCGTTGATGATGTTGTTAATACGGTTTGTGACTGTCAAATCCAGTCTTGGTTCTGTGCAAGAAACCTCTTATATGAGAACCTTTACCCATATGAGAACCTTTACCCATTAAATCCCTACATAGCATTCAATATGTATCTGCTAGATGAATTAAAAGCGCGAGCATCGAGTGGTAAGCCTGTGCGAACCGGCTTAATTGGTGCAGGTAAGTTCGGCAGTATGTTTCTGTCGCAAGTGCCCACCACACAAGGCCTTACCGTCAGCGTCATCGCCGATCTCAACCCGCAACGTGCACGGCAGAATTGCCTGGATGTAGGCTGGTCACAAGTACAGGTAGATGCAACCACATTTACCGACGATGTGTCACAGCTTATGGATAAGGCAGATGTCGATGTCGTGGTTGAATCTACTGGCAATCCCGCCGCCGGCATCGCTCATGCTCGCATGGCCATTGCCAATGGATTGCACATCGTCATGGTTAACGTTGAAGCCGACGTTCTGGCAGGACCGCTACTGGCACGTGAGGCCAGATCTGCCGGGGTTGTTTTCTCTATGGCTTATGGTGATCAGCCCGCTTTGACCTGCGAACTGGTGGAATGGGCGAGGGCTACGGGATTCAATGTTGTGGCCGCAGGTAAAGGCACAAAATATTTGCCCGCTTACCACAGCTCCACACCGGACAACGTATGGGACCACTATGGGCTCTCTAGCGAACAGGCGGCCACTGCTGGCATGAATAGCCAGATGTTCAACAGCTTTCTCGATGGCACCAAATCAGCACTTGAAATGGCGGCCATTGCCAATGCCACTGGACTCGCTCCTCCCGAAAACGGGCTGAAGTTCCCACCTGCCGGAATGGATGATCTTGCGCATGTCCTACGGCCGGTCAGTGAGGGAGGCGTACTCGAGAGCAAAGGCCAGGTGGAGGTGGTGTCGTCACTGGAGCGCGATGGCCGCCCGGTGTTCAAGGATCTGCGATGGGGTGTGTATGTTGTTATTGAAGCGCCCAACGATTACGCTGCAGCCTGCTTCAGGCAGTACGGAATGAACACCGATGCGTCTGGACGATACTCGGCCATGTTCAAACCGTTTCACCTTATCGGTCTTGAACTGAACATGTCGGTTCTTTCAGCGGCATTACTCAACAAGCCCACCGGCTCAACACAGGATTTTACAGCCGACGTAGTTGCTACAGCAAAACGCAATCTGAAAGCGGGTGACATGCTGGACGGTGAAGGAGGATACACCGTGTGGGGAAAACTCTACCCTGCCAGAAAATCGCTCGACATGGGTGGTTCACCGATTGGTCTTGCCCACGGCATTCAACTCAGCCGAGATGTCGCTGAAGGAGAGCCCGTGCGATGGCAGGATGTCAATGTCGATAACAACGTGGAAGCTGTAGAGATCCGTCGCAGCATGGAGTCACTTTTTAGCGCAGTATTAACGTAGTCTTGTCCAATAGACTTGCGCGAACAATGTTGGCGCTAGTGTAGTGGAACATACCCCTCAACACTGCTCAAGCCTGGAGCTACACCATGAAGTTGTTCTACTCGCCGCCTTCACCGTTCGCCCGTAAAGTCCATGCGTCCATTATCGAGCTTGGCATGCAGGACGACGTTGAGCTGTGTGTTACAGCCGTGCAGCCCGGCAAACCCAATATCGATTATGCCAGGGCACAAAACCCGCTTGGCAAGATACCGGCGCTGGAAACGAATACAGGCGAAACACTCTATGACTCTACGATCATCTGTGAATACCTCGACAGCTTGAGCGCTGGCAAGAAACTGCTACCTGTTGACGGCATCGAGCGCTACAAGGTTCTGACTCATCAGGCGCTGGCTCATGGTATCTGTGAGGCAGCAGTGACTATCCGCTACGAAACGTTTCTGCGACCTGAAGCGCGGCAATGGGATGTCTGGATTAATGATCAATGGAGCAAGATAGAGCGCGCACTGACGTGGTTCAATGCAAACACCAGTCATTGGCAAACAGAACAACCAGGCCTTGCGCAGATAACGCTAGGCTGTGCACTAGGCTATCTGGACTTTCGGGCACCTGACTATGACTGGCGAGAAAAGCAACCGGCTTTACGTCAGTGGCTTGAAACCCACGAACAGCGCGAATCCTTCAAATCCACGCTGCCCACGGCACCGGTTTCCTGACACACTGCACAGGAGCTTGTCCGAGAATAAGCTGATCGGCCGACGGCGGCCCCCCCCCGAGAGCGCGAAATTTTGGCGGGGCTGCCTCCAGCCAGCTTTCCGCGTAACAACGGCGAACTTCGTTACATAGAACAACTATTCACCTCAATTGACACGAAAATCTGACTCAAAATCTCACACTCTCGCGGGGCCGCCTTCGGCTTCGATCGTTATTCTCGGACAGCCTCCTAGCGTTCCCGAGGCTCACCTTCAGGCGCACGCACCAACAACCTTTCAATCTCTTGCATTGCATTGTCATCCAGAGGACCAAACTGTATGGCACCCGCGTTTTCAATGGCTTGTTCAGGAGTACGAGCGCCGGGCACTGGCACATTAAAGGTTTCTTTCGCCAGTAGCCAGCAGAGTGCACCCTGTGCCAGCGTTCGGCCATCGCTCTGTAGCAACTCGCGCAGGGCGTTGAGGTTGGCCAGATAGTCAGCAGATGGCCGACCTTTGTCAAAATACTCCATCCAGTGTGCATCGGTAGAACGGATGTCATTTTCTGGCTGAACACTATCGGGGCCATACTTGCCAGTGAGAACACCCATGGCTAACGGTGATCGAATGAGTGCTGTCAGATCATGTTTACGAACTGTATTCTGAATAGTCGGAACATCCATGAAAATGTTCATGCCGTGTTCCACGACGTTATAGAACTCACCATGCGCTGTTTGCTCAATGCTGTTCGGGAAATCGGTACTCCATCCAAACGTACCCACTTTGCCAGCCTGCACCGCCTTTTCCAGTTCGGCAAAAATGCCTTCAGCCTTTTCGACGCTTAGCGTATTCAGGTGTAATAACATCACGTCAATACGCTCGCGCTGCAATCGTTCGAGACTGCCTTCAATCGCGACAGCAACACTATCAGGCTCAGTCTGTTCACCCAGTATCTGTCGTTTGCTTTCATCGATGGCAAGGCCAAGCTTGGTGACAATCACGGCATCATGACGCCCCTTCAATGCATGTCCCAGTAATCGCTCGGAATGACCAGCACCATAGGCTGGCGCGGTGTCAAAGAGTTGTATGCCGGCATCCAGTGCAGCGTGAATGGTTTGCTTGGATTGCTCGTCGTCAGCATGCCCATAGCCCCAGGATTCCGTGCCAGCTGTAAATGGACCGCCGATAGCCCAACAACCCATACCAATACGTGCAATGTCAGTGTGTATAGTTTTCATGTGTATCGCTTTGAATGTATCGCTTTAAAGTAAACCGTTGAATATGTGGAATCTCACATCCCAACGCCACTATGTATCCTGAAGGCTTGAGTTGGAACCACCAAATATGCAATTATCATTTCATGAATGAAACAACTTTGAATTGGCGAGATTTACAGCTGTTCCTTGACGTCGCCAAAGCTGGCGGACTTGCAGGCGCTGAGCCGCACACTGGAAAAAGCGCCGCCACCCTTGGGCGTCGAATGCTGGCACTGGAAAGAAGCACCGGCCAGGAGCTGTTCACTCGTCATTCTCACGGATATGAACTGACAGATGAAGGGCATCAGTTGCTGGATACAGTCACCAGAATTGAAACCTTGTTGCGGCCTTTTGACAACACCCAGGAGGGATCCAGCGGCAAAGTCATAAAAGTGTCTGCCGGTACCTGGATGACTCAGGCATTGTGCAAACAGTTATCAGGCATTGTCCAAATGAATGAGCCTATCCGCTTGCGGTTCATCTCCTCAGAACAACGCCTTGATATTGGCCACCGTGAAACCATCATTGGTATACGCAATCAAAGGCCCGCTGACCCAACCCTTGCCACTCGCAAAATTGGTAGAGTGAAGTTCGCTGGCTACGCTACAAACGAGTCAGTCTCGCACTGGATTCATGTATCCGGTCAGACACCCTCATCGGATTGGCTGAGAGCGCAATCGTTTGCCAAGTCATCTGTTGAAGTCACTTCACCTGTAAACGCGATGGATCTGGCGCTGGAAGGTGTTGGACGCGTCGTATTGCCTACATTTGTCGGCGATCTTCAAAAGCAGTTAGTGCGTGTAACGCCCATCATCAAAGCACTGTCGCATGATCAATGGTTGGTAGTTCATCAAGACGACAGACACCAACCTGACGTACGCGCCGTGATTGATAGAATATACAAGCTTGCAAAAGCCATGCATTCCCCTGCCTGAGCATCAATGCCTGATCACAAAGTCGAGTACGGTTCTGACCTGACACACAGGTATTTAACTCAAGTCCTGTTTCCTACCACCACACCCACAGAATGAGGCTATCCCATGATCGATATTTTGAGTTGGAATATTCAGGCAGCCAAAGGCGTAGACGACGTAACGAGTGTGGATCGCATTGCCAGCGATATAAAACAGCTCTCAGATGCAGATGTCATCTGTTTGCAAGAGGTTTTGGTAACGTCCAACGTTGATCAGCTATCCACGCTTACACAACATTTCCCCGAACACACTCCCGTCTTTGGTGCAGCAATTGATCGGCTGGATACCATTGGACGGCTGAAATTCGGCAATCTGATCTTGTGTCGATTACCGCTATTGGCAATTAACCAACACAAACTCCCGCAACCTGCAGAACCGTCGGCAAAGCACATGCCACGCCAGGCCATAGAGGTACTGGTCAGTTACAAGGACAGCCCGTTGCGTATCGTAACAACCCATCTGGAGTACTTTGCAGAAAAACAGCGCAGCGCACAGGTTGCCTACCTGGCAGCCCATCATGTCCAATGCCTTGAACGGCAACGAAATCCATCACCACACGGTGGAGAAGCACAATTCGCATCCATCCCCGAAACAGCAGACAGTATCTACTGCGGTGACTTCAACATAAACGTCGATTCATCAGACTATGCATTAATTGCCAATATCCCTGACAAACCAACAACGCCTCTGGTTGACTGCTGGCGACATTTACATCCCTCAGAGCCACACACGCCTACCTGCGGCATCTACGACCACAAGCAGTGGCAGGATGGCCCACACTGCCGTGACTTCTTCTTTGCATCAACCGCGTTGGCCAACAGAGTGAAGAAAATCACCGTGGATACCCATACAGCAGCATCTGATCACCAGCCACTGGCAATCACCATCGATTGACTGATGAACAGAAGATGAACCGCCACATTGGCAGGTCACATCTAACGGATTAACGAATCCCCGCGCGCATAAAGCTCTGCACAAATTGCCGCTGAAACAATAAAAATGCGATAAGCAAGGGTCCCGATGTCATCAATGTCGCCGCGTTGATCACTGACCACTCGATCCCAGCATCAATGGCTGAAAAGACACTCAGTCCAACCGTTACCGGACGCGTCTCCACTGAGTTGGTAATGATCAGTGGCCACAAAAAATTATTCCAATGGTGGCTCACAGACACAAGCCCGTAGGCAAGATAGGTGGGCTTGGCCAACGGTATGTAAACACGCCACAGCAAGCCCAGAAAGGAACTCCCCTCCACTCTGGCCGCCTCATCAAGCTCTCTGGGTATGGACATGAAGGTCTGACGCAAAAGAAATATCCCAAAGCCAGACGCTATGTAAGGCAGGCCAATGGCAGCAATCGTATCAACCAGCCCCAGAGAACGAATGGTCTTGTAGTTTTCTACAATGAGTATGTCGGGCATGACCAGTAATTGCAGGAGCACCAGTGCAAACAGAATGTCTCTACCAGGGAACTTGAATCGCGCAAATGCAAAGGCTGCCAGCGTACCCAATATAAACTGGCAAACAAGAATCATCGTCACCAGCATGACAGTATTCAGAAAGTAGCGAGCAAACGGCGCTGCATCCCAGGCTTTCTGAAAATTTTCAAACGTCAGAGGTGCAGTCAGCACGAACCGTGTTTCATACGCTGCCGGATGAATGGCCGTCCAGAATGCATACAGCAAAGGCAAGGCCCATAAAAAGGCCAGAAACCACATGGCAAATGCATTCAGGACCGTGTCAAACGATGGCCAATTACGCCAGCTGGAAGCCCCGACGCTCATTGGTAATGCACCTTTCGATCAAACAGAAAGAACTGGCCTATCGCCAGAATGGAAAGCAACACCAGCATGACAACCGTAAGCGTTGCGGCATAGCCTGTTTGCCAGTACTTGAAGGCCACCTCATAGATATAGAACAGTAGCAGACTGCTGGCGTTGTCCGGACCTCCATCGGTCATGACAAATATATGATCAACCAGTCTGAACGAGTTGATCACTGCATTGATGGATACAAAAAGCGTGGTGGGCATCAGCAGCGGAAACAGCACTTTTCGAAAGTAGTAGAAGCTACTGGCCCCTTCTACATCGGCAGCCTCGCGCAGCACGGGGGGTATGGATTGAAGGGCAGCGAGATAGAAGATCATGAAAAAACCAGCCTCCTTCCAGATGGCCACCACAATCATGGCAGCCAGTACGCTGTCCGGATTGCCCAGAATGTTGCCAGCGGGTAAATCAAACAGACCCGATCGCAGCTGATCAATCAGGCCAAAACCTGGCGTATAGAAAAACAGCCAGATATTGGCCACCGCAATTAACGGCAAAACAGTGGGAGCAAAGAAGGCAACTCGAGACAATGTGCGTCCTTTAAGCCGGCTGTTCACCCACAACGCCATGGCAAGCGCAATACCGATGGACGCAGGAATAGAGCCCACCGCAAACCAGAAGTTGTTCATCAAGACCTGCCAGAACACTTCATCCTCAACCAGCGTCCGATAGTTTTCAAGGCCGATGAATTCTTCGGGCCGTCGACCTCGGGGTGTCGAGAAAAAACTGCTAACGACTGTCTTTACCGCGGGGTAATGGGTAAACGTAAACAGGAACACTAAAGCTGGACTGAGAAACAACCAGCCATAGACCCACTCGCGTCGATGCATCATGAGTTCACAAGCTCAATGCAAGGTGGTGACGAAACAAACATCAGCAACACACGCAACACGTTGCGTACTGATGGTTGCTTCGCCACAGTGGCATCATTACCTAGCGGTAGAATTTCAGAATGGCGTCTGCTTTTTCCTGAGCCTCAGCCAGAGCCTCTGCAGGTGTTTTGCTGCCGGTGATGGCAGCAGCCAGCGCATCATTGAAAACACCGGTGACGCGTTGATTCTCATACGTGGACAATTCGGCAACCGCATACTCCAGCTGATCACGAGCAACCAGTGCTGGCGGGAATTCCTTGGCATAAGCCTGCATCTCTACTGTCTCCCAGGCTGCGGGACTAGGTGCAACGTAGCCCGTGGCAATAGACCACTTGGCCGCTTGTTCTGGCGCTGTAATCCATCGAACAAAATCAAACGCAGCCTGTTTTTGCTCGTCGCTTGATTCACGGAAAATATAGAAATTGCCACCACCTGTTGGTGCACCAAAACTTTCCTTGCCCGGAAGCAAGCCAACACCGAATTCAAACGGGGCATTATCACGAACGTTGGTCAGGTTGCCTGTCGATGTCCACATCATGGCCGTCTGCCCTTCAAAGAACGCTTTAGGTGTTGCACCCCACTCCACAATACCCGGTGCCATCACTTCATGTTCAGTGCTCAAGGCCACCAGATACTCCAGAGCCTCCACAACTTTCGGATCATCAAAGTTGGTCTCGTTGCCTTCTGAATTCGCCAATATGGCACCGTTCTGTGTTGTCAAGCCTTGAAACAACCAATACGGAAATCCTGAAGAGGGAATACGCACTCCCCAGCGCGTGACGTTGCCACTGTCATCTTTCTTCACAAGCTTCTTGCCCATCTCAATGGTCTCTTCCCACGTGGTGGGAGGAGTGTCAGGATCAAGACCTGCTTCCGCAAATGCTTCCTTGTTCCAGTAAAGGACAGGTGTGGAACGTTGAAAAGGAATGCCGTAGGTCTTGCCACCTGTCTGGCTGTTTTGCATGAAGGCAGGGTAAAAAGATTCAAGCCAGGCTTGGTCCTCCTCACTATCGACCAGCTCATCAAACGGAATGATCACGTCTTCATCAATCAGTGTAAACATGTCCACCGATAAAATGACTGACAACTGAGGTGGCTTGCCACCACGCGATGCTGTCAGCGCCTTGGTGACTGTGTCGCCATATGATCCGGCATAGACTGCATCGATGTTTACGCCCTCATTGGCCGCGATGTATTCATCAGTCAATGCCTGAATGGTGTCAGCAGCTTTCCCGCCCACAGCCACTGGAAAGTAAAATTCCAGATCTACCGCTAATGCGGTTGTGCTCATCCCCAGCAGCAATGCTGCCGTTGAAAGTCCTGTCGATAGTCTTGTTGGTAGTTTCATAGCTTCCTCCTCCAGTTACTCGTTACGTGCACTAATACAACTCATTCATTCTTGTAAACAGATCGTTAAATCCTGAAGGTGCATCAACAAGCCGCGCACCATTTGTCTTGTCAAAGAAATGCATGTGATCGATATGCCACGCCAGCAACACATCGCTTGCAGGCTGAACACTGGCATGCCCTTCGATACGTGCCAGCAATTTTGAACCGCCAATGCGACAGTCAAGCAGCACATCAGCTCCAAGATATTCCACATGCTCTACTCGTGCCTTGATACCTGAAGCGTCTGACAGCCGAACATGTTCAGGCCGGATGCCTACAGTGAAGCCAAGGCGTTGATCTGCATTCGCTGAAACCTGCCCATGACTCACCGCTGCGACCAAGTCATCCGCTTGAACAAGATTCATGGGGGGTGTTCCTATAAAGCTTGCAACGAATGCACTGGCAGGCGTCTCGTAGATCTCGCGCGGCGTTCCGCTTTGCTCTATGCGCCCTTTTTTCATAAGCACAACCTGATCGGCCATGGTGATGGCTTCAGCCTGATCATGCGTGACATACACCATGGAAAAACCCAATGACTGCTGCAAATCACGAATTTCAGTGCGCATGGTGTTTCGCAGCTTCGCGTCCAGGTTGGACAGTGGTTCGTCCATGAGACAGACAGGCTTTTCAGCAATGATGGCCCTTCCCAGCGCAACACGTTGTTGTTGCCCTCCAGAAAGTTGAGAGGGGCGTCGCCGCAAAAAATCTGTCAAACCCAGCAGGTCAGCAGTTTGCAACAGACGCCGTTGTTGCTCATCTTTCGGCGTTCGCCTGACACGCAAACCAAAGAGAATGTTCTCAGCAACCGTTAAATGCGGAAACAAGGCATAGGATTGAAACACCATGGCAATGTCGCGCTGAGCCGGTGGCAGCTGGTTGACCTTTTTTCCGGCGATCAACACCTCGCCTTCATCGGCTGCTTCCAGACCGGCGATGATTCGCAGAGATGTGGACTTGCCACATCCGGAAGGGCCCAGCAGCACCGTAAATGTACCGGGTGCTACATCAAGATCAATGCAATCTACAGCAGGATCGCCGCCCCAGAACTTGGACACCTGCTTCAAGCTTATCGCTTGTCCTTTCAATTGCGAATCAATCATGTTGTGGACTATGCCACAGCACTAACGATCAGTGGTCGAAATCCTTGATAGACACAATGCCCTCCAGCAGGCGTACTTCTCGCATGGAATGGTCGGTGTCCAGATGAACACTAATGCTCTGCGGGAACACAGTGCGGTAGCAGTTTATATGTGTGGGCTCGTTATCAAACGCGGCAAGCAGATTTCCAGCGGCCGATATTTTCTGTAGCTCCCGGTGCTTGTAGTCATCATCAGAATCAGCGGCGTCGGGCTTCATGATCAGCCTCACATCTCCATCAC
>CAYGSW010000123.1:0-16835 GCA_964352535.1 uncultured Granulosicoccaceae bacterium | reverse complement strand
CTGGCCAAAATATCGCGCCGTCGGCCGATCAGCTTATTCTCGGACAGCCTCCTAGATAAGCAGCGGTTGCGTCCAGGCCAAAAACCGCCTTTACCTGACCAGCACCCAAGGCTGCGAAGGCATCTCCAGACAGAGTGTCGGATGCTGGGACCTATCCACCGCTTGCGTGATCTCCGCCTTGATCGCATTCAGAGTTTCCGCAGGTGGAAAAGAGAGCGCACAGCCAAGTACACACCGGCTTTCGATGCGCGACATCCTGCGCATATCACCACACTGTATTTGCGAGACATGAGGAATGGTTGCACGCCCCAATCACCACCTTGCCGTGTCAAGAAGCTCATCCACAATCAATTCTTCGTGCACCACAAGGGATTGCGTGTTCATGTCGATTTGTAACTGCGGGTCCCAGGGGGTATCTGCACACAGCGTTTCATTGCTCGGTAGATCAAGCCCGATACTGGCGGCTGTGCGTAATGCGCGCTGATAATCGTGTGCATTCATTCGCCAGGGCTTACAACCACGCTCAGCCATGCGGCGACAGATTCCAACACCTGCGGCATCAAAATCTGTGTGATGGCGTACCTCAACGCCTTGCTGCAGAAGCGCCAGAACCAGCTGTATGACAGTGCTTGATGGATTACCATTGGTTGCTATGACACACCGGCGCAATTGTCGTTCGGCTGCGGCCTCAACCAGGCGAGGGTTCTCTACCAGCAGTACCGGCTGGCGTTGATCACAGACAATCTCATGGTTAGTCAGCGCCATTGCAGTCAGGTGTATGGGCACTTGCGCAGAATTGGCAGCAGCGCTTATCCGGCCAAGCGCTGAATCCGCATCAAGCGGCAAGTGCCAGGCAAGCACAGGGGCTGATACCCTGTCGGTGTGGATGTCAGCAGTATTCCAGACTATGCGCCCGTCACTGTAGGCAACGTGCTCGCCAATAGCGTGCCACAGTGCCCTGCGAGCACAACGTTCCAGTAGCACGCCATCATCAAGCGCGTGGGCAGAGCCACACACACTCACGGCCAGTTCGTTTCGCGCTACCGGCCTCGCTGCGACCTTTGCCTGCCTGTCCAAGATATCTCGAACTGAATTGACCAACGCAGCAGCTGATACCTCGTTCTGACTCACCATTTGCCCGGATTGAAACAACCAGTTTGCCCAGGTAGCGGCCCAGGTTTCTGGCCATTGTTCAACCAGCGTATCCACACACACACGGGTTGCCAGCCGACGTTGCGCAACCATTCTATCCGCCAAACGCTGCTGACTCGCAGAAGCGCCAAGTATCTCCAGTGCCTGATCCAGATTCTCTCCGATACCTTTTAACACTAGCGCCCGCTCCAACAGAGCAAGATCCAGTCGCGATGTTAAGGAGCAAGACAGGAGGGAGGATAAGTGGTGTGCTGCGGTATCACTGATTGGTGGCATGCTCACGGAGCCACGCCTCGCCAACCCATGACGATCAAGTTGCTTTCGAGCCGCCTGCCACACGACTAAAAGATCATCATGCAGTAACGATACAGGGACCGAATTTCTTGTCGTGCTCATTTTTCGTATACCCGGCAGACAAACTGTTGGTTCTTTCGTCCACCGCCAGTGCCGTTGAAGATACAGCAACAGAGTTGCCCTCTGAATCTATCAAGCATGGCTGTGCTCCCAGCCAAGATCGTCTACCACAGATTCCCCTGTCGATCGTCATGGCCCGTCAAAAGCTGTCCAGCACGTCCACGTTGACTTTTACTTTTACTTTTGCGGCCTGCTACCACGTGCCCAACAGGCTCATCAACATCGCTGTCGATAGTTGTTAACACACTGAAGCGAGAAGCTGCCGGTAACGGTGAAATACGCTCGTCACTTACAACCACCAGCCTGAGATCCTGCAAGAGCTCTAGCACTTCAAGCAGAAAGGCGCTCAAGTGAGACACTTTGGTTTTTGACCAGTGGCGACTGTGCTGCTGCGCCAATCGGTCAAATGCTAATTGTGCCTCTTGCAGTGTCACACTGATGCTTTGAGCATTCGAGCCTTCTTTTCCGGTTGTAGAATTCATCTGGTCGGGCGCAGCCTTGACAGACACGGCACGACTCACACCGGCAGATGTTGGCTGTGCGCATAACCAGTCGATGAACACCAGGGCAGCATGGCTTATCGTACCCGTAGCCGGGAAGAGGCGATCCGACAATTTCCCGGTAGCGTCAATTGCTGCGAAACCCTCAGCGCGTATTTCCAGGTGCAATCCGAACATTTGATCCAGCATACTTATCTCTTCACCGATACGCCGTCTAAGTTCCTTCCATTCATGCTCTGCCATATCCGGTTTGTAGACAGCGGGATTTTCTACCAGCTGAGCACGCAGCCACTGGCGCAGAGATACTCGCTTATCATCGCGATTAAGCAAGTCGGCAGCAGTCTCAGCACGACCCAGTACCGCTAGTGGTAACAGACTCACCCTGTCGGGATCGATTTCTAGAATCGCATCGGCAGATTCATCATGCTCATACCGATCGATTTGCTCGTGCAACTCTTTAGCCAGGCCGGCCTGTATCATCCATTTCAATGCAATGATGAACGCGCGTCGTTCAATCGCTTCATGGGTTAAAGTTACCTGCGCGTCAGCTGCAGCAGTACGCACATCATCAATAAGGTCTCGAAGACTGATCACACGAGGTCCGGCAGCCACTGCAGCCAGGATTAAAGACAGTGACAGACATTCACGCTGGTTCATTGCCCGACCCGTGCTGGTCGGCGCAAGGAGTACGGGGCGGTGCGGCACTATCGTTGTCTTGAACAGTCGGGCGGTAGAGCTCGATACGTGTAAGCGATAACCGAGCCGTTGGGTAAACCAACGATCAAGTGTCAGCTCGTGTCGACGTATGGTTGAAAACTGCTCGCTATGCTGTTCGGCACAGGTCATCGGATTTTGCAGCAGATGGCGTGCCGCATTCTTCAACGCATCTGCGTCACGATCAACCATGAACGCCACCCCTCGATTCGGCAATCGGCAACAAGCGCACTTCGGCGTCAGTTATCGTCAAGCGCCCTTCCGGGCACCGAATACTGACATGCTGGCCTGCAGTGCGCGTCACGCGGCATTGCAAATCCTTGTCACTGGCAACGCGTTCGGATTTACCCGGTATACGCCGCGCACCCGAAGCACTGAATAATAATCTCAGGCGTCGCAGTGCCAGGGTACTCACTTCAACATCTGTCAACTGCCCTGTGGAATCGGTGACAGACAATAGCTCTCTTGCGGTCTCGGCTTCGGCTTCACGTTCGCGCTGGCGTCGATGGCGGAGCTCTTCACGTTCGGCAGCACGATCTCGCACGGGTGTCACCTTGCCGCGCTGTGTGCGCTCCCCTCGCTCTCTCAAGGTAACAGGAATTTCAGCGCGTGGTGCACGACTCCACGTTGTACTGGTAGCCACGGGGTCATCCGCATCTTCTGCCAACACGCCAAAATGCCTCGATGGAAACAAACCAAATGCAGCCGCCATCAAACACTGCACGGTTGTCGTATCGGGGGCTTCGTCAACAAAGCCTGCAAGGCGAATGAAATCTGCTCGCCGTGATGCGGCACCCGCACCCACGCGAGATAATCGCGTCAGGTTACCCGTCAAAGTCCGCACCGCCGCCAGCGCCTGACGGGTGAGTGAATCCAGTCGCGACTGTCCATCAACACCGGCACCAAACCAACGCATGAGGTGCTCCCAGTCTTCCTTTTCCGAACCTGCCGCTGAACGTACGGATACACTAGCCGACAGCCCCGCATCATCAACGCGCGCTGCAAGACCCGAACGCGACTGTGCTACTACGCTATCGATATACGGTTGCAAGGTTCTCAGGCTACCGGCAATGGGTCGTGCCATACGCTCTATTTCCACCAGTTGCTCCGACACGTACCCGACCAGCACTTCGGCGAAAAAAGTGATTTCATCAGGCTCCAGATCAAACCGGCTCTGCCACTGGTTGATGGATGCAAAGAACTGGGTAATCTCAGTGCTGAAAGACTCATGCGGATCAAACACACGACGTACAACATCCACAACCTCATTGCCCGGAATCTGTCCCAAACCTTGCTCGCAGTACTGGATAAGTTGCTCAAGCGCACGATGTAGATCACGCAGGCGTCCAGCTTGAACGTCACTGACATCGTCAATGCGGTGCAGCACGCCCTCAACGACATCATGCACCTCTTGCCCTGCCCGGGTAATCAGATACCGATGGCGCCGTTTGTAATAGTCATCCAGGCTTGCGGGGTTACCTATTGAGGTTGAGGCCGTCAGATTTCCCCAGCGGCGCAGACTCTCCAGACGTTCACCAACCACATTGATATCCAGCTCAATGGAGATTGAACGTAGCGCATTCATAACATCCTCCGGTGCAAACTCGGAGAAAAAGGTGCCAGCAAATACGCCAAGGATGGCACGGTACTCCTGCCACTCCTCACCACCCAGATAACGAAACAGCTGGCGCGCCGTATCTGCTCGTTCCGGATTTACCTCAAGTGCAGTAGCGGGCACATCCGGCTGATCCGCGTTATCACGACGCATGCGCATCGCCCCAGGTATCCGCGTCGACATCAATCGATGTCGGCAGAGTCAGCGTGTTGCCATCCCAATAACTGTGCTCGAGCAGAATAGCGCCCAATGCTGTGTCACGCACCACCTCGGTTATTGCAAGCGCTGGCACCGAGGCATGTGTACCCCATAGCCGCTCACTGGTTGCAATAAAGTCAAGATCGAGTGATACGAGCAAACCAAACAATGCGGCATGGTTGTCTTCGGACACCTTGGCGAATGCATCATCAAGTAAAAGAAAACGCGGCACCTGACTTCCCCCCACATCACTCAAGGCATCACACGCAGCGGCAACAGCTGCGAATAACGGTAGATACGATACAAGCTTTTTTTCACCCTCTGATAGCGGAGTCTTGCGCGTCAAGCGCTTTTCCGGTTCATCACCGCGGCGCAGCATGATGCTCATCTCATGCCACTGTCGATAATCGAATACGTGGGCAATGAGTTGTCGATAGGCGGCATCCGGTTCCAGTCGACGCGCTTCCTCCAGAGCCTGCGCCAACGCTGCTCTGAGCTGCGCCTCTTCTTCCTCACTGCGTAGATCAGGTGTCTTAGCCAGAATCTCCACCGTATGTGCTGTTGAGTCTTCCAGTTCGGGCGAGCGACGCCAGCGCAGACGCACACCAATACCATGACTTGTTGTGACGCTGTGCAGGCGAACATTCATACGCTCTATTAGACGCTTCGCTTCAAACATGCGTTCAGCCACTTCACGGGCGATCAGCCCCTGTAACAAATTGCGCAGAGCCTGATCCTGCTTTTCTGTCAACAAAGCCTGCAGCTGTGATAGCTGTGTGCGGACAGTGGTGACAGATTCTGCCAGTGGCATCTGGCCCAGTGGACCTGTTACTGAAATACTCAGGGGTAGATCGGTATCAGGCTGATGATCCTCGGCATCCCAACCAGCGCCCAGCGTGTTGCGTCGCTGACGCAGTGAAATACGCACACCATCTGCACGGGTGTCTTCTCCACTCGACGCAGGCAATAGCGAGCCAACGTAGGCGGAGAGTTTTTCGAGCCCCTGTGCATCTGCTGTCGTTTGCGGTAGTGACAGTTCAGCGATGTCTGCTTCGTGAGGTAGTGAGGCATCCGAATCGTTCTGAGCTTGTATTGAATCGGACAACACAACAGCACCTAACAAACCCTGAACGCTCAAAACCTTGGTAAAACGCGCATGCACCAATGCACATTCGCTCTCATGTTGTGCCAGTGCCGCCGTGGAATTCTGCAGGGCGTTTTGCGTGTCACTGGCAAGACGAATTGCGTGATCATTCTCTTCCCTGGCAACGGGAATGGATCGTTTGGTTTCAGCCAGATCGCGCTCCCTTGTCTCGATCTGCTCTACAACTTCACGATAAGAGGCACCCAAGGAAGATTCGAGCGTCGCCAATCGCGCCTGCTCGGTTTCCCAATCCTGCCGACTGGATCGCCATTGCTCTGAGGCCTTTTTCAAATCCTGCGAGGCGATTCGCCAGCGTTCGACTGCCATCATCCATTCCTGCGTAGCCTCGGTTACACCACCAGCAAGACGGATGCTGGATTGCACCTGTGTCAGCATGGTTTGCAAGGTACGTTCGATATTCTCGATACCCGCTGTATCAAATGGCAAATTCAGACTTCTGCAAACGCGCTGACACTCATCGTCGGTCACGCTGAACCGACGTTCAGCATCGGCCAACGCGTTTTTTTTGACTTGCAAACGTTCACGCGCTTTGGCCAGCTCAGCTTCGAGTGCCGTTGCAACAGCCTGTGCCTGCTCCACCTTGCTTAGCACCGGCAGACTGTCGCGATTGACAAGCAGTTCATCCGCGTAATCAGTTGCCACCGACAACACCTGCGTGACCTCGTTAAGTGTGTGTTGCGCCTGTTCTACCTGGACAGCGGCATCCGCACGGAGTCTCTCCAATCGGGCGCGACGGGCAATTGCGCCGACATATTCAGCATCGCTCTTCTCATGGCGACCAGACAAAGCACCTAGCCTGAACTCGCCGTCGATATTGACTACCGTTGAACAAAGTGTTGTTAGTTGGGTGCCTATGCCATCGAGAATATGTTGGACTTGCCCCTTGTCAATATCAACACTCAGGCTGTCCGGAACGCTAACACTCAATAGTGTACTCAGAGGCTGCTCAACAACGCTCGCGTTTGAACTGATAACAAGCTCACCGGATTGTAAACGCGCCCCATCTCGTTCAATGCTGGCATAAAGCAAACCACTCCCCTCCAGTGCAGCCTCCAGCCTGGCACGTGACTGTGCGTCCAGATCTTCGTTGAAATCAACCACGTCAGCAAAACTTGGGGTGCGACGTTGTTGCCAGGGTAGTTCTGGAACATCAGGTTCAGTGCGTGCCTGCAATTCTTCCAACACCTGTGTTGCTTCAAGCAGATCACGTTCACACTCTTTAGCTTTCGACTGAGTCATAAGAACAACACGACGCTGCTCATCATAAACCCGAGTAGCCTGGTTGTACAAAATGGCGCGCTGAGCATGCAGATCGGCACCCGACGAAGGTTCATTCGCCTCCAGGAGGATCGCGTCTACCACAGGGCTTGCCTGCGCCGAACCCTGGGCTGAACCATTAACATCAAGCAAGCGCTGACATCGCTGCGCCCATTCACTGGCAGCCCCTACCCAGGCCTGCCTGGCGTCAGCCAGATTCTGACGGCCCGCCTCAAATCGTTCTTGAGCATCAGATACCGACTCAAGCACCTGTTGCTGTGCCGACTGTGCATCACGCAGACCATCGGCAGCAATAGCCACACGTTTTATCTGCTTACGCGCGATATCAACGTCAGCTGTTCGTGTCGCTGCCGCACCGGAAACAGACTTCAATTGTGTTTCGACGATTGCTGAATCAAACACTTCCAACGGCTCTCCGGCGTCTATACCGGGCAGTGCCACTCGTGGTACCGGTACGATTCCAGGTAGATTTACGTTGACACCCACCTCACTTGCCTGCCGCATCAGCATACCAAGCTCTTCGGATAACCCGGTCAGCTGCATATCGCTACGTTGTTCTGCTCGAACCAGCGCCTTGATAAAAGCAGGTTGACGGCGTTGCTGCTCTTCCTGTGCTGCCAGGTCATCCGCACAGCGAGATTCCAGACTAAGCACAAGCCTGCGTAAATCCTCCATCTGTTGACCTTCGGTGTAGGCTGAGGAACGCTGCAGGGCATGAATTTTCTGCTCAGTCTGAACTCTTTGATGTTCAAGCATGCTGAGCCGCTCACTGGCTTTTGCCTCAGCAAGACTTGCTGCCTCAGCATCATCCCTGTCATTGTCAAGTTGCTTGCGCGCTTGCCTGACTAGGGATGACATGCGACTGGCTCGACTCCGTTCGCCGTGCAATTGCGTTAAAGCATAGGCACGGTAAACACCCACTATGGCAGTCAGTGCAACTTCGGTCTTGCCAAGATCGGCAACATTGCGTCGATGCTCATCCAGATCATCCAAAGGGCGCGCCGCTTCAGTCAACGCTGATTCGGAAAGCCCCGGCATGGCAGACAACAGATACTGCGGAAGCTCGACATCGACCCTGTCGCCTACCCGCGGACTACGCACTGTATTGATCAGGTTGAGAAACGATTCTATATCGGCACTACTGTATAGGCAGCGCGCCACTTCACGACGATAGTCGGCACGACGGTCCTGAGTGAACACCGGATCCGGCTCCACCACGCTTCGCAATGCATCAAGCGATAATGGTACCTGCGCTTCCAGCAAGTCGAAATCGATACCGGGACGACGACGGGTCACAAACCACCAGGTCGTCACCGTGTCAGATGCCCGATTGGCCTTGATACCGCAGCCGATGACAACATGCTCCGGCGTACCGCTATCCGGATCAATGCGCTCAAACTCGACCCAGAGATAGCCCACAGGCTGCCGTTCATCGCGTCCCGACAACATCCAGGATTTAAGAATGCCCGTCTGCTCTCCAGCCGCATCAATACCGCGCGTTCGGCCAGTTAGCAAAAAAGGCAGCAACATGTTCATGGCTGTGGACTTGCCCGAGCCATTGATTCCACGCAGCAACAAGCGCCCACCCCGAAAGGTGAGTATTTCATTCTCGTATTGATACACGTTAGTAATACCGGCGCGATTGAGCTGCCAGCGTGGTGTTTCTGTCATGGACTATTAAATCAGTTGGCTCGTTCTAAACCGAATCCGTCGGGGCTCGGTGCGGTGAGAGCTTGTCAAGACAAGTGTACTTAAGTCACTGTCATCAGCCAAGTTGTGAACGGATATTGGATAAAAGCAGCTGCACCACCTCCAGCAGAGAGCTGACTTGCCTGGCTATCGTTTCATCAATACGCTGCACGGTTGTCAACTTGTGTGCTTTGATCACTGGCGTCTGGACCTCATCGCCAAGAAGCCAGACTTGAGCCACCGGTCACTTTGCATGAGTCGCATATAAAGAACTGGCGGAATCATTGGGCTGGGTTTGAGCAATTTATGGCGACAGACCAGTTGTTGCAGCACTCATCTCAGCAGGCATTTACCTGCATTTTACACCAGCATTAACACCAGTCTCGATCCCACTCACCCCATGATGGGTCCTGAACGGTAACATCGGTCTGATACGCCGGTATGAATGTCGTCTTACAGGGGTTTTTTAGACGAGATATCTACCCTTCTTCTTTTGCGATAGTCACAGCGCATTCACTGTCGGACAACACCGATGTGCAGTAAAACCTTTTCGATGGATGCCATAGCAACCATCAGATCATGCTACAGCCAACGCTTCGGTATACCAAGGCAGCCCGGACTGGTAGAGAGCGCCGTTGCAGCCATCGAATTCGAACCAACGCGCGATAACGAGCTGGCGCTGCGCGATCTAGGCTCCTTTTCTCATCTTTGGGTCGTGTTTGTCTTTCACCGCCAGCACTACAAACGTTTCAAACCACTGGTACAGCCACCTCGGCTCGGAGGCAAGACGACTAAGGGAATCTACGCCACGCGCAGTCCCAACCGGCCAAATCCCATTGGGTTGAGCGTTGTGGCGTTACGAGAAGTCACTTTCGACAAGGACTACTACCGCGTCTTTGTCACAGGTGGAGATTTTCTAGATGGTACACCCGTACTCGATATCAAGCCCTATGTGTCGTTTGTCGAAGCCATACCCGAAGCCAGATCCGCGTGGGCGACGCCATTGCAGGATAACCTTGAGGTTGCCTGGAGCTCCGAGGCGCTAAAGTCTTTGAACGAGATTGAGCCAAACAACGATCTCGTGGCATCCGGTACTTGCGGCCTGAAGCGTCTGATTGAGCAGACACTGGCTCAAGACCCGCGCCCTGCTCACGAGCGAGGGAAAGATGGCAAGCAGGGCCAGCACTGGGGCGTCATGATCGGCCCGGTAGATGTCAGGTTCAGGGTCGAGGGTGGCATCGTGGTTATCGAGGCAGCAGAGCCATACTGACTATGGTGGAAAAAGCCGAATCAAGCGAACACCGACATCCAGGAATGGATACGTTCGATTCCTACGAGTATTGAACACGTTCTTATGTTCTGGGTGCTATCCATGTTTCCCACACCATGTATCATCGTCATTTTGGGAACTCAAGAAACCTACAGTGCTATTATCTTCTTTGGCGCACTCACTCTTTCGCAGACGTGGCTTCTCAATTGGGTTCGTTGTCAACACTGTGGCCAACTGTTGTGCCAACGGCAAATGAGTCTTATCGCCCCCGACGTTGGCCCAACTGACCCGATCACTAGTGGTCAGGGCAGCTCAAAAAAAACAGCAATTCAGCCTGAACACCACCGTCCAAGTGATCACTCCACCGCTTTCCATGGCCATACCATCTCCCGTATTCAGCATCTGACCGTTCAGCCTGACACTACTAGCGACCACCTGTATCCAGGCCCGCTGGATTGAATCGAGATCATGTTAAATAAGCTCATCGCCATCAAGAGTGGCGGCAAACACATTAGTGCTGGCATGTGTTTGCATTGCACCGTCACAACCATCGCGCGACAGAAATTACTTCAGCATCTGTCTATGCATAATTTTCTTGTATCCATCAAACAGCTATGAAACGCAACGTGGAACTTTCGACTTACACGGTGGGGTATCCGAACATCGCTGTGAATGGGTACAACTATCATCTCTGATTAGTTGATGAGCTGCCAAACGCTTCTGTTTTTGCCGCGCTGTTTTCGCAGTAACGTTCAGCCGACGCGGTACGTTGCAGGAAAACTTGAATGAACACAACGGCACTCTCAAGAAGATGTTTATCCAGCTGGCGGTCCCAGACAAACTTCCCCCTCAAATCTCTACTATTATCAATGCTATTGATTTGTTCCAGGGGGACTATCGATTATTTTCATCATGCTCAGAAATTTTTTCGGAGGCAGTTGTACCTGTATAGTCCCGATGACGAGCCCTGCGGAGTCCCGTAATTACACTTGCTATGTCTAAACAGCTAAACGAAAAGACCGTACTCATTACTGGCGCAGCTAATGGCATTGGTCAGGAAACTGCGCGATTGATGTCGCGGCAGGGTGCGACCGTATTTGTTGCCGATATTCTCGCTGACAAAGCGCAGTGGGTTTCTCAGAATATTAATAGTGACGGTGGTCATGCTATTGCAATTACGCTAGACGTCAGCTCTGAGCCGAGTTGGGTACAAGCCGTACATAAGATTACAGAAACAGTGGGTAAGTTAGATATTCTGGTTAACAACGCTGGTTATTTTCTGGGCAAGAGTTTTGAAGCGGCAAGCCTGGATGACTGGCAGAAAATAGTTGGAGTGAACATGACCAGTGTGTTTTTGGGAACGAAACTATGCGCACCTGCACTCAGGGCTGCAAGTAAAGTAAGTAAGCACGGCAGTTCAATTGTTAATTTATCATCCGTAGCGGGCTTGGTTGCAGCGCCAAATGATCCGCTTTATGGCATGGCAAAAGGTGGTGTTACGATGTTTACTAAGTCAGCAGCTGTGAGTTTTGCTAACCAGGGTGATCGGATACGTGTCAACTCAGTTCATCCAGGTGTTGTCAATACGCAGATGGGAGACCGAGCAGTTGCTGCGCAAGCTAATCGACTCGGTATACAAGATGTCGATCGTATACGACAATTGTCTGCCGACAGGCATCCGATAGGACGCGTCGCTGAGACAACCGACATCGCCAACGCAATATTGTTTCTTGCATCAGATAACTCGGCATTTATGACAGGCGTCAACATGCCAGTTGATGGGGGCATCACTGCTCAGTGACCGTCCCAACACATGGAAAAGCAAGACAGCGTCTGTGTTGATACAAGAGCTCTTCATTTTGTGTCTTTTCGCAACCAGTTCAGTTCCTCTAATCGCCGTTGCGGGCGTGGGCGGGTGTTCGTTCTGGTGTAGCTCGATGCAGTATCTATACGCTACTGGACAACTCCAAATGGTGGCGAGGGACAGAATCTAACGAGGTGCCCGGCGCGGCCGGCGCATCAGGGCCGACTCGGGGATTTTCAGTTGTCTAACGACAGTTTGCCTAACGTATATAGGTCACAATGGGCGTATTGGCTACACGCAGCGCGGTTGTCAATGTGCAACAACCCTGAAAGACAGCAGTCGTCACCTTGAATCCCTTTCAAGCCACTGCATTCACCGTTCGCTCGATTTTCCAAAGCAGAGCGTTGCAGAGAGAGAGAGAGAGAGCGCGACGCACTGCCAAGGTCATCGAAGGGACATGGTACGCGTCAGAGGAGGAGCGGTATGCTGATGAGTGCGAGATGGATTGGGATTTGCGCTAAGGCAACTGGACAAGCACAACAGAATGGTTGAAAAATGGTTTGATGACTATCATCGGGAGTGTCAGAAGACCATCAAACCACTGAAAACTCCTGACTCTCAAGTGGATATCAGCGAGTGTTATTCTAAAGCCGAAAGAATTGCTGACGGAGCTTAGAGAGCTTGCTGCCTGGTGTCGGCTTCACACAGTATCTATTTGATACTTTGCTGATGATAAATAGCTGATCATAAATACAGTTGTTCTCCCATTGCTTTGTTCGACCAGTGTTTCAGTGTACTATCGTTGGCACCAAGCATTTCGAACAAAGGACAGACCCCATGAAAATCACAAGACGATTGTGCACTGTATTCAGCGCTGCTGCCTTAGCGCTCGCAGGGCTTGCTGCCACACTGCCAGCGTCAGCGGCAGGCTCGCTGGATGCCATCAAGGAACGCGGCGCATTGCGCGTCGGCGTCACACAGGCACCGCCGTGGTACTCCAAGGATCTGGCCAGTGGCGACTGGACATCGGGGGTAGGCGTGTCGGCGGGCATGGCCATGGCACAAGAACTGGACGTCAGCTTCGAGCCTGTTGAGGTGACTTGGGGTACCGCGGTTGCCGCTCTTCAGAGCAACAAGATTGACATCATGTTCGTGCTCGATGCCACTGATGCACGCAAGGAGGCAGCCAGTTTTCCGGAGTCGCCACTGCTGTATTACTCGTTGGCAGTACTGGCGCGGGAAGATCTACAGGTAGAAGCCTGGGAAGATCTGAACAACGCAGATATCAAGATCTCCGTGCCTCAGGCAACCAGCATGGACGCGTTTCTGACTGAAAACGTTAGTAACGCTGACATCCAGCGATTCCCCGGCAACACCGAAGCCATTGCCGCTTTTCAATCCGGTCGAGTTGATGCCGTCTGCCTGTTTCACCCACCTCTGATTGCGGCTTTGAAAAACCTGCAACAAGGCAAAATCGTTGTACCAACGCCAGAGAAGGCCAACCCCACCAGTGCTGCCGTTCACAAGGATGATACCGAGTTTGTTGCGTTCGTCGATGAGCAACTTAAAGGCTGGTATGAGTCTGGGCAAATACAAGTGTGGTATGAAGAATTCCTGACAGACTTCGGCATTGGCGCAGACGCGGCTCCTGCTATCATCAAGTAAGCACGCACCGGCGCCTTCACCCAGTGTATCAGTGGAATTTCATACCGGTGCTGACTGAATCCGGCCTGTTGCTGGCCGGGTTCAAAAACACACTGGTTCTAACTGCCACCGCCTTGTCCGGCGGACTGGTGGTCGGGCTATTACTCGCCTTTGGCCGGTTGTCGTCAAAGCGGTGGCTGAGCATGCCAGCCGGTATTATTATAGAAGTGTTTCGTACCACACCGCCGCTGGTGCAGCTTTTCTGGTTCTACTTCGGTTTGCCCATTATTATTTCCGTGGAGATGACGCCGTTTCTGGCAGCGGCACTGACGTTTACTATCCAGAGCGGGGCGTTTTTTGCAGAGATTTTTCGCGCTGGCATTGTGTCTATCGAACGTGGTCAGTGGGAGGCGGCTCGTAGTATTGGTATGAATCACCAGCAGGCCATGCGCCGCATCGTGCTTCCTCAGGCTGTCAAGCGCATGTTTCCCTCGATGATGGAGCGCTCTATCGAGCTCATGAAAACGACGACGCTGGTCGCAACCGTGTCGTACGCCGACCTGCTATACCAGGCTAATGAACTGGCGCAGAAAACCTTCCGCCCCCTGGAGGTGTTCACGGTAGTTGCGCTGATTTACTTCGTCAGCATTACGTTCATAAGTATCATTGCAGGGCGGGTGGAGCGTCGTCTTGCCCGCAGTGGTGAGCTGACAACATGAATTATCAATGGAACTTCGCCCCGGTTCTGGAGAATTGGCGAGCCTTGCTTGTGGGACTGACAGGCACTGTAGAACTGTTTACCGTTTGCCTGATTTTGGGTATGAGTCTGGGACTTGTTATAGCCTTGAGTCGTCGATCATCGAAGCGGCTGCTGCGATGGGCATCGCGCGCTTTCATTGAGTTTTTCCGTAACACACCGGTATTGGTTCAAATCCTCTGGTTCTACTACGCCTTACCCATTTTGATAGCGGTTGAAGTCAGTCCGTTCATGGCCGCCATACTCGGGATTTCACTAAATTCTGCTGCCTATTCCGCTGAAATCTATCGCGGCGGCATCCAGTCCATTGAGCCGTCCCAATGGGAGGCTTCAAAGGCCATTGGCATGACGAATTTGCAGACGCTAAGGCGGGTGATATTACCTCAGGCGGTGCGACGTATCCTGCCCGCGTTGACCAATCGTGGTATCGAGATTTTCAAGATGTCAACGCTGGCATCGGTTGTCGCCTATGTTGAATTGCTGCAGCAAGGCAAGCTAGTAGCATCGCTGTATTTTAATCCGCTGGAAGTCTATACCGTCATTGGTATCGTGTTCCTTTGCATGCTCTATCCCATTGTCCGACTCACGTATGCCATTGAGCGCCGTCTGGCGCGGAGCGACTGATGTCCGAACCCGTACTGACCCTGTCAGGTCTTAGCAAGTCATTCGATGACGTGCTGGTGTTTTCCGATGTGAACCTGGAGGTCATGCACGGGGACAGGATTTCGATACTGGGAGCCTCAGGTTCTGGCAAGAGCACGCTGCTGCGTTGTATCAATGCACTGGAAAGACCAGAAAAGGGCACCATAAACATAGGTGAGCTTCAAGTGACCGAACAGCACGGCGGTTCTCGTGGCAGTGAAAGCACACTGTGTGCGCTGCGACAACGAGTGGGAATGGTGTTTCAGCAGTTCAATCTGTTTCCGCACATGACGATAGAAGGCAATGTCATGGAGGGATTGATAACCGTAAAAGGCCTACCCAAAGCAAAGTCTCGTGAACGGGCGCTGGCAGAACTTAACCGGGTGGGTCTTGCGGACAAAGCAAGCACATATCCGTCGCGTTTGTCCGGTGGCCAGAAACAACGTGTTGCTATTGCCCGCGCACTGGCCATGGATCCAGAGATACTGTTGTTTGACGAGCCTACATCTGCGCTTGACCCAGCGCTCGTGGGCGAGGTGCTCGGCGTCATTGAGCAGCTGGCCGACGAGGGGCGCACTATGCTGATGGTGACCCACGAGATCGGGTTTGCCTACCATGTCTCCAATCGCGTCATCTTCCTTGCAAAACATGGAATTTATGAATCAGGCACGCCTGATGAGGTGTTGAAACAATCGCAACGCCCATTGACCCAGCAATTCCTCGCCGAGCATCAGCGCTTTCAGTTTTAAGTGAGGGTTTATTTACCGCGCTGGTGGTAGTTCAATAGTGAGTAGGGAGACCCCGGATATAGTGGTCACTCCAGCATCATCAGTTGCGATAGATCGTAGTGGCAGTGAAACGAGAGCTCCGACCATGCCATAGACTCAATATCACAGTAGCAGACCCAACTGCTGCCACCAAATATTGCCAACTATCGGCTTGAGTCACAGGGCTTTAGCGCCAAGATTAAAGGTGGCCACATATGCGTTGAGCTCTTTGCTCGTCGGAGCATTGATCCGATGAAATCTCAGCTGAGCATCGCTGTTGGGCGAAAAGACACCATCAATAAACAGCCTGAAGATCGTCCGAAGCAATCAGAAGGTAGTCAGGTGCGGGAGCATTACCAGTGTTGCTCAAAAGACATTGATCTTGAACAGCTGAGCTTGTGTCTGTGAGTGACCCGCCGGCAAACGGTTTTTCCAGTTGCCAGAAACTGACGACACTGGGAATTTTTGGTGTGCTATTGCCAATTTGCGTGTTGGAGCTGGATACAATGATGAACCTCTCGATACTCGCTAGCGAATGCTAAGCTCCTAGGACTCATCGTCAGGCGTAGGTACAACCGGACCGTCATTCATGAGCGGTGAGACTTGACCCTGGGCACCTTCGGTGTTGATTACCGAATCTCCGCCCCCACAGCCAGATAGCAGCATGACAATCAACGGCACGGGTAGCGAACGGGTGGATTTAAATGCGGGGGCTTTCCGTTTCGATGACAAATCAGTCATAGCAGTAAAAGTCATGCTCTCGCTTAACAATTTGTTGGCCAAATAGAGCTGTCTGTCCGGGGAATCCGCTACGCTTGATGTGTGTAAGGAAATTGAACAACTAGATCACGAATAGTGAAGGCCTGCGGCACTGTAGAAAAGCTAATCTACGGGCGGTTTTTTGATAGTGAAGAACCAAACGGTGTGCGATCTACCGTAGGTGAAAGCGTTGTGCTATCCAAATAAATCGTGGTTCTATCCGAAGAAAAGAAACGTTCGGGTAACTGGTTCCGGTACATGGCCTGCCCACTCTCATAGCTGATAAATTGGCATTCTCTTCTGGATTCACGGTTGCATTGAACAATACGATTCATTGTCGTCTCATCCCAGGCGGCAATGTAGTCGGCGTGCAGGCTTGCTCCCTTTTGCATGCCATGGTGATCTGATGCCAGCGACCATTCACTATCGAAGGGCACTGCATATACAAGACTAAATGACAATTGCGG
>CAYGSW010000122.1:9006-16883 GCA_964352535.1 uncultured Granulosicoccaceae bacterium | reverse complement strand
ATATGGCAAAAATATCGCGCTCTCGGCCGATCAGCTTATTCTCGGACAGCCTCCTGGAGATGGTTTCACGTTTTACACGCGCTGGATTAAACCTGTCTGGCTGGCTTCAATATCTGATGTTATGGGCTGGCGAAATAAAGAAGAATTGATATGGCTGCCTAATCTGTTCGCAGCTGATACATTGTTAGGCGGTTTCTTCACTTAAAGAAAAAAGTTTGACCAATCCTCCTCCTGCTATCGATACACACACTCTGACGTCGCTGGATCAGCGTATTGCAGACGCTGAGGAGCAGCTGGTCGCTCTGACTCGTGATCTGATACGCGTACCCAGCATCAATCCGCCGGGGCTGGACTATGCCGCCGTGTGTGACTGCATTGAGCGTTTTCTTGTGCCTTTCGGGTTCACAGTGCAGCGAGTGCGTGCAGAGGGTGCGTTAGGCGATAGCGACAAATACCCGCGCTGGAACATTATTGCCAGGCATGAAGGGCAACGAGCGGGCGACTGCGTTCATTTCAACTCCCACACTGATGTAGTTGCCACGGGTGAAGGCTGGACTGTCGACCCGTTTGAAGGTGTCGTGAAGGATGGCAAGGTCTTTGGTCGGGGTGCCTGCGACATGAAAGGCGGGCTGGCGGCATCGATGGTGGCGGCTATTTGTTTTGTTGCGGAGCATCCGGAATATGCCGGTGCTGTTGAGATATCCGGTACCTGCGACGAGGAGTCGGGAGGTTTTGGTGGAGTCGCCTATCTGGCAGAGAATGGCTGGTTCAACCCAGAGCGCGTTCAGCACGTTATCATTCCTGAACCGCTAAGCAAGGATCGTATCTGTCTTGGGCATCGTGGGGTGTGGTGGGCTGAGATTGAAACACAGGGACATATAGCGCATGGCTCCATGCCATTTCTGGGCGACTGTGCAGTAAGGCACATGGGAGCTGTCATCGATGCGTTCGAGCAGGATCTTTACCCACGGCTTGCCTCTCGCCACACACAGATGCCAGTGGTTCCCGAAGGGGCCCGTCAATCCACGCTCAACATCAACTCCATTCATGGTGGTCTGGAAGAGCCGGAAGAGGGCTACACCGGCATGCCCGCAGCCCTTGTACCAGATCGTTGTCGCATGGTAATTGACCGACGTTTTCTGATGGAAGAGCAGCTGGCTGACGTCAAGGCCGAGATGCACGATGTGCTGGAAAAAGTGTGTGAGGATCGCACAAGTTTCAACTACAAGATCAAGGAGCTGTTCTCTGTGCTACCCACCATGACTGAACGCGATGCGCCTGTGGTGGTGGCGGTGGCTGATGCGATACGCCGTCGGCTGGGTTCCGAACCCCAATACGTGGTGTCTCCTGGAACCTATGATCAGAAGCATATTGATCGCATTGGTCGTTTGCAGAACTGTATTGCTTATGGCCCCGGCATTCTTGATCTCGCACATCAGCCTGATGAGTATGTGGGGATTCAGGATATGATTGAATCTGCTCAGGTAATGGGGCGCACCCTGCAAAGCCTGTTGTTAGCCTGATTGCCAAGCAATACGTAGTAGCATTAACCAGCCCGTATAGGTGCCCAGTTGGCAGAGATTTACCGGCCTAAGTCGTCGTTTAAGGAGAAAACCAGTGAAATTACATTACACGATTCCTGCCCTTGTGGTGGCAGCATGTATATCCACTAGCGCGATGGCTGCACGTAAGGACGTCACCATCGGTATGGCCCTTGAGCCACCCAATCTTGATCCCACAGGGGGTGCAGCTGCTGCCATCGACGAAGTGGTTTACGCCAACATTTACGAGGGTCTCACCCGTTTTGCATCTGATGGCAGTGTGCTACCTGCGCTTGCTCGGGAATGGGTGATTGAAGACGAAGGTACCCGCTACGTGTTTTCCCTGCAGGAGGGTGTGACGTTTCATGATGGCGCTGAATTTACCGCCGACGATGTGAAGTTCTCCATAGACCGGGCCATGGCTGAGGATTCCACCAACGCGCAGAAAGCGCTATTCGCCAATATCGACAATGTTGAAGTGATTGATGATCTTACCGTTGCCATCAACATGAAACAGGCCGACGGCAGCCTGCTGTTCAACATGGCCTGGGGTGATGCGGTTATCCTGGATGAGGCCACCGCCACCGATGCGGCCACAAAGCCTGTGGGCACCGGGCCATTCACGTTTGTTGACTGGGTGCAGGGTGATCGCGTGGAGATTGCCAGAAACCCTGACTATTGGGGTGAACCCGTACAGCTGGAGTCGGCTACCTTTAAATTCATCAGTGAGCCAACCGCTGCATTTGCTGCGATCATGGCAGGCGATGTGGATGTATTTCCTAACTATCCGGCACCCGAAAATCTGCCGCAGCTGGATGCTGATCCGCGATTTAGCGTGGTCTTGGGGTCCACTGAGGGTGAAACCATCCTGACCATGAATAATGCAACTCCGCCACTGAACGATGTGCGTGTGCGCCAGGCTATATCACATGCCATCAATCGCGAAGAAATTATTGACGGTGCGATGTTTGGTTACGGCACGCCCATCGGAACTCACTTTGCACCTCATAACCCGGCGTATGTGGATCTCACTGCGCAGTCAAATTTTGATCCGGAAAAAGCCAAAGCCTTGCTGGTGGAGGCAGGATTTTCAGAAGGGCTGAGCTTGTCACTCAAGCTGCCACCACCATCGTATGCTCGCCGTGGCGGTGAGATCATTGCAGCTCAGTTGCGCGATGTCGGTATTGATACAGACATTGAGAATGTCGAATGGGCGCAGTGGATAGAACAGGTCTTCAAGGGCAAGGACTTCAATCTGACGATTGTTTCGCACACAGAGCCCATGGATATTGGCGTGTATGCTAACCCTGAATACTACTTCCAATACGATAACGCCGAGTTGCAGAAGCTGATGACAGCATTCAGCGTTGAGACGGATACGGCAAAGCGAAATGAGATGTTGGGCAATGCGCAACAGATTATCGCCGACGACTACGTTAACGGTTATCTGTTTCAGTTAGCCAAGACGGGTGTTGCCAACAGCAAGCTTAAAGGTCTATGGGAAAATGCGCCAACACAGGCGAACGATCTTACGGCTGTCTACTGGGAAGAGTGACTGCTGAGTAACCCGTGTAAAAGCGAAGTCGGTATAAATCGATAGCGCGGCATGCTTCGCTACATTACTAAACGTCTGGGATCTTTGCTGGCTACTCTTGTGGTGGCCAGCATTATTGTATTTACCGTTATCGAAGTGGTACCAGGTGATCCCGCATCATTCATGCTGGGGCTTAATGCCCAACCGGACACCATTGCCGCGCTGCGTGCTGAGCTTGGGTTGGACGTCTCGAAGCTGCAGCGCTATCTGAACTGGGTGTCCGGCATGGTCCGGGGTGATTTCGGGCATTCTTACACCTACCGGACGCCGGTTGCAGACATGGTTGGTGACAGGCTCTGGATTTCATTGCCGCTTGCGTTGTATGCACTGGCGCTCTCTACCTTGATTGCGTTTCCAGCGGGTATCTGGGCAGCCAGCCGACGTGGACGCTTTGCCGACTCTGCGGTCATGGGGTTCACACAGTTGGGAATAGCAGTACCCAACTTTTGGTTTGCACTCATTCTTGTGCTGATTTTCGCCATCAATCTCGGGTGGTTTTCGGCGGGTGGGTTTGTTGGCTGGGAGAGTGGGTTTTTTGCGGCCATGAAATCACTGACCTTGCCTGCCATTGCATTGGCCTTGCCCCAGGCGGCAATCCTGACGCGCGTGATGCGCTCATCGCTACTTGATGTGATGGGCGAGGATTACATGCGAACCGCCCGCGCCAAAGGGCTGAGCGAGCGGCAGGCATTATTAAAGCATGCGTTACGCAATGCGCTGATACCCGTACTCACGATTATTGGTCTGCAATTTTCGTTTTTGATTGCAGGCGCTATCATTATTGAAAACGTTTTTTTCCTGCCCGGACTTGGCAGGCTGGTATTTCAGAGCATTGCACAGCGCGATCTGATTGTTGTAGAAAGCGTGATCATGCTGTTGGTATTTGCTGTAGTGCTTGTGACGTTTATGGTTGATGTGGCTTATGTCTGGGTGGATCCTCGACTTAGAAGTAGCGTCAGATAGCGGATGAACACGTCTGAATGAACACACCGAACAATCTGTGTAAGAACGCGATTGGGAATGATCACATACCCTTCAGTGTTTTGATGCATCATCTTGTCACCGCGAATAACTTGACATGAAATGGCGCAGTGTTGTTCCAGGTGCCTTCTTGGTAACTGTTGTTGTCATTGCAGCGCTGTGCAGTTTTATCTGGACGCCGTTTGATGTCGCCGATCTGGATATTCGCAACAAGATGCAGACCAGCAGTGCTGCCCACTGGTTAGGCACGGATCATCTCGGGCGGGATATTTTATCAATGCTTATGGTGGGTGCCCGCACATCCATTGCTGTGGCGCTGGTGGCCGTGGGCATTGGCATGGGGGTTGGCGTGCCGTTGGGATTATTTGCTGCGGCCCGTCGCAACAGTTGGGTAGACGAGCTCATCATGCGTGGCAATGATCTGGTGTTTGCGTTTCCGGCATTACTTATTGCCATCATGATTACTGCCGTGTTTGGTCCCGGTGCCGTCAATGCCATCATTGCCATCGGGATTTTTAACATTCCTGTTTTTGCACGTCTGACACGTGGTGCTGCCATGAGTTTGTGGACACGCGAATTCATCATGGCAGCGCAGGTTGCAGGCAAGGGTGAGTTTCGGATTTCCTATGAGCATGTACTGCCTAATTTGACGAATCTGCTTATCGTGCAGGGCACTATCCAGTTCTCATTGGGCATTCTGGCGGAAGCGGGTCTGTCTTATGTTGGACTGGGGGCACAACCGCCCATCCCGAGTTGGGGGCGCATGCTGGCGGAAAGCCAGACATTAATAACCCTTGCTCCGCATCTGGCGCTATATCCAGGACTTGCGATTGTATTTACCGTGCTGGGGCTTAACCTGTTGGGTGACGGTCTTCGCGACTGGCTGGATCCGAGGTTGCGTCGTGAGCGCTAACGCTGACCCCTTGCTTCGACTTGAGGGTGTGCATCTGAGCATTCACGGTACACCCATATTGCACGATGTCTCTTTCGAGCTGGCCGCAGGCAAAACGCTGGGCATAATCGGTGAGAGCGGTTCTGGCAAGTCGATGACGGCGTTATCTATCATGCAGCTATTGCCGCGTGGCTCTGTCTTGTCAGGTAGCGTCCACTTCGCTGGGCAATCACTACAGGCGCTTGATGAGAGCGCTTTGTGCGAGCTGAGGGGTAGTGATATCGGCATGGTGTTTCAAGAGCCAATGACAGCGCTGAATCCGGTCAAGACCATCGGCGATCAGGTGAGTGAAAGCGTGCGTCTGCATCGGCGGGTTGGTCGGGTAGAGGCAGACGCCATTACCATGAAAACCTTAGAGCGCGTAGGGCTGCCTAACAGACAATTTCCACTATCTCGTTATCCGCATGAGCTTTCGGGTGGACAACGTCAACGTGTTGTTATCGCTATAGCCGTTGCCTGCAAGCCCAGATTATTGATTGCTGATGAACCTACCACCGCACTGGATGTGACAACACAGGCTGGCATTCTTGCCTTGCTTAAAGAGCTGCAAGAGCAAGAACAACTCGGATTGATTTTGATCACACATGATCTTGCTGTTGTATCCACGATGGCTGACGATATTGTTGTGATGAACAATGGTCATGTGGTTGAGCAAGGTGAGTTGTCGCCTGTATTCCAGGCACCGGTTGATGAATACACAAAGATGCTGTTTGCTGCGTCTGCCTTGACGCAGGTAAAACGTACAGCTCGCATCAAGACGCCACAGCAGGATGTCGCACCGCTGCTGCGCGTGAATGAACTGGTCTGTGAGTACGTGCTGCCGAGAAAGAGCCTGTTTGGAGCCTCTGGCAGGTTTCGAGCTGTGGATTGCGTAAGTTTTGATATTCACGAGGGCGAGAGTGTCGGCCTGGTGGGTGAAAGCGGTTGCGGCAAGTCCACCTTGACACGTGCCTTGCTTGGACTCATGCCGCTGCATTCGGGCACCATATGTCTTGCTGGTGAGTCGGTGACGACGATGCAAGAGGTGTCGATACAGGCCAGACGTCTCATGCAAGTGGTTTTTCAAGACCCCTATGGCTCGTTTAATCCACGTCATAAAGTTGGACGCCTAGTTAGCGAACCTTTGCATGTGCTTGATCGCAAGCCTACTGCCATAGAGGTGCTTAAGCGAGTGGAAGAGGTTCTTATCAGTGTTGGTATGCGTCCAGAGGATCGCGATAAATACATACATGAGTTTTCAGGTGGGCAACGACAACGTATAGCCATTGCACGTTCGCTTGTCATACACCCTGAAATTGTCATACTCGATGAGGCGGTATCCGCACTCGATGTATCGGTAAGGGCGCAAGTGCTTGAGCTGCTTGATTCGCTGGCTGCCGAGCAAGGGCTGGCCTATCTGTTCATTTCGCACGATTTGAGTGTGGTGCAACGGGTAACAGATCGCGTTATGGTCATGCGTCATGGGCAAATTGTTGAGCGAGGTAACACAGCCGGTGTATTTGCTAATCCGCAGCATCCATACACGCGTGAGCTGATTAGTGCAGCGCCCGTTTTGCAAATCAGCAATACATGAAAATTGTAACGACAAAACAAGAAGCTCAACAACCGGCAACCCGTGCTGGCAGACAACCCTATGAATAGACGTTGGACAGTAGGCACCAGAAACCTGATAACCGATGTTCCCGGTCTCAAGGTGGGTAATGCAGACAGTGCGTCCATCAAAAGCGGAGTCACTGTGCTTAGTTCCGACAAAGCCTTTCTGGCCAGTGTCGATGTCATGGGCGGTGCTCCCGGGTCGCGTGAAACCGAATTGCTGGCACCGGATAAACTGGTTGAGCAGATTGATGCGCTGGTGTTGTCTGGTGGATCAGCATTTGGTCTTGACGCAGCTTCCGGTGTCACTGAGGCACTTCGGGAACAAGGGCGTGGTTTTCAGGTCGGGCCAGTGCAGGTACCTATTGTGCCTGCAGCTATTATCTTTGATTTGATCAACGGTGGCGATCATCAGTGGACACAAAACCCGTACCCGGCACTGGGTCGTAAAGCGTATGCAACGCTGGCGGCAGACTTTGAGCTGGGTACGGTAGGTGCAGGTGTGGGTGCTACAACAGGATCGATAAAGGGCGGTCTGGGTTCGGCGTCGCTGCAATTGAATAGTGGATTGACCGTCGGCGCTCTTGTAGTGGTTAATCCACATGGGCATGTCACTGTACCGGGCTCAAACCGGTTCTGGGCAGCGCCTTTTGAGATGAATGCAGAGTTTGGGGGACTGGGTGTAGCTACTCAACACGACTCCGGCCATATTCCAGCAAACAACAAGTTCACGGCCTATGCCGACATGCATGGTTATGCAACAGATACAGTGTCAGCACCTGATGGCATGAATACAACCATCGCCATCGTCGCAACCAATGCCATCATGAACAAGGCACAGCTGAAGCGACTGGCTGTGGCGGCTCAAGATGGCATGTCTCGAGCCATTGTGCCTTCACATACCCCGTTCGATGGCGATCTGATTTTTTCAGTATCGACAGCGCAACAGCCTCTGGCTGACGAGGGTAGCGATGTAATGCTGCTTGGGCATGCTGCTGCCGTGTGTTTGTCGCGTGCCATTGCACGCGGCGTTTACCATGCCAGCTCGACCCGTGGCGACACACTTCCATCATGGCAACAGATGGATGTTGAGAAGCCGCCGGATAGTTGAGTAAGCTGTCGCTGGCGCTGGCCATGCCAGAGAGCATCAGCAAAGGTGGGTGTATGGAATGTTCACCCTAATGATGCTCGAAGTGCATATTGATCTCATTGACGG
>CAYGSW010000122.1:7389-8906 GCA_964352535.1 uncultured Granulosicoccaceae bacterium | reverse complement strand
TGTATGGAATGTTCACCCTAATGATGCTCGAAGTGCATATTGATCTCATTGACGGGCAATAAGGGTATGGCAAGCGGATTTGTATTTTTTGGGATGATTGGTCAGTATGAACTATCAACCGCAAGGCTACGCAGTGTATGAATACGCCACAATCTGACAGTTTTGGTTTGGCCACGACGAGCACGTTGGCGGCGATGCCGGGTATCAATGATTTTTGCGAAGGATTTGTGGGCTACCAGTCTCGTTCAGTCAACGTGCTGGAGACAGCTGACCAGCATCCGGACAGCGCACTGGCGAACATTTACGCGGGCATCCTGTGGATGTTTCTGGAGCGTCCGGAAGCTCCGTTAAAGTCAGCTCCGTACAGTAAGCGGGCTGAAAAGTGTACCCGGCTTAATCATCGTGAGCAGGGTCTGTTGGCTATGCTCAAGGCGTGGCAGCAACATGATTATCCGAGAGTGCGCGCCATCGCTGATGAGCTTACTGCGGATTATCCACGCGATCTTGCGCTGCTGAAAATCGCGCAGTATCACGCGTTCAATGCAGGTGATGCCGCGCATATGCTGAGTCTGGCCAAACAGGCTCTATCTGCTAATGCGCATTTAGCGCCGATGCACAGCATGCTGGCGTTTGCCTATGAGCAATCCAACGAACTGAATGCGGCAGAGAGAGCTGCCAACAGGGCACTGGAAATTTATGCCGATGAACCCTGGGCGCATCATGCCCTGGCGCATGTGCATCTCGGGCGAGGTACGATCAAACAGGGGCTGGCCCAGCTGAGCGCCAGCGCACCCAGCTGGACCGGTCTCAATTCGTTCATGTTCACCCACAACTGGTGGCATGTTGCGCTGTTTGACATCGCCTGCGGTGATACCTCCCACGCCCTGACAATTTATGATGAGCGATGCTGGGGCGTACAACCTGAGTACAGTCAGGATCAGATTGGGGCTGTCTCCCTGCTGGCTCGGCTGGAGCTTGCTGGCGTGGACGTTGCAGATCGATGGCAACAGCTGCGTCCATTTCTGGAGGCGCGAAGTGATGATGTCATACAACCCTTTTTGAGTTTGCAGTATCTGTATGGGTTGGCCAGATCATCCTCACCGCGAGCGGCACAGTTGCTCACGCTGATGCATCAGCAAACGCAGACTCCGTGCGTAGCTCAGGATGCCGGGCTCTGGCGTGAGGTCGGCATCCCGCTCGGCAAGGCCATGATGGCGCATGCAGAGCGGCGTTATGAGGAGGCCGCCGATCTTATTGCATCCGTCAGAAAACAGATCTGGCGAATTGGCGGGAGTCACGCCCAGCGAGACCTGTTTGAACAATTGTTGCTGGATGCGCGTTTGCGTTCAGGGCAGTGGGAAAAGGCACGCAAGACGCTGGAGAATAGGCGCCAATGGGAACCCGACAGCCCCATCCTCACACAACGACTGGAACAGGTGTATGCACAGCTACGCTGCTAGAAAATGCGTAATGCGTAATGCGTAATGCGTAATGCGTAATGCGTAATGCGTAATGCG
>CAYGSW010000122.1:4301-7289 GCA_964352535.1 uncultured Granulosicoccaceae bacterium | reverse complement strand
TGCGTAATGCGTAATGCGTAATGCGTAATGCGTAATGCGTAATGCGTAATGCGTACGGTACGACCTACCGGGATCGATGCACTCTGATGGGGTAGTACTTAACACCCGCCTGGTCAAGTGATGGTGCTCCGGGAAAGCCTCTTTTCGCGGCCAGGGAATACCATCGAACGGCATCGCTCAAGGCATCATTTGCGGCTGCAGGTGCAAAGGCCAGCTGCGCAGCTTCCCTCGCAAAATCGGCGGCAAGCGTTACCTGAGCACCTCGTTCACCTTTCTTTGCGCGTTCTTGCAGCTCAGGACGTGGAAGTTTTTCCAATTCGTCTTGTTCGTCCGAAAATTTATCGCGTAAAGCCTGCTGAAGAGCCACTGGATTGCCTGCAGCGTTGGCTATCGAGTTCATTATGGGTTGACCAGGCCGGAGAGTAACCTTGCTGTTGGGCAATGGCTGATCCAGAACGCCAGCGCGAACCGGGCCTTTGGCATCTGAAAGAGCAATGAAGCTAGCAAAAAAACACACGACAAACGTCAGTAGTGAAGAAACACGCATGGCTTTTACAGAATTGACAACAGACCCGCTAGTATCGTCCAAGACACCTGCTTAAATCAGTAAACAGGATGGCGAAGTCACGTACTTTTCCAAAATTTACTATCTCGTCACGAAAGTAGTACGGAAATTGCAACGTGAGCCCTTTGCGGACGTTGTGTTCGACAGATTCTGTATTAGCAAGGTTGATAGAACAAATGACGAGCGATTTTCGGTTTTGGTCTCGCTGCGCTATGGCAGCAGGTTTTGTCTTTGCGCTGTCTGGGAACCCAGCGCTTTCTCAGGTGACTGAAAATGATGGATCCAGAGCGGGCTCTGGTCAGATAAGTGTGCCCTTGTCAGGACGCGGCATGGTTGAGCGCAATAGTAATCTGAGCGTGGACAAGACTACGCTGGACGTCGGCCTTGTTGAGATCGGTGATGCGGCATCTGGCATCATCACTATTTCTCACTCTGGATCAGATGGCGCATCTGCCGTAGAGATTCGCGACGCCATGTTGTTCGGACAAAGTGCGCAGGAATTCAGCACCGACTTCAGCGGTTTCACGTCACTATCGCCGGGTGAGTCCATTGACGTCAATGTCACGTTCAATCCTATGGTGCCTGGCAGCAAGACTGCGGGCCTGAGGCTGAACATCGCAGGCGCAACCGCACCTTATGTGCTGCTTTTTACCGGTGATGCGCGCTTTCCACTGACGTCCGATCTGGGTATATCAGATCAGACTGTCGACTTTGGACAACTGCTGCAAGATACTTCGGGCAGCGCTAGCTTCATTCTGACCAACGAGGGTGAGCCAGAGGCCCCTGTGATCAACATCGCAGCTGTTTCTCTCAGCGGCATCAATGCAAATGATTTCACCGTTGATTTTCAACCACAAACCCTGGCGCCCGGTGAAGATCTGGATCTGAACGTCAGTGTTGATACCAGCATTACAGGGTTCAAATCGGCCAATGCCGAAATTTTCCATGATGGCAACAATGGCGCTTTACAGATAGCGCTGGAGGCCACGGTTAACGAACCACAGTCGGTACCCGTCAATTTCAGCACCAGCTCCGTGTCAATAGCTCAAGCGTTGGATAATCCGACGACCTTGCAGTTTGGTCCCGATGACAAGCTGTATGTGGGTGAAATGGATGGGTTCATTCATGTTTTTGATGTCACTCGTAATGGCAAGGATAACTACACAGCGACGCTGGATGAAACGATCGACCTGATAAAGAACGTGCAAAACCACGACGACGACGGAACCCCCAATTCCCTCAACAAGCGCTTAATGACAGGCATCCACGTGGCAGGTTCAGCAGCAAATCCCATCATCTATGCGGCTTCCAGCGATCCACGTCAGGCTGCAGGTCCATCAGGCAACGATTCAAACCTGGATACAAATTCCGGAATACTTCACCGTTTGACCAAAAGTGGCAACAACTGGACAAAACAGGATCTGGTTCGAGGATTACCCCGGTCTGAGGAAAACCACGTATCCAACGGTCTGGTTCTCGTCGATAACAAGATCTACATCAACGTCGGCGGTCATACCAATGAGGGTGTTCCGTCAAACAATTTTGCCGAACTTCCAGAATATGCCCTGTCCGCTGCGACGCTTGAAATCGATCTGGCAATGATTGGCAATTCAACCTATGACATTCCGACACTTGATGGGCCTGCTGATCAGTTCGACCCCTGGGGTGGGCACGATGGACTCAACCAGGCGATGCTGGTCGAAGACGGTCCAATAGAGATCTTCACCGCCGGCTTGCGCAACGCCTACGATATCGTCTACACGGAAGCTGGGCGTTTCTATGTCTGGGATAACGGACCTAATACGGGTTGGGGAGGTCCACCTGCTGCCGACTGCCTCAACACGATCAACAATGCTGGCACAAAAAGTCAGGACGGTCTGCACCTGATTTCACGCGGCTACTACGCGGGACATCCCAATCCTACGCGCGGCAACAAGGACAATACCTTTGGCGGCCAATCGCCTATCGAAGGACCGGCGAATCCGATCGAGTGCGAGTATCAGAAGCCGGGTCCGGCAAGCGGCGCTCTGACGACCAATAACCCGTCTACCAACGGTCTGGATGAATACACGGCGAGCAATTTTGGTGGCGCCATGAAGAACGATATTATTGCGGTGGCTTTGAATAAAACGCTGTTTCGAGTCCAACTGAACAATGCGGGAAACGTGGTGACTTCCAAATCAATCCTGGAAAACAATCTGGGACAGGCCCCACTGGATGTCATAGCACAAGGCGACAATGACGTTTTTCCGGGCACGATCTGGGTGGCAGATCTGTTTGGTGATCAACTACTCGTACTCGAACCGGCTGACTTCTAGACCCGCTTATCCATCAACCTTGGCTTGTGTCTGCCTGAGTGATGCCTGTCTTGCTGTCGCAAGGTGTGGCTTGTCGACAGCTTGCAACTAAATACAAGGCGCATT
>CAYGSW010000122.1:0-4201 GCA_964352535.1 uncultured Granulosicoccaceae bacterium | reverse complement strand
TAAATACAAGGCGCATTACTGCCTAAATGTTTTCGTTGCTCATGCCGATATCACAGTGATAACGCGCGGACCGCGGGCCGCACTGTACACAAGAACAAGTGCGTGGAGATCATGTTTTGCCACGTCTATAAAGGATAATGATGTTCAGAAAATCCATTTTGAATGCAGTCTTCCGGCCGCTTCTGGTGTTGGCTTCACTGGCTGTTCTGTCTGCTTGTGGTGGCGATTCTGATGGTGGTGATCCTGGCAACGGGCCCGATACCCTGACAGAAATCACCCTGCCTGCAGCACGTAACTTGCTGCCCAGTCTTGCAACGTACAATCCTTCGTATGAGGGTGAGCATCATTCCGGATCGGCCGAGTGTGCCAGTTGTCACACTGACCCTTCCATGAGTGTTCAATCAGATGTCCCTGGCGAGATGCGTGATGTATCCATCGGTACTGCCTGGGAAACAAGCGTGATGGCTCAAGCAACCCGCGACCCTTATTGGCATGCCGTGGTGGGTTCAGAGCTTGATAATTTTCCCATGCTTGAAGACACGATCAACGACAAGTGTCTGGTTTGCCATGCGCCTACCGCCCACGATCTTGCGCGCAAGGCAGGGCTGGATTTGCGTCTGTTCGACAAGCTGGATGAAGAGACGGGTGAGGTGCTGCAACAAGGCATTTACAGCATGGACGACAGCAGTGAACTGTTTAACCACGCGATGGATGGCGTTACCTGCACGCTGTGCCATCAGATGGATGGGACAAACTTCGGCACTGACGAGAGCATGACGGGTGGGTTTGTGATCAATGGATCGCCCACGGGTGACATCAGCGATCGGCCGGCTTATGGGCAGTATGAGAATCCTGAAGTGGCCTACATGAAGAACAATTCGAACTTCACACCGATTTATGGACCGCACATCAGCAAATCGGAAAGCTGCGCTACCTGCCACAATCTGAATATCGAACCGGTAGACCCTCAGGGCAACAAAGTAGCTGATATCGAGCACTTTGCCGAGCAGGCGATCTACACCGAATGGCTGCTAAGCGACTACGCTGTGGGCAGGCCCAAGGAGGCAAGTTGTCAGGATTGTCACATGCCCAAACTGACAGAAGAGGTGGTCATCGCTCAGGGAGCAAACCAGACACGCCCGGATTTTGCCGAACATACCTTTCTGGGGGCTAATACCGTCATGCAGGATATGTTCAAGAACTTTGCTACAGAGCTTGGTATAGATCCGACGCTGGATTTTGATGCAGCGATAGCGCGCAATCGTGAATTTCTCAAGACCTCCGCCACAGTTACCGTCAGTCAAGGTCAAGTCGAGAGCGGTAAGCTGAATTTTGATGTCGGCATCGAAAACCACACAGGGCATAAATTGCCGGGTGGATATCATTCCAGACGCGTTTATCTGCACGTGCAGGTGCTCGATTCCAACAACGAGCTGGTCTTTGAAAGTGGCAAGATGCAACCCAACGGGCTGATTGTCGGCGTTAATGAGGATGTTAACCCCGACATCTACGAGCCGCACTACGACGTTATCACCAACGAAACACAGGTGCAGGTCTATCAGGCTATCGTCAGCGATGTGAACGGCGATCGCACACATTCCCTGCTGGCAGGTTCCGGTTATCTGAAGGACAACCGCCTTACGCCGTCAGGCTTTGACAAATTTGCAGTTGCTAACGTTACATCATTGCCCTCGTCATTCGGTGTGTTCGGAAACGCCATGGACAATGACCCTGATTTCAATGACGGACGCGATGTGGTCAAGTACCGGTTGGACCTGGAAGAGCTGGATATTCCGCAAGGCGGTATTTTCACCGTAGTAGCTGATCTGCGATATCAGCCGCTGAGCTACGGTCATCTGCAGAAGCTCTGGACACAGGGGGATCGGGTCGATCAGATTGATATGTTCCGCACGATGTATGAGGACGAAGCGACCGATTTTCTTGATGAGTTCATCGCTACGGATGTTTTGATTATGCAATAGACCCGGATGGGAGCAATGTCGATCGGCTATACTTTGCCGGTAGACTTTGACGCCAGACACCGATCACGTCGATCAGCCCTGCAATGCCCCATACGGAGATCTCAATCACATGTCAGCCACTTTTCTTCTGACACGCCGCGGTCCGATTCTCGGCTCGCTTTTGTCAGCGTTGTTGATGTTGGCGTTGTCACCGTTTGCCATCGCTCAGGCAATATCCGGGCTCGAGTACCGGATCGGGCCTGAAGATGTCCTGCACATATCCGTCTGGAAAGAGGAGGATCTTGATCGCAAGGTGCTGGTTCGTCCCGATGGTGGCGTTTCGTTCCCGCTCGCTGGCGACATTCAGGTATCGGGTCGCACGCCCCTGGAAGTGCAGGATGAGATCCGTTCTCGTCTGCAACGCTACGTGCCAGATGCTGAAGTTACGGTATCAGTGGACAAGATTTCCGGATACACCATCTTCGTGCTTGGTGAGGTAGAAGAACCGGGCCAGTTCACGCTGGGACGCTATGTAGATGTTGTGCAGGCGTTGACACTGGCAGGTGGTTTTACCCCTTACGCCAACAGCCGCAGCATCCAGATTCTGCGCAGACAGGATGGACGGGAAGTAACCTTTGGATTCGATTTTCGCGATGTGTCACGCGGTCGTGACCTGAAGCAGAACATCATTCTGCAAAGCGGTGACGTTGTCCTCGTACCCTGATTCCGACACAACCCATGTCATTCAACAGGCAATTTGCCAGAGCCCTGCTTGTCGGGTTCTGCAGCTGCATTCTGAGTTCGTCAGCGTTGGCGGACATCTGGGTGTTCGAGCCATCTGTCAGTCTCGATCAACGATTTGATGACAATTATTTTCTCAATGCCCGTTCACCCGGATCATTGAGTGCAACGCGAGGTGTTGGAGAGTTGGGGCTGAGTCGTGAGGCTGAGGATTATGTATTCAAAGGTCTGGCAAGAATCGATGCGCTTCTCACGACCAACACCGATGTGGGTGACGAGGATCTGGACTCCAATCAGATATTCATTGTTGATGCACGCAGGCAAACCGCTCGTAGTCGCTATGGTGTCGAGGTGCTCTACAAGCAGGATACGCCAAGCCGCGACATTGCCGCCGATATCAGCGATCCGGGTTCATTGGCAGAAGATACTGGTGTGTTGGTAGCCCAATCGTTATCCAGTAATGTGGCACGGGAGGAGATAACGCTTGAGCCCAGTTTCGAGTACGACTTGTCTCGACGTCTTCGGTTTGATGCAGATGCCACGCTGAAGAAGGTCGAACACGACTTGCCGAGCGCTCAGGATGCGATTTATCAGCAGTATCTTGATGCGCGCAAGGTTCGTCTGGATAGAGGGGAAGTCTTGCCTCCTCTATTACCGTACGATCAGGTCACTATCGATAATGAGCTTGTGGGGGTGTTTTCGCCGTCTGGCGAGCTTGATGATTTTGCGGAAGCACAATTTGAACTTGGGCTACGCTATAAACTAACGCCTATTACCACGATAAGCGCATCAGCCGGATACAGTCGTTTCGTAGCAGATGTGCTCCCAAATAGCGCTGTTTTTGTTACTGAGGACCAGTTTGAGCCTGATGATGACGTGCGTCAGATTAGACGCAAGCCCCGTCGTGAGGCTATCACCACGACAACAACATTTACATTAGGGTATGAACGCTTTCTGACACCAACGCTGCAGTTCGCGTTAGAAGGTGGTGTATACGATAGTACCGTTGATGATTCTGACACGCTACGTGCAGATGACTTTACGTTTGTTGGTGAGGATTTGGTACTGGTTGGAGAGGCGGGTCGATCGGAAGTTGGGAAGTCTGGATTTGATGGCTGGTTAGCGAATACCACGCTTGTGTACGACGCTGGATCCACTCGATATGAGGCTCGTTTTGCAGTTGATGTACGCCCCAGTAGCTCTGGTGCGCAAGTTGAAACCAACGAACTAAAGGGGACAATCCAACGTGTGCTATCGCCCAGGCTGGACTTCTCGTTTCGAGGGCGTGCGTTTGAACCAGACAGGCTTGGTGCAAAACGAGAGGATAGTTTTGCGCGGCGATTCATCAGTTTTGAACCGAAAGTGCAATGGAAGTACACGCGTAACTGGACAGTGTCGGCAGCGTACCGGTACCGACGACAAAAAGCGCGTGTTGAGATTACCTCTGCAGAGAGCAATGCCATATTGCTAGCCATAAAGTACACACCACCCTCGAAGGT
>CAYGSW010000121.1:0-17246 GCA_964352535.1 uncultured Granulosicoccaceae bacterium | reverse complement strand
GCGGCGGCTGGTGAACTCTGAATCCTAATATTTCGGGTTGACGGACTACTAGGACAGGGCATTTCTGATAACGTGTTTTCAGGCTCGTTGACTTATACTGCTCACCAGAAATGTCAAATAATCTCGGCTTTGGCAACCCCTCCCCGGTAGCACAGCCGACATCAGACTCCAGACAACGACGATGCCAATAATCCATGCCAGCAGGATGTGTTCATGACGACACAACTCTCGGATAGAGATGCTTTCTATGAAAAGATGTATTTTCACGCGTTTGTAGAGCGCGACCGGCTGGATGACAATTTCCGCACGATACTCACAATCGTCGCCATTGTGTTTGCCATCATCGGCTATTTGTTCAATGCGGTCATCGTGGAAAACGTCGAGGCACCTGCGTTATTCTGGCTTGTCTATGCTATTGCAGTGGTCTCTTTCGTGGCGGCAATCACCTGCTACATCAAGGCGTGGCATAGCCAGTACTACAACGCGTTTCCGTCGCCTCAGGATATCGAACAGTACATTGATCAGATTCGCGAGTACTATGAAGCCGAGACTGATGAACATACAGCCATGCAATGGACTGATCAGGCTTTCAGCGACTATATGCGCCAATCGTTTATCGACCACGCCAGCTTTAATGCTCGTGCCAACGATAACAAACGCTTTTGGCTGTACTACGGCAACAGCTTTGTCATCGGCGCGTTCGCATTCAGCGTGATGGCATTTTTTCCTGTATCTGACAGGTTTATTGCATTCTAGAGTAAATCACCGGGCTGGAAAAAAAACCGTTAACAAACGCCTTCACGAACAATCTAGATGTGAATGTCGTACTCGTACAAACCGTAAGACCTTCAGTTAACGAGATCTGATGCATGAGCAAAAGACCACCTCCTCCACCACCTCCACCTCCACGCATCGTTCAGTTGCCACCCAAGCCCCCGCCGCCTGCAGACAAACCCGATAAACCCAAGAAGCCCCGTTGAACGAATCCGCAAAAGAGACAGCATCACCCGAGCAATCAGCCTTCAGGACGTTATGGCAGCTCAAGCCATTCCTGTCTGCCTATCGTGCAAGAGTATGGGTTGCTGCGGCGGCCCTGCTTGTTGCTGCAACGGCAACCCTTGCCATTCCACTGGCGTTCCGCTTTCTGATTGATCAGGGCTTCAGCGTGCCTGACAGTGTTGAGGGCATGGAAACAGCTGATGTCAATCGCGTTTTTCTGACGCTGTTTGCCGTTGCGCTGGTGCTGGCGATGGCCACCGCCATCCGCTTCTACTGTGTGTCCTGGCTGGGTGACAGAATAACCGCAGACATCCGCAAACGCGTCTTTTCCCAGGTGTTGCGACAGGATCCGGTCTTCTTTGAAACGCTTCGTACCGGCGAAGTCCAGTCTCGTCTGTCCAGTGACACAACGTTGATTCAATCACTGATCGGTTCGAGCATATCGCTGGGACTTCGAAACGCGCTGTTGTTTGCAGGCGCACTGATGTTGATGATCTGGTCAAGCCCCGCTCTGGCCAGCATCATTGTTGGACTGCTGATACTCGTGGTCGTACCCATACTGGTAGTGGGTAGGCGTGTTCGTAAGCTATCACGTGATTCACAGGATAAACTGGCCGATACGGGGGCGTTGGCTAACGAGACGCTCAACGCCATGCAGACCGTGCAGAGTTATGTTCGTGAAGATATGGAATCCAAACGTTATGCCGATGCAGCGGATCAGGCATTTGCAACAGCGTTGAGGCGCAATCGCAACCGATCTTTTCTCACAGCACTGGCTATCACGCTAGTGTTCGGATCGATCGTGTTCGTATTGTGGCTGGGAGCCAATGCAGTCATGGACGGCAGGATGACACCCGGTCTCCTAACACAATTCATGCTATACGCAGCCATTGTTGGCGGTTCCACTGGCGCTTTGGCTGAAGTGATCGGAGATGTGCAACGTGCTGCTGGCGCCACTGAACGACTGCTGGAACTCATGAATGCACAGGCTGGCATCGCCTCGGGCACGCGTGCAATGCAACGAAGTGGTAAAGCCGGTGCATCACTTGTCATGCACAGGATAAACTTCAACTACCCGAGTCGGCCTGAAACACCGGCATTGAAAGATGTCAGCTTTGAATTGCTGCCTGGCAAGACCGTGGCACTGGTCGGCCCATCGGGTGCAGGCAAGACAACGGTATTGCAACTGCTTTTGCGGTTCTACGACCCGCAATCAGGCAGCATTGAATTGAATGGGGTAAGAATCGACGAGCTGTCACTTGCCGAACTGAGAAATGCTGTAGGACTGGTATCGCAGGAGAGCATGGTGTTTTCCGAAAATGTCACCAACAATATCCGCTACGGAAAACTGGATGCAAGTGACGAACAGGTTCATCAGGCGGCTGTTGATGCGCAAGCTCTAGAGTTCATAGAACGACTGCCTCAAGGGTTTGATACCTTCCTGGGCGAACGCGGGGTACGTTTGTCGGGTGGGCAGCGCCAGAGGCTTTCCATAGCACGTGCGTTATTGAAAAATCCGCCACTGCTACTGCTGGATGAAGCCACCAGTGCACTGGATGCCGAAAGTGAATCCAAAGTCCAGAAGGCGTTGGACAGAGCCATGAGCGGCCGAACAACACTGGTGATTGCTCACAGGCTAGCGACTATTGTTAACGCAGACCAGATCATCGTGATGGATCAGGGACAAGTAGTCGACAGTGGCACACACTCTCAATTGCTCACTCGTGGTGGTCTTTATGCCAAGCTGGCATCCATGCAATTCGGTGTTGGTGCCACAGATGCATTATTTACCCACACAAAAATTTGAAAAGATCTCGCCCAGCAAGTCTTCACTATCAAAACGACCGATAACCAGTTGTAACGACTGCTGAGCCATCCGCAGCTCTTCAGCAGCAAGCTCTGGCATGTCACTCTGCTCAAGACGAAGCAATGCATCACTTGTTGCCTGGCGTGCTGACTCGATAGCATCCACATGACGCCTTCGAGCAATGTAGACACCTTCAACCTGATCATCGTGGCCCGCTAATGACAACAGGTGTTTGCGTAGTGCATCCACACCTTGACCGGACTTGGCAGACACGCACAACGTGGCATCGTATTCATTGCATAGTGCGTGTAGATCATCGTCACGCATAAGATCAGACTTGTTGATGACTACGCTAAGACGATCATTGTCCACGTAAGGCAAGCGAGGCATCATGGGTGCGGTAGCATCAAGCAATATCAACACATGATCTGCTTCGTTGACCGCCTTGCGTGCGCGCTCTATGCCCAACCGCTCAACAATATCATCGGTATCGCGTACACCAGCCGTATCGGTGATATGCATGGTTACACCTTCGATCGTGATATCTGTTTTAAGCACATCCCGGGTAGTGCCGGCGATGTCTGTAACAATGGCGGTATCGTCACCCGCCAGACAATTCAGCAGACTGGATTTACCCGCGTTGGTTGAACCCGCGATGACAACGTTCAGCCCATCGCGCAATCGCTGACCTTGCTCCGCCCTCGACAATAGAAGATCAAATTGTTCCACCAGTGATTGCGCGCGGCTTTTCAAATGCGGCTCAGCCAGAAAATCGATATCTTCTTCGCTGAAATCCAGCGCAGCTTCCAGCCACACGCGCAGAGCAATCAGTTCCTCATTGATCAGCTGAACGTGTTGAGATAATTCACCGCGCATTGCACGCACAGCAGCACGTGCGGCAGCAGTGCTACTGCTTTCAATGAGATCGCTGATCGCTTCAGCCTGTGCAAGATCCAGCTTATCGTTGTGAAACGCCCGCTCGGAAAACTCGCCTGGTCTGGCGGCTCTGGCGCCCAGGTGCAAAACGCGAGCTAACAACATGTCCAGAACCACAGAGCCACCGTGGCCTTGCAACTCGAGGACGTCTTCACCGGTAAACGAATGAGGTGCAGCAAACAGTAAGGCAACCCCCTCATCAATCACCTGTTGTTCAGCGTCGAGAAAAGGTAGATAGTGCGCATGACGCACTATCAGCTCTCTACCTGCTATCTGCTGTGCAATATGACGCACATCTGGTCCACTGATCCGAACAATACCGATTCCGGCTTTTCCAGAGCCTGTGGCTACTGCGGCAATGGTATCGGTATTCGATGTAAGTTGGTTCACGCGGCCCTTGCTGGATGTCAGATTGAGATCGATCGCCCTGTGGACGTGGCGATCGATCCCACAGAACGTCGTCTACTTCTTTTTAGTTTTCTCACCAAGCACATGACGGGTGATGTAGTACTGCTGCGCGATGGAAAGCGTGTTATTCACCACCCAGTAAAGCACCAGACCCGCAGGAAAGAAGGCAAAGAAAACACCGAAGATCAACGGTAGAAACTGAAACACCTTGGCCTGTATGGGATCAACCGGAGCCGGATTCAGCTTTTGCTGAAAATACATTGTGGCTGCCATGATGATAGGCAGAATGAAAAACGGGTCCTTGATTGACAGATCCTGAATCCATAGCATAAATGGCGCTTGTCGCAATTCCACACTTTCCAACAGCGTCCAGTACAAGGCAATGAAAACAGGTATCTGGATGATCATGGGTAGACAGCCACCCAGCGGATTGACCTTTTCTTTTTTGTACAGTTCCATCGTTGCCTGGCCCATCTTGGCCCGATCATCACCATAGCGCTCCTTCAAGGACGCAAGCTTGGGCTGTAGAAGCTTCATTCTGGCCATAGAGCGGTAGCTGGCCTCAGAGAGTTTGTAGAACACCGCCTTGATAATGAACGTCGTGAATATGATCGCCCAGCCCCAGTTACCGATGTACCCATGAATGGTCTTGAGCACCCAGAACAAGGGCTGAGCAATGATTGTCAGCCAGCCGAAATCAACGGTGAGTTCGAGATGCTCGGCAACAGCATGCAAGTTATCCTGAATTTTCGGACCTATATAGGCTGTCGAGCTGAATGTGCCCTGACCTCCCGCGGGTATAACCTGGCTGGCAGACACCATGCCGATGAGATAGCGATTCTCGTTAGCAAGGTGTCTCGAATACGCTGTGTTGACCTCACCGTCTGCAGGCACCCACGCTGCGGCAAAATAATGTTGAATCATCGCAACCCAGCCGTCAGTGACGGGGACACTCAGATTTTCGTCTTCCATATCGCTGAAGCTTACCTTTGCGTATCGATCTTCATCGTTACTGACCACCGCACCGATGTAGGTATTGACGAACTGCTGCTTCTCATCACTGGTACCTGGCTTACGCTTTAGTTGCCTGTATTGATTGACAGTCCAGTCAGCAGCCGAACCGTTCTCAATCTGATAGTCCACGGCAACTTCATAGCTCCCTCGCTTGAACGTGAGGGTCTTGGTAACCCGTATGCCAGATTCAGAGGTCCAAGTAAACGGGATGGCCAGAGTATCCTGCCCCTCTTGTAGCTCGAACACATCACCGTCGATCTGCATCAGTTCCTTGTGCGTCGGAGCCGGTTCGTTTGCGCGTGCCTGTAGCCCTGACTCAGCAACGAGAAAATGGTTGGGGTCATCACTCATCAGCAAAAATGAGGTGTCAGGTTGCTTTATCGATATCGGATAGTCTTTGAGTTCAATCTTAGTGATCGTTGCACCCAGCGTGCTGATCGCACCATCGATAACATCAGTACTGAAGGTTATCGTTCTGGCTTCCGGATTCTGGGTAATCGATTGCACAGGGGCTGACGCTGATCCAGATACAGCGTTTGGCAGATCTTCCGCATCTGGCATCTCCGCACCACTGACTAACGGGTCGACAGCAACGCCTGGAGTATCCGTGCTTGTCCTGGCAACCGGTGCAGGCGCATGGTAATCCATCATCCATGTTTGATAGATGATGAGACTCAAAAAGCCAAAAGCCAGGTACAAAAGCAGTCGTTGAGTTTCCATTACTGATTCAGTGTGTTGTGTCGGTTGGGTGTTGTCTGATCCCGATCGTGCGACGAGGCCGTTTTGCAACCGGACTCTCTATCGTTCGGGACAGGATCATACCCACCTGGATGAAAAGGATGGCACTTGCAGATTCGTCGAAACGCCAGGAGGCTTCCCCGCCATTTTCCATGAGACTCAATGGCGCCGGCCGCATACTCGGAACAGGTAGGGTAAAACCTGCACCGTGGAGGCAATAGGGGACTGATCCATCGCTGGTAGAAAACTATCAGACGTAGCATCTGTATTATCGCCTGTTTTTGTCGTCAATGGCAGGATTAGAGCGCGATCACTTCGCAACTCGCCAGTGATGCAGGGCAAATACTGACTAGTGTGTGATCACCAGACAAACAGCCAATCGGTATTCCATGCCCGTCAGGCTCGCTCCAGTAACATGTCAAGTGACTGCTGCAACGTGGCGTTGCCAGCTTTCACAGCGTCATCCCTATTCATCACCACGAGCTCCCTGCCTGGCAGTTTGTGTGCACGCCTTCGGAACGCCTCCCGAACAATTCTTTTTAAGCGATTTCTGTCAACAGCGCGCTTGGCGCGCTTTTTCGCAATTGCAAGGCCCAGACGAGGCTGCACCTCCGCACTCTGATGCACAAGAATGGTCCAGTATCGATCAGACAAACGCCTACTGTCGTCAAATACCCGGGAATAATCTGCAGCGGTCAGCAATCTGTGTGAACGCGTAAAATGCTCCGAAACCAGACTTGGATTGTCATGATCTGTTTTCTTGGCTATCGCCAAGGATAATCCCGCCTGCCCGACTATCAAGCAATGCGAAACGCGAGCAAAGGCACGATAATCAGGCGCTGAGCCTTGCCCGGCCCTTTCTTCGGCGTGATGCCAATACGGCCCTGCCGCCGCGGGTAGCTTTGCGCGCGCGAAAACCATGGGTGCGAGCACGTTTGATTTTGCTCGGCTGGTAAGTTCTTTTCATAGTAATAATGCTCTATAGTAACGCGCTGCGCTACAGGATCTTCTATCGAACCGTCAAGTATAGTGCGTCCGTTCAATAAGGTCAACACAGTGACTGCGATACCTGATAGGTTCTTCGAAGACTCGGCACCCGACTTAAACGAAAATCGAGAAAAATGTGCCCAGCTTCGTTGATCACGCAGACGTTAATCGCGTAAGGTTCAATCCCCCTTTCAATTTTGTCCCGACAATGCCATTGCATTTGACCTTGGACAATGAACTCATCAATTGGAGACTTCTCTGTTGAGCCCAACACTCTGGGATCGTTGCCTGATTCAGCTGGAAACCGAGTTGTCGGATCAGCAGCTGAACACCTGGATTCGTCCACTGCAAGCACACCATCAGAATGGAACGCTCAGTATCCTTGCACCCAACAGGTTTGTGCTGGATATGGTGCAAAGCAGTTTTCATACAAGAATTCAGCAAATTGCCTCGAGTCTGGTCGAACCAAATGCTATCCAGGTGGTTTTTGTTATTGGCTCTGGCGATCCTGCTGATCCATTAGGTAGAGTCAACGACCCACCAGCACAGGAGTCTACTGCCAACACCAACAGACCAACGCATCAGGCACCGGCACACTCGCAAATCGCAGCGACCACGCAGCCAGCGTTGCACAACTCTAACCTGAAACCGCAGTTCAGTTTCAAGACACTTGTTGAGGGTAAAAGCAATCAGCTTGGAAGAGCAGCCGCATTGCAGATCGGTAGTAGCCCTGGCACAGCCTACAACCCCTATCTCATCTATGGCGCATCAGGTCTTGGCAAAACGCACATGATGCAAGCCATAGGCAACGAGATTCTTGCCAACAAGCCTAACGCTAAAGTGATCTACATTAATTCAGAACGGTACGTGCAGGAAATGGTAGCCGCACTACAACATAACAAGATGCATGAATTCAAAGCGTTTTACCGCGGCCTCGACGCGCTGCTGGTCGACGACATTCAGTTTTTCGCCAACAAAGAGCAAACTCAGGAGGAATTTTTCCACAATTTCAACGCTTTGTTTGAAGGCGAGCAACAAATCGTTCTGACATGCGATCGATACCCCAAGGAAGTCAATGGCCTTGAAGAACGGCTTCAAACACGGTTTGGTTGGGGACTATCGGTCGCCATCGAACCTCCGGAACTGGAAATGCGCGTTGCCATTCTGAACAGCAAGGCGGAAACTCTGGGAATAACGTTGCCCTCAGAGGTCAGTTTTTTCATAGCAAACCGAATCCGCAGCAATGTGCGAGAACTGGAGGGTTCATTAAGACGTGTATTGGCCTTTTGCCAACTCAACGGTGATCCCGTTACCATGGAAACAACGCGTATCGCGCTAGCTGATTTGCTCGCCGTTCAAGGCCGAGCAGTATCAATAGAAAATATCCAAAAGACCGTCGCTGAATACTACAATATTCGCCTTGCCGACCTGTCTGGCAAAGGTCGAGCACGGTCGATTGCACGCCCCCGTCAGGTTGCCATGGCACTGGCGAAAGAGCTTACGAACAAAAGCCTACCAGAGATCGGCAGAGCATTTGGCGGCCGTGACCATACAACAGTGTTGCACGCGTGTAGGCGGATAGTAGAACTCAGGGATAGTGATGAGAGTGTGAGTGAAGATTTTCACAACCTGCAACGCACACTGTCCAGTTAATTTAGAGAACTGGATGCACCCTATCATCCTGTGGATAACTCACGTATAAAGAACCCACTATCAGCGAGCTAATTGTTATCCACACTTCACACACAGGTTAGACAATTAGCTCAATGATCGTTATACACGCTTGAGCATAGACGTAGCCCTTTGATATTTAACAAGAATTTTGAGTTATCAACACAGTTGTTATTTGCTAACAGTAATAATAGTAACTCTATCTAAAAAACTCTCTTTATACAGCCATGAAATTCAGTGCACAACGTGAGTCGTTACTATCCCCGCTACAACATGTGGTAGGAGCCGTAGAACGAAAACAAACGTCGCCTATATTAGGCAATGTACTCATAGAGGCAGCTGATGGTTACATGACGATTACTGCGAGTGACTCTGAAATCGAGATGCAAGCACGGGTGGAAATGCACATTGATCAACCTGGAGCAACAACTGTACCAGCCAGAAAACTACTTGAAATCTGCAAACATCTGCCAGACTCAGCACGTATCGAATTCACGTTTGCCGGTGACAAGGTGCTATTCAAATCAGGACGTAGTCGATTCACCCTGGCAACACTACCCGCAGAGGAATTTCCAAAGGTAAAGCAACTCGATACACCACAGGAAGTTCATATCACAGCAGCTGACTTGCATCGCTGTGTCAAGAACACTGCGTTCTCCATGGCACAGCAGGATGTGCGTTTTTACCTTAATGGGATGTTATTAGAGATCGGAGCAGATCGGCTCTCTTGTGTCGCCACCGATGGGCATCGACTTGCCTATTCGCAGTGCGATACGGACGCAGACCCTGACACGCCAGTCCGGGCTATCATTCCAAGAAAAGGTGTCGGCGAGTTGTTGCGACTCCTTGGCGGCGCCGATGAAGAAGACAAAGTAAAGATGCTAGTCACTGCTCAACAGTTACAAATACAGGTTGGAGGCGTACGCATAAGTACCAAACTGATTGATGGACGGTTTCCTGACTACAACCGCGTTATTCCCATTGATGGCAACAAGGAATTGGTTATTGACTGCCAGAGCCTCAAACAATCCTTAACTCGAGCCTCGGTGCTCTCCAACGAAAAATACCGAGGCGTTCGCATAGCACTTGAAAATGGGCTACTGACCATCTCAAGTAACAACCCGGATCAGGAAGAAGCCATTGATGAGCTTGAAGTTGATTATCAGGGTGAAAAAACCGAAATCGGATTCAATGTCACTTATTTACTGGATGTGCTTAATTCACTCGAATCAGAAAATGCAAAACTTAAGGTCAAAGACGGCAACAGTAGTGCACTGATCACTCCCGAATCATCTGGAAACAATGACAGCAAATACGTTGTCATGCCGATGCGTTTGTGATCCTTTCAGAAGTAGGCATTACTAATTTTCGGATAATTAAAGACATCTCGTTAGAGCCTCACCCTACCCTCAACCTGATCACTGGAAACAACGGATCCGGCAAAAGTTCGATACTGGAGGCTATCCACTGCATGGCAACTGGACACTCCTTCCGCACCCGAAAACCCCGTGAACTCATCCTGTATACCAGCGATGCATACCAGGTTACCTCAGTATTTCAGGACGAGCGGACAGCCAAGAGACACAGAACAGGTTTGCAGAGAGATCGTTCTGGCGCAGTTAGTCTGAGACTGGACTACGAAGATGTAAAAAAACAATCAGATATTGCATTGTTGTTGCCCATCAAAGCTCTCACACCGGACAGTCACAAATTAGTGCAAGGTGGACCAGACGAACGACGACAATTTCTGGATTGGGGCCTGTTCCACGTGGAACATAGTTTTCTAAAAAATTGGAAAAACTACAAAAGAGCCCTTTCTCAACGCAATGAGTTATTAAGAAACGACGCCACAAATAGTGAAATCGAATTATGGAACCAGCCGTTTATAGAGGCAGCGACATTGATTCACCAGGCGCGCGTACAATACATGGACGCTCTAAAACTTGCCTTTTCCGGAAGATTATCAACGCTTAACGTCGAATTTCCAGTAGACCTTAGCTACAGACCGGGTAGCACAGAACCTGAAAACATTAAGGCTGTTTTACAAAAAAACTTACAACATCACCGTCGGATGAAAACCACAACCGACGGGCCTCATCGCGCAGATCTTCTCATACTCACCAATGATCTACTGTCCAAACAGGTACTTTCGCGAGGCCAACAGAAAGTACTTGTCTACCTTTTGCACCTGGCTCAGCTGGATGTGATGGAATCAGTAAATACCACTAAAACCATTGTCATCTGCGACGATCTCAATTCAGAGCTTGATCCACTGCATTGCTCACTGTTAGTTAATCAGCTAGAAAAGCTAGGTAACCAGGTCTTTATCTCGGGTGTTGATCTGTCAACACACATGGACAAAAGTCATCAAAGGTTTCACATGGAACACGGTGAGTTAAAAAAGGGACTATAATTAGGCTCTTACGTAAAGCAGATAGATCGAATGAGCGACAACACCAGCTACGACTCCACCAACATCAAAGTCCTTAAGGGCCTGGACGCCGTTCGCAAGCGCCCGGGTATGTATATCGGGGACACTGATGATGGAACTGGTCTGCACCATATGGTGTTTGAAGTCGTTGACAACTCCATTGACGAAGCATTAGCTGGACATTGCAGTGCTATCAACGTCACCATACACACAGACGAGTCGGTCAGCGTGTCTGATGACGGGCGCGGTATACCCGTTGACATTCATAAAGAGGAGGGCAGATCGGCTGCAGAAGTCATCATGACGGTACTCCATGCAGGCGGCAAATTTGACGATAACTCATATAAAGTTTCAGGTGGTTTGCACGGGGTAGGGATATCTGTAGTTAATGCCTTAAGTGAGTGGCTAAAGCTGACCATACATCGTGACGGCTACATACATACGCAAGAATATAAAGACAGCAAACCGGTTGGTGATTTAACAGCTGGTGAAGCCACCGATAGAACAGGATCTGAAATTCACTTCAAACCCAGTGAAGACACATTCACAAACATACGTTTTGAATATGAAATTCTGTCAAAAAGACTGCGTGAGCTGTCGTTCCTGAACAGTGGTGTGCGCATAATACTGACCGATAAACGCACAAACCAGACAGATACCTTTGAGTACGAAGGGGGTATTAGTGCATTTGTTGAACATTTGAATCGAAAACGCACCCCTGTAAATAAGACAGTCATCCACACTCTGGGTAGCAAGGATGATGTTGCCGTTGAAGTTGCGTTGCAATGGACGGACACCTATCAGGAAAACATCTTTTGCTACACCAATAACATTCCACAGAGGGATGGCGGTACTCATCTGGCAGGCTTTCGTTCTGCATTGACGCGCACACTCAATCAATACATGGAAGCAAGCGGTGTGACAACAAAAGCCAAAGTATCTGCCAACGGAGACGACGCACGAGAAGGGCTTACAGCCGTATTGTCAGTGAAAGTTCCTGATCCCAAGTTTTCATCACAAACCAAAGACAAGTTGGTTTCTTCAGAGGTCAAGGGAATTGTCGAGTCCGTTCTGGGCGAATTCATGAACGACTTTCTGCAGGAAAATCCTTCAGAAGCCAGGGAAATTACTGCCAAGATTATCGACGCTGCCAGGGCACGTGAGGCTGCTAGAAAAGCCCGCGAAATGACACGCCGCAAAGGTGCATTGGATATTGCCGGATTGCCAGGAAAACTTGCAGATTGTCAGGAGAAGGATCCTGCCAAATCTGAAATCTATCTGGTGGAAGGCGACTCTGCAGGTGGTTCTGCCAAACAAGGACGTGATAGAAGAAGACAGGCTATATTGCCTTTGAAAGGAAAAATATTGAATGTTGAAAAAGCACGTTTCGACAAAATGCTGCAAAGCGCCGAAGTAGGTACACTGATCACAGCACTAGGTTGTGGTATCGGCAGGGACGAATTTGATGTCGATAAACTGCGTTACCACTATATCGTCATCATGACTGACGCTGATGTCGATGGCTCTCATATACGCACTTTATTGCTTACTTTCTTTTATCGACAGATGCCTGAACTTATCAGGCGAGGCCACATCTACATCGCGCAGCCGCCACTGTACAAAGTCAAAAAAGGTAAGCAGGAGCGCTACGTCAAAGATGATGCCGAGTTAAACGCTTATCTGTTGCAGTTGGCTTTAGATGGTGCTCGCCTGCATGTCACCGCGGATGCGCCGACCATCAGCGACACCGCATTCGAATCACTCGCCAATGAATATATGCGTGTTGGCCTCTTGATGAACCGGATGCAGAGACGCTTTAATCGTGACGTTCTGGAAGCTATTATTAATCAGATTCCGCTCAATCCAGAGCAACTGACAGATGCCAGTGCTGTTGAAGAATATGGGCGTAGTCTGACAGATACATTGAATGAGCAACTGGCCAACACTACTCAATATGTGGCAAGCGCAACTGAAATTAACGGGCTCTATGGAATAAAACTCGTTAGACGCGTACACGGTAACGACAAGGAAATACTGCTTGATCCTGGCTTCTTCAAGTCACCTGATTACCGCCAGTTGGCCAAGCTGTCCGATAAGTTGGTCGACATGCTTGGAGACGGTGCATACGTTGCCAGAGGAGAACGCGAGCTGCCTGTGGAGACCTTCAAGCAGGCAATGGATTGGTTGATCAATGAATCCAAGCGTGGTCTGACGATTCAACGCTATAAGGGACTGGGCGAGATGAACCCCGAACAGCTTTGGGAAACAACGATGGATCCAGAAGCACGACGTATGCTGCAGGTGAGCATTGAGGATGCGATCGCTGCCGATGATGTGTTCGACACCCTTATGGGGGATCAGGTTGAGCCTCGCCGGGATTTCATTGAGCGTAACGCACTGTCGGTGGCTAATCTTGACGTGTAGATGTCTCTCTTTGCAAGGCTGAAGTTGCGACGGTGACGTAAAAACACCACATTATTCTGGCAGGTATCGTAGCGAATGAGTGACGCAAATCTGGTCAACAGGCCAGTATTTTCAAAGATCAATGTGCAGACTATTGAGGATGAACTTGATGCACATCTTGCTCATTGCCGAGAGGTGATCAGTAGTCTGGAATCAGTGGATGCACCTTCTTGGGATGCACTGATTCAGCCTCTGGAAGAAGCCCATAACGCATTGAGTCTGTTCTGGTCACCAATCAACCATCTGAATTCGGTGATGAACAATGATGAATTGCGCGAAGCGTACAAGGCCTGCCGCCCGAAGCTGAGCGCTTATTACACCGAGCTCGGTCAAAACGAAACACTCTACAGAGCAACCATGTCCCTGAAGGAAAGTGATTTGTTTGACGATATGAGCCCGGAGCGACGACAACAGATCATACACAGCTTGCGTGACTTTCAGCTGGGCGGTGTATCACTGGATAAAGACGCAAAACAGCGTTTTTCTGCTATTGCGCAGGAGCTGTCAAGGCTAACAACTGAATTTTCAGACAATGTTCTGGACGCGACAAACGCCTGGAGCAAGTTACTGGCAGATGCTGCTGATCTGGATGGGTTACCGGAATCTGCCATTGCTGCTGCCAGGCAGCGAGCTGAAGCAAAAGGGGAGGCAGGTTACAAGATAAACCTTGAATTCCCGAGCTATATGGCAGTCATGATGTATGCCACTGACAGACAGTTACGAGAGGAGGTGTACACCGCCTTCTGCACAAGAGCGTCTGATCAGGGACCTCATGCTATGCAGTTCGACAACACCAGCAATATCGATGACATCCTTCGATTGCGGGCTGAAAAGGCTGCTTTGCTAGGCTACGACTCCTACGCAGATCTATCCGTTGTCCCCAAGATGGTGGACTCACCACAACAAGTGTTGAGCTTTCTGAATGATTTGACAGACAAGGCGTTGCCACAGGCAAGAAAAGAATTTGCAGAGCTGGAGGCGTATGCTCGAGACAAACTGGATCTGGATACGGTTCACGCATGGGATGTTGCGTTTGTCAGTGATCGGCTGAAGAAGGAACAACACGATCTCTCTGATGAAGAATTGAAACCGTACTTTCCAGCTTCCAGAGCAATTCCCGGGATGTTTGCAGTAGTCGGAAAGTTGTTTGATATAACGATAACACCAGTAGAGGATGTTGATGTCTACCATCCCGACGTGCAGCTCTATTGTATACGTGATGCACAAGGTCAGTTGCGTGGAGAATTCTATCTGGACAACTATGCCAGAGAGAACAAGCGAGGCGGTGCATGGATGGATGTGTGCGCGACACGACAACGCATTGGTCAATCAATTCAGCGCCCAATAGCGTATCTGACCTGCAATCTCACCCCTCCGGTAGGATCTGATCCTGCGTTGCTGACACACATGGAAGTAACCACGCTGTTCCATGAGTTTGGTCATGGACTTCACCATATGCTGACACAGGTAGAGGCATCCGGAGTATCCGGTATCAATGGCGTGGAATGGGATGCGGTAGAGCTACCGAGTCAGTTCCTTGAAAACTGGTGCTGGCAGCGTGAATCGATAGACATGATCAGCGGTCATTACCAGAGTGGTGAGCCGTTACCTGATGCTCTACTGGAGAAGATGCGCAGTGCGCGTAACTTTCAGTCGGCAATGCAGCTAGTCAGACAACTGGAATTCTCCTTGTTCGACTTACAGATTCACCTCGATTCCACCGCAGATAATGCTGCAGCGGTTCAGCAGACGCTGGATGCCATTCGACAACGGGTGGCCGTGGTGCCGGTACCATTGTTCAATCGCTTTCAGCATGGTTTTTCGCATATCTTTGCAGGCGGTTACAGTGCAGGTTACTTCAGCTACAAATGGGCTGAAGTGCTGTCGGCTGATGCGTTTTCACGTTTCGAAGAAGAAGGCATCTTCAATCCTGACACCGGTCGTTCATTCCTGAAAAACATACTTGAAGTTGGTGGTTCGCGCAGTGCGATGACCTCATTTAAGGCCTTCAGAGGACGCGAACCGGACGTTCAGGCGCTGCTCAGACACAGTGGACTTGCCGCATGAGTGAGGGCACCTGACCCACACCTAGAGCACAATGCATTGAACCTCATTCGCACACAAGTCGTTGTGCGGCTTAACAATCAATCAGCCACACCATGAAATATACTGATCTACGCGATTTCATCGCCGGACTGGAGTCGCGCGGCGAGCTGATTCGTATCAGTACACCTGTCGATCCGAATCTGGAAATAACCGAAATCTGTGACAGGACATTGCGTGCAAAAGGCCCGGCGTTGTTGTTTGAAAATCCCATTGGTTCGGACATCCCGTTGCTGGGCAATTTGTTTGGCACGCCTGAGCGCGTGGCTTTTGGGATGGGTGAAGAATCCGTTGAAGCGCTGCGGGAAGTGGGCAAGTTGCTGGCTTTTCTGAAGGAACCAGATCCACCCAAAGGCATAAAGGATGCCTGGAACACGCTGCCGATCTTCAAGAAAGTGCTGGACATGGCGCCCAAGACAACGCGCAATGCTGCCTGTCAGCAACACAGCTGGGAGCATGTGGACCTTGGCAAACTACCCGTGCAGACGTGCTGGCCCGGTGATGCAGGGCCGTTGATCACCTGGGGACTGGTAATCACCAAGGGACCCCACAAAAAGCGCCAGAACATGGGCATCTATCGACAGCAAGTTATCGGTCCAGATAAAGTGATCATGCGCTGGCTAAGTCACCGTGGTGGGGCGCTGGATTTTCGAGAATGGCAGCAAACTCATCCGGGAGAGCCGTTTCCGATTGCCGTTGCCCTGGGGGCTGATCCTGCGACGATACTGGGCGCCGTGACCCCTGTGCCAGACAGCTTGTCAGAGCATGCATTTGCTGGCCTGCTGCGAGGCGAACGTACATTGCTGGCGACAGCTCAGTTGTCTGATCTTCAGGTACCTGCATCAGCAGAATTTGTAATGGAGGGTTTTCTTTACCCCGGTGAAACAGCACCTGAAGGTCCTTTTGGTGATCACACGGGTTACTACAATGAAGTAGATGAATTTCCGGTGTTTACCGTTGAGCGAGTGACTCATCGAAAAGATCCCATCTATCACTCAACGTACACCGGCCGGCCACCGGACGAGCCAGCGATTCTTGGCGTAGCCTTGAATGAAGTGTTTGTACCCATACTGCAAAAACAGTTTCCGGAAATTACAGATTTCTATCTGCCACCGGAGGGATGTTCATACCGGATGGCAGTTGTGAGCATGAAGAAGCAGTATCCCGGCCACGCGAAACGCGTAATGATGGGTGTCTGGAGCTTTTTGCGCCAATTCATGTACACCAAATTTGTGATTGTCGTTGACGACGATGTCAATGCTCGCTCCTGGGAAGATGTCATCTGGGCAATAACGACGCGAATGGATCCTGCCAGAGACACAACCCTGATAGAAAATACACCTATCGATTATCTGGACTTTGCCTCACCGGTGTCAGGTCTGGGTTCAAAAATGGGTATGGACGCAACCAACAAGCTTCCGGGAGAGACCGATAGGGAATGGGGTGAGCCTATTGTCATGAGTGAGGCGGTGAAAACCAGAGTGGATGAGATCTGGTCGTCTCTGGGACTTGATCTGCCGTAAGATCTGAAGCTAGCACTTTATGGTGTGCGTATTGGCAATTGCGGCTGCTTCCTGCCAGATAATCACCTAGGAGCTTGTCCGGGAATAACGATCGATACCGAAGGCGGCCCCGCGAGGGTGTGAGATTTTGAGTCAGATTTTCGTGTCAATTGAGGTGAATAGTTGT
>CAYGSW010000120.1:0-17338 GCA_964352535.1 uncultured Granulosicoccaceae bacterium | reverse complement strand
TCTGACTCGAACTCTCACACTTTCGCTTCGATCGTTATTCTCGGACAAGCTCCTAATAGACACTCGCTGCCGCCAGGGCTTGTCCACATTGGCAGTGCCACAGCACCTCAGCGTGTCGGTTCGTTAACGATGCACAATTCACGTAGCAAGCTGGTGGCAAACACGCCGGGCGCTAGAGAAAACTGCAGTTCCAGTACGTCATCGGCCGGCCAGCGATGCGCAACAGGCGCAGCACAGGCTCGAAGCGCACGTCGTTCCTGAGTCAACCCGGCCTTTTCAAGACCTGCACACAAGCTTTTATAGGGTTCGAGCTGCCGCTTTTCAAAATCCGCACAGCTGCCTTGAGATGGCGATTCACCGCGTCCCCACCACGGAGCACTGGGATGAATATCAAATTCACGTAAACGCTGTTGAAGCGATGGCTCGGAGTGTGTAGTGAAGAAACTGCGGGTGCCATTGAGCACGGCAGGCTCACCATCCAGAAGCTGATCCCAACTGCCATCCCGGACACGCGCTGCACACACACAATTGAACAGCGCGCTTCTTGCCGCTGATAGCCAAAGGCTGCGCTGCTGACGTGATGTTCTCTTGCGCGGAGTGTTGAACCAGCGTTGTGCTCGTTGCAGGTTTTGACCACCGCGGCCAAATCTCTGCGCTCCGATGTATGCGGGGAAACCGTGTCTATTAATTATGCTGATTCGTGTTGCAACCGCCGCGGCAAGGTTATCGTCGACATTCGTAACAAAGCTTGCTACAGGATCTGTAGCCTCTGTTAAATCCATCGCGTTATTGTTAACGCTCTGAACATCTCGCAGAGTGATAACAAAGTGATTGCTTTCATGTGCGCCACGTCTTAGCTTGCGAGCATGCCGCCCACTCACGAGTATGCGCATCGATTTCACATACCCATCAGTCTGCCCCCACTGTGCTAGCTGCTTCTGATTGAAGTTGTTCACCAGCTCTTCAAAACGCGATACGCCCTCAGGTGTACGCACACTGATCCACTGCGTGGACACCGAGTGCCGATCCTTCAATCCGCACAAGCCCACATCGGCCGATGACGCCGAGTAGCATGCCTGAATCAGGGTTGCCACCTCATCGGTGTTCATCGCTGTCTTTTCTATCTGCAGATACAGGTGTTCGCCCACACCGTCGAGCTCGATATCCAACGCTTCATCTACACGAAAGTCTGCAGGCTGCGTTTTCAGCATGGCCGTGAATACCGGCTTTCCGTGGGCGGCAGGAGGATCGGTAATGTCACAATTCACAGGCGGTGTTGTTTCACTGTTTTATCAATTCGCATTCTACATTTACTGTCCACCAAAGAACCAGAGGCGTTCGGAGGCGGTACAATAACGTAAACACAACGACAGCATCAGGATAAACATGTCACGCTATGCACGCATCAGCTCTGATGACGCCTATAGGATGATCATCGATGGAACAGTCAACATCGTTGATATCCGTGATGAAGAGAGTTTCAAGGCTGGGCATATGTGTGATGCCATACACATGGATAACTCAGTGGTTCAGTCTTTTATCAACGACACTGATACCACTGTGCCGCTAATTGTCTGTTGCTACCACGGCAACATGAGCCAGAGCGCTGGGGCCTATCTTGCCGAAAAAGGTTTCGATGAGGTTTACAGTCTGGATGGCGGCTTTGCCGAATGGGCTGCAAAATATCCGGACGAATGTGATCCCTGAGCGTCTCCACGCGCCCCACCCAGCCATGGCAATCCGGCTGGCAGGAAGTCACGGACGGATCGTATCAACACAATATAACAAACCTACAATGGGCTCGCTCTGACAGCGAAAGCGCTTGCTGTGCACACTCCAGCCATCATGTGAATTCTTGCACTGTAGATTTGCAACTTTTACAAACCCTCAGAAATTACCGAACTATGGAGGATACTTACCGTCCATACTTGATGTAGCTCTGTTTGTTGCAGAATTTCATCTGAAGCAAACAGCTCAACGAACCCATCACTTATTGAACAATGCACCAAAGACGACGTTGAAACGACATTACCCTCAAACTGCGTACACCTCTTGCATAGTCTTTTACACAGTCAAGACGACCGAACACAGCAGGTCTGCCACCAACAACGTGTCCCATGCTCCATCACTTACACAGCGCGGATATTGCTGACGTGGACCTGCGCGTCCGAAACGCCCATGCACTGCGCTGTATAGCACTGATCCTGGCGTTTGTTGCGGCATTGTGCGCAGGCACAAGTCATGCGCGCTCGGTACTGATCATCGAGGGCGTCGAAGGTGAGCTCGCCAACAACATACGTCTGCTGGTGGCTCAACCACCCGAACGCGAACAGGCCCGTCAGTTCCGCCGCTACATCGACAATTTGCCAGAGCAAGTGGTCTCGGCAATGAGTGCCTACGGCTATTATTCAGCTCAGGCATCGGTATCCGTGACACAACTGGATGCGACAGAAGCAGACAAAAGCGCAGGCAAACAGACTGAAAAAGCCGGCAATGCTATTGCCGGGCCATCCGATGCCTCTCAGATCGGGAAACAGGTGGCCAACGACAGCGCGGAAAAACAGACCGCAGAAAAAATCACACAAATAACCATTCGCGTGACACCCAATGCGCCCGTCCGGATCCGCAATGTGGACGTTCAGGTGACTGGTACAGACGAAAGCGATCGTGATTTTTCAGAGATCCTTACTGAGGTCCGTAGTCAGCTAGCCAAAGACACCGTGTTTGTATCGGCAAGCTATGAGTCTGCAAAATCATCGCTTGCAACAGTGGCTCAGGATATCGGCTACTTCGATTTCGAGTTTTCCAGCGCACAGGTCAAGGTCAGCCGCCGCACCAGTTCAGCCGACATTACACTGATCGCAACCGCAGGCGAGCGATTCACATTTGGACAAATCCAGTTCAAGCAACGAACCTTCAGCAATACCTTCATGAATCGATGGGTACCTTTCGAGACCGGCGACCCGTATCAGGCAAGTCTGGTGGGCGAACTGACACAGAACTTACAAAGCAGCGGGTATTTTTCAAGTGTCAGAGTTCGCCCTCTGATTGATCCTCGATACGGAAAAACCATACCCATTACCGTTGATTTAACCCAGCAGGAACTCAATCAGGTTTCGATAGGCGTTGGTTTTTCCACAGATACCAAAGCCCGAACCAAACTGACGTGGGGTAAACCTCTGATAAACCGGCACGGTCATTCAGCCGAGGCTGGTCTATCCCTGTCTCGTGATGTGCAAAGTGCAAGCTTTGCCTATCGTATTCCGCGTAGCAAGGAACCTTTGGTCAACTACTGGGGCATCGAATATGGTCTGAAGAATGATGAACTGGGAGACACAAAGAGTTTTTTAAGTACGCTGAACTTTCAACGTGTATCACGCACACGTACCGAATGGATTGAATCACTGTTCATTCGCTGGCAACGGGAGCGATTTGAGGCAGGCGGGGAAAAGAACACGATCGATCTGTTGTTGCCCGGCTTCAGCTATAGCCGCAGCCGCAGTAAAGGTGCACCCTTTCCCGTCTGGGGGCAGTCAGTCAGCTTCCAGTTACTGGGTGGCTCAAAGCAATTTGTATCCGATATCGATTTTCTCAAATCTGTTGGCAGGTTTCGTTACTTGCGCGCTATTTCAGACAGGAACACCATTATTGCCACCGTTCAATATGGGGCGATAGAGTCAAACGATTTTGAACGTGTGCCCACCTCGGAGAGGTTCTTTGTGGGTGGTGATCGCACCATACGAGGCTTTGCCTTTCGCGACATCTCACCGCGTAATCCTGATGACGTAGCCGTCGGTGGACGCTACCTTGAGGTACTGAATCTGGAATATAACTATCGCTTTCTTGATCGCTGGAGCGCTGCACTGTTCAGCGATGCCGGACGTGCCTTCAACAACTTTGATACTGGCTATAGCGTAGGTGCAGGTTTTGGCGTTCGCTGGCAATCGCCCGTTGGGCCTTTTCGCATCGACATTGCCACGCCCATCAGCGACAACGACGGTAATGATATCCGCGTACACCTGTCATTGGGGCCTGACTTGTAATGTCTATTGAAAGCACACCAGGCGCCTCCTCAGCCCCTGAAGATCCTGTGGACCATCATCAAAAACAGCCCAAAGACGCTAGGAGCAAGCGCGTAGCGACAGCAAAACCAAAACGCTCCTGGCCATGGCGTCTCGGTCGATTCGCCTTCTGGCTGCTAGTTATACTCTTTGCGCTGACCCTCGTTGTAGTCGGCCTACTGACATGGCTAGCGGGCACGGATGCAGGCTTTAGCCGTGTAACCGAACTGGCCAATGAGCATGTACCCGGCCTTAGCATTTCCGAATCCAGCGGCAACCTGCGCGATGGCCTGCAGGCAAAAAGCATCCGTTTCAGCAATGAAGCCATGGATGTTCAGATCTCGCAGTTGCAGTCGGATTGGCGTCTGGGCTGCCTGTTTGAAAAAAAATTCTGTCTGGATAACATCCACATAGAGACACTTGCGTTTTCAAGCTTCGCAACAGAGGAGAAACCTGCGCAAGCCGCCAGAGAAAATGCAATCGCCCTGCCCGAGATTGTGCTTCCAATCGATGTTGACATCAGCAATATCACGATCGAGACGCTGCGATTTCAACCTCCCGACGAAGCCCCGGCGCAGACTATCGAAGACGTACGACTCAGTGTGCGTGTCAGTCAATCCACAATCTTACTTGATGAGGTAGCGCTGCAATACCAGCAGTTCAGTACACAGCTAACAGGAAAAATCGATCTGCAAGGTGACTACCCGCTTGATCTGTCTCTGGCTGTGAGTGCCGATGATGTCCTGCCTGATTCGGTACCTGAGGGTGATGGCAATCAGCCGCTTCGTGTGGAAGCCTCGTTCACCCAGTCGCTTGCCAATCTTGCAATAGACACACAAATCAGTGGACTTGCCCAGGTGAATATCACCGCAACCGTGCAACCGCTTGAACCTGCGCTGCCAGCAGACATAGTTATCGTCAGTGACGCATTGGGCTGGCCAATCAGCTCGCGCTCACAGATCCTTGCGCAAAATACACGCATTGCTGCAAGCGGTGACATCAAAGACTACACATTCTCCATAGAGAGCCAATTGTCTGGCGAGCAGGTTCCAGACACCGGCATCACCATAAATGGCCTTGCGAATCCTGAACGCATAACTGTCCCCGGTATCAACATGGATACGCTTGGTGGTTCAGCCAACGGCAATGCGTTGGTCTCGCTGGATCAGCCGATGGTCTGGAGTACACGGTGGCGACTGGAAAATCTGGACCCATCGCTGCACATGCCGGATCTGAAAGGTCAGCTCAATGGCGATTTCGACGCGTCTGGCGTCGTGCGGGACGGCCGATGGTCACTCAAACTCAACGAGGCCGTGATTGACGGAGAGCTCAGGGAACTGCCGTTTTACCTGGATGCAAAGCTGTCAAAGGGTTTGAACGATGTGTGGTTCATCGAGCGTTTCATCTTGAACAATGACAAAAACCAATTGAAGGCGCAAGGTGTGGTGAGCGAAGGTATCGACCTGCAAGCTGATATCAAGCTGCCTCAGTTGCAGAATTTCCTGCCAGGCCTTGCCGGCGGGTTTGAAGCCACACTTGCAGTAAACGGTGACGTGTTGAATCCTGACATCAATGTGGACGCCAGTGCCGATGTATTACGCTTCAATGACATCCTGGTACGTTCCCTTGCAATCAAGGGCGATATTGCACAACTGTTCGTTGAAAACAGCGCACTGGAAGTCAGTGTCGATACGGTACGCTTTGGAGAGAACACAGTGCGTGATGCAGCCTTGTCGTTGACAGGTGAGCGCCTTGATCACCAGCTCACGCTCAGCACACGCGGCCCACAAGACACCGCCGTCGATCTCGTGTTGGCCGGTGCTCTCAATGACGCTTTTGACTGGAACGGTGCACTGGACATGTTGCAGGCAACGCTTCCTGCCCATCAACTCAAGCTCAGGGATCCTGCCGGTATTCGATGGAATCATGCTGAACAACGCGCCCGCGTATCCCCCCATTGCTGGAGCCTGTCTGATGCCTCAACGCTGTGCCTGCAAGATGAATTCACCAATGCACCTACCGGGCGGACAACCCTGATACTTGACCAGTATTCCCTGGAGCAGTTAAACGAGTTTCTGCCTGATGGAACCACGGCGGCCGGCCAGCTAGGCGCTACTGTGGAGCTTAGTTGGGGTGATGCCGGTCCGGATGATAAACGAGCGGTTGTGTCTGCCATCTTGAACGATGCGCAGGTTCAAACGCAGGATGCACTCGGCGATCCTTTATCAGTTGCGTATGAAAATATCCAACTGAATGTCAATGCCACGCCAACAGATGCTCGGGCTGATCTTACGCTGGTTTCACAGACATTAGGCACAGCGCAGATTGATGTTCAACTTGACCCCTCGGATCCGGACAGCGGCATAGATGGCGCCATCGATCTGCAAGGTTTACAGTTGAGCATTGCCGAAGCGTTTCTTCCAGACTTTGACGAAGTGTCTGGCACCATCAGCGCACAGGGCAAACTGGCTGGCAAACTCAACGCCCCTGAATACAACGGGACGCTGGAGCTGGACGCGCCCGTTCTGCGTGCTGAAATTCTCCCTTTGCCGATAACCGGTGGACGAATTACTGCTCGTATTGCTGGTCAAAGTGTATCGCTCGATGGACAGATTCTCAGCAATGATGGGCAGATAGCGCTGGATGGGCGCGGCACGCTGGATCCCCGGCGATGGAACGCAGAGGTCAATCTGAAAGGTGAAAATCTCAACATCCAGAGTGACCCGGTTCAGGAATCCACCGTTAATCATGACATCCAGATCGCAGCCAGTGCACGTCGCATCTCTGTCACCGGAAACATCCGTATTCCACAGGCCATCATCGACGTTGAAGAACTGCCGGAAGGTGCCTCAACAGTATCCAGCGATGTAATTATCGTCGAAGATATCGAGGAGCAAGCACCCGAAGAGGTTGCGGCAACAAGCCAGAATCTGCAGGTGGCTCTTGATGTATCACTCGGTGAGGATGTCAACTTGTCAGCTTATGGACTCACGGCCAATCTGACAGGCGACATGGACGTTCGAATTCGCGGTGCCCGCCCACCACAGCTGGGCGGTGAAATTCGCGTTGTCGATGGCATCTACAAGCAATACGGACAGGATCTCAAAGCCGAAGGACAAGTGCTGTTTGTCGGGCCAGTGGACGGTACTCGTCTGGCTATCGATGCTGTGCGCGAGATTGAAAACGAAGAACCCACACGCACCGCAGGTCTGCGTATTCAAGGCACCGTGGCTTCACCGGAGATTACGCTGTTTACCGAACCTTCTGACAAATCACAGGATGCAATTCTGTCATACGTGGTCCTGGGTCGCGATATCAATGAAGCCAGCGATCAGGAGGCAGACTTGCTGGCCACAGCGGCACTTGCATTGGCCGTGCGAGGTGGAAAAACCTTTGGCAGTGGCGTTGCCAGCAAGCTGGGCGTTGAGGAGTTCGGACTGGAGACTCGCGGCAGTGGCGACAACACAGAATTGATTGTCAGTGGCAGGCTCAACGATCGTCTGTTGCTGCGCTATGGCCGTGGTGTATTCGACTCTGAAAACACCTTGTATCTGCGCTATGAACTGACGAAAAAACTGTACCTGGAAGCGGCAACAGGCATACAGGAGAATGCCGCGGATCTGTTCTATTCGTTTTCCTTTTAGAGGGCACCCGAGTTTCGATGTAATCTCACTCATGCCATCAACCCACTAATTGCTATACAGTCTAAATTATTGCAAAGACCTGATTTACTGCAAAGACCTGATCGCAGCAAAAAAATTGGCGTTGACGTAATACCAGCCCGACCTTCCACCGCTGACCTTCCACCGCTGACCTTCCACCGCCGACCCTCAACCGCTGACCTCCCACCGCTAGACCCATACAACCCGTGAACAAACATGTCTGAACACCTGTATATCGATACCAGCGAGGCCCTTGAGCAACTTTGTACAGCATTAAGAGAGCGGCCGTATATCGCGATCGATACCGAATTTCTACGTGAGCGCACCTATCGTCCGGAACTGTGTCTGGTACAGGTCAAGCACGAAGAACTGCTTGCCTGCATAGATACCATGGCGATCAAGGATCTGTCGGCACTGGTGACCCTGCTGATGGATGAGCGCGTGACCAAGGTCTTCCATGCCGCCTCGCAGGATCTCGAAATCTTCTACCTGCTGTGCGGCGCGGTTCCCAAGCCCATTTTCGATACCCAGGTGGCAGCGCCACTGCTTGGCTACAGCGAGCAGATAGGCTACGGCAATCTGGTGAACGAACATCTTGGGATCGAGCTGGCCAAAACCCACACTCGGGCCGACTGGACACGCAGACCGCTACCGGCCAACCAGATACGCTATGCACTGGATGATGTGGTGTATCTGGAGCAGTTGTACGTGGATATGCACAAACAGTTGGACGATCTGGGACGGCTCAGTTGGCTTAAGCCTGAATTCGCCGAATGGGAAAAACCTGAAAAATACGACCAGCCAGCGGGCGAACGCTGGAAGAAAATCCGCAACATTCAACGCTATAAAGGTGAGTCACTGGCGATCATTCAACAGCTTGCCAAATGGCGTGAGATAAAGGCGCGAGAGATCAATCAGCCGCGCAACTGGCTACTCAAGGATGACGTATTGCTGAGCCTGGCACAGCAACGTCCGGACAACGACAAAGAGTTGGAGCACATCCGCAGCCTTGACAGAAAAGCACGCGATCGTTTCGGGCAAGAGCTTCTCAGCATTATAAAGAACGGCAAAGGTGCCACACCCGAGCCGGTATCACCGTTTGCCAAAAAGCAGAAACTCAATGCGGCCAACCTGGCCAAAGTGCAACTGCTGAATGCCTGGGTCCATCAGCGCGCATTCGATCTGAACATTGCCGCAGGTCTTTTGGCCCCACAAAAACTGCTTGAGAAAATGGTGACAGGTGATGGCAGAAGTGCCCTGCGCGGCTGGCGTGATCCTTTGCTGGGTGAGGAGCTGGCGGCTTTGCTGGATGGATCAGTAGCGTTATCAACCACGCCGAACGGACTCATGCTTGTAGAACGCTAAACGTGTCGAACGTTGACCTGGAAGCTAAACCCAGGAATCGTGTATAATGTAGATGTGTCGTTGGAGAAAAAGTGTCTGCTCAAAACCTGGCAGAAGCACGCGAAGTTTTCATCGATAACGGGTTCAGAGTTCACAATTATTTGGATGTTCGTCACATTTTTTGACTGGATCGTCATAGGCTCACCCCCTAAATGCCGGACAGCTAGCGTACTATTATGTGCCGTAATCGCTGAAAGGTATTGCCGGCCCGCTGGTCCAGTGGCTTTCGATAACTCAAAATTCGCTTACCGGGATGTAGTCGTCTAAATGTTGGAATACCAGATCTTTGCCTTACCGCTGCTTGCATTCGCCCTAGTCGTTTTTTTCCCTATATTCGAAAAAGACTTGTCACTTCCCGACAGCTGGTGGAGCCGACGGCGCAGGCGAGTTTATCTGGGACGCGTCCTGATCGTGGCAATGTTACTGGCCACGTTGATCACCATCATATGGCCGGTGCACCTACTGAAGCCTCTCGTTCAGGGTATTGTTGTTATTGCAATGCTGATGCTGCCCTTCCTGGTAGCGCACCGGTTGATGTCACGACGATATGTAAAAAATCGCAGTGGTTCCGAAGCGGCCATTATCCAGAGCGCCGAACAGAAGCCGGTTGTTGGCAATGAGCAGGAAGCGGTAGTCAATACGTCCACCAGGCCAGGCGTTTCCACATCTGTTGGACATCGGGGAGATGTTGATGTCGAAATACAGGCGCAGATGCGCAAAGTATCTAACCTGGTACAGTCCGTTGAGCTGGATGAATCAGACATCGTCTCACCAGAGTTAGAGGATCCTGAAGACAAGATAAGGAAAAGTCGGGACACACAGGTTGCTAATCACACGGCACTGGCCAATACGTCCACTCCCTTGTCTGGTCTGGAGAGCCTCAGCACCCCCCAAATCAAGGAGCTGGTAGCGTCGCTGCGTAGAGATAAGGGTAGGCTGCAGAAACTGGTGGTAGCACAACAAGCCGCTATAAATTCTGAAAGGAAAGCGCATGAACGGACTCGCATCCTTACGCGCGATGCCATCAAAATCATGCGCGATGCCAGAACCTCTCAGAAACAAGCCGAAAAACTAGCGCGAAGAGAGCGTGCAGAGAGAGTCCGAATAGAGCAACACTACAAGAAAGTTGCTCATGCCCTTCGCAATGCCATGTCGATAATCGAAAAAAGAAAGGTAACTGATGCCAGAGGCCGCGGTGAACCGGCCATCAGACCGCTCGATATGGCAGAAAAGCACGCTTAGACATTTGCGACAGTCCAGTGTACCGTTGTCAACCTTTCTAGTTAAAGTCGCATCAGCGCAAGTTCCGCAATGAGTACAACATCCGCCGTATCCCAATTAAATCGCCCGCTTTCCAACACGAATATTCTGAGCGAGCAGACCCTGATTTCGCCTGACCAACTTCGGCAACGGTACCCACGTTCTGAAGCAGCGACACAGACTGTGGAAGCCGGACGTGCAAACGTCGAAGCTATTCTGGACGGTCATGACAAGCGACTGTTGGCAGTGGTCGGGCCCTGCTCCATTCATGATGTTGAGGCTGCCAAAGAATATGCGAGTAAGTTGCTGGCACTGCGTGAGCAGGTAGCCGATCGAATCGAGCTGGTCATGCGGGTGTACTTTGAAAAACCTCGCACTACGGTCGGCTGGAAAGGCTTGATCAACGATCCACATCTGGATGACAGCTTTGATATTGAAACCGGTTTGTCGAAAGCTCGCGAACTACTCGTCTGGCTGGCAGAACAGGGTATGCCAACAGGTACTGAAGCACTCGACCCCATCAGCCCACAATACCTGTCTGATCTGTTCACATGGTCTGCCATCGGCGCACGTACCACCGAGTCGCAAACACACCGTGAAATGTCCAGCGGACTGTCCACGGCTGTTGGCTTCAAGAATGGCACAGACGGTGGTCTGGATGTGGCAATCAATGCCATGCAATCCGCGGCCAACCCTCACAGTTTTCTGGGTATTGATGGGAAGGGCCAGGCCACGGTGTTAAAAACGCGTGGTAACGCCTACGGTCATATCATTTTGCGTGGAGGCAGGGGCCCCAACTACGATTCAGTGAATGTCGCGTTAGCCGAAGAAGCGATGGAATCTGCGAAGCTGCCAAAACGCATCATGATTGATTGCTCACACGCCAACGCCAACAAGGACCACAAGCGTCAGGCTCTGGTTGCCAGGAATGTGGCTGCACAGCTGGCAGACGGCAATGAATCCATCATCGGCATCATGCTTGAATCACACCTGAACGCGGGCAATCAGTCGTTGAAAGACCCAGCCGATCTTGCGTATGGCGTCTCGATCACTGATGCCTGTATTGATTGGAGTACCACAGAAGAGCTGATGAACACCTTGTACAACACGCTGGGTGAACGTGTCAGCTAAATACAAGTCAGCTGAATAAGGGGCCCGTCCCTGCCAGCCAGTGCACTATGCAGTGAGCAGAGAGCACTGTGAACAACATTATCTATCGGACTCCGCCGATATTGCAGGGTTCGACACCATCTGGCGCTACACAAGAAAACGTAGCGCCAGAAACAAGCTCATTCCCAACACGATAGTCCACAGCAAGTGGCGAGTGAATCCTGCGAATACAATAGCCGCAACGCCAGCGATCAGATATTCATTGTCAAGAGTCAATGCAAGCTCGCCTTGAGGGGCCAGCATGATCGGCACCGTGATGGCACTGAGCACAGCCACGGGCACATAGCCAAGGGCTCTGACCAACCAGGGTGGCATTTGTACCCGGCCACTGAGTGCCAGGATCGGATAACGCACCCCAAAGGTTACTGCCATCATGCCCAGAATCAGGACCAGTTCCTGCCAGTAGCTCATGAAGGTAAATCCTCTTCAGGCGATGCATGTCGGTGTTTGCCATCGCCAGAATCCACCAGCATGGCGATAACAATGCCTGCGATAGAGCCCACCATCAGGCCGATCTGGTTGGGCCATTCATGCAGCCACAAGGACACGGCACCGGCAACAACAGCACACAGCACCCTGGGCATGTTTCGAAGCAATGGCACCACAATGCCGATAAACGTCACTACCATAGCGAACTCCAGTCCCCAATCTGCCATCCCTTGCAGTTGAGTACCGGCGACAATGCCAATAACAGTACAAAGCTGCCAGTTAGCATACATCGCAAGCGATGATCCGAAGTGATACCAATGCTTGTTCAATGACCCATCATCCCGGGCATATCGCTGCACCACCACAGCGTATGTCTCATCAGTCAACCAGAATCCCAACGGCAATAACCAACCCTGGGATTGTCCGGATAGGTAAGGCCCGATGGACGCCGAATACAAGGCATGGCGAAGATTAACGATGAACGTGGTGAACACAATGACCAGCAGACCCGCACCCTGCGCCACCAGACCTGCCGCTACGAACTGCGATGAGCCTGCAAATACAATAAGACTCATACCTAACGTGGCCACTACTGACAATCCGGCATTGATTGCCAGCGCACCGAAAATGATGCCGAACGGTACGGCACCGACAATGACGGGAATGGTGTCTCGAGCGCCGGACCAGAACTCGGACGACGCGGAATGGCTGTTCATGCAGATCAGGGACAAAGCTTGCGAGCAGGCGTGGGATAATACCTTGCATGAACACCAAAGACTCCCTGTTCTCAAGCCCACTGGGTGATATCGAACGCTTCAAATTCAACCAGTCTGTTGTCGATGTCTTTCCTGACATGCTCAGGCGATCGGTGCCGGGCTATGAATCCATCATCACCCAGTCCGCACTGCTGGCCAGTCGCTACGTGCAACCCAACACCCACCTCTATGATCTGGGTTCATCACTGGGTGCCACGGCGATTTCCATGCGTGATGCCTTGAGATACTGTGCGCCTTCGCAAACTCAGGGGTGCGAGATTCATGGCGTGGATAATTCATCGGCCATGGTGGAAGCTTCGCGCCGATTGATACGGGAATCTGCTTCTGGCAGCGAAAACGCTGGCGCACAGGAAAACGATGGCGCATCAGACGATGGCGCATCAGTTAACAGTCACCCTATCGGGAAAGCTTCAATAGCTAAGACCTCTAACTCTGAGACCTCTAACTCTGAGACCTCCAACTCTGAGACCTCCAACTCTGAGACCTCCAACTCTGAGACCTCCACCACTGAGACCTCCAATAAGGCTGCAGGTGATTCAATCAATCACAGCACGAAAAGTACGCAGCACAGTGCCGTACCCATCTACATACACGAAGCCGATCTGGAAGCACATCCACTGCACAATGCATCGGTGGTGGCCATGAACTTCACGCTGCAATTTGTTGATGTCGTTGCCCGTAAGGCTTTGATGGCAAAGATCGCCACCGCATTGCAACCCGGTGGCGTGCTCATCCTGAGTGAGAAGGTGTGTTTTTCTGATCCTGTCGTTAACCAGCTGCACATTGACATGTACCACGCTTTCAAGAGTGCCAATGGTTATTCGGATCTGGAGATCAGCCAAAAGCGCACAGCACTGGAAAACGTGCTGGTTCCGGACACATTAACCACACACCACAATCGCCTGTTAAACGCAGGGTTCTCGCACGTCAGCGTCTGGTTTCAGTGTTTTAATTTTGCTTCGCTGATTGCTATAAAATCCTGATCTCGCGCTCATTCATTGGCTGTTTGCGGTCTCATTGGTTGTCTGCAGTCTCATTGGTTGTTTGCGGTCTCATCAGTTGCTAGCAGTCTCATTGATTGCTTGCCTTCATTGACTGTCTTTACGAGGTGAGCCCGATGCTCACTGATTCTTTTCTGCGTCTGCGTCCGCGTATGCGTCCCTGAGAGTTATTGTGTCTACTTATACCTTTGACAGTCAGACTTTCATCAATGCATTGCAAGGCACACCGCTGGCACCTTATGCTCACGCATTGGCTACAGCTGTCAATGCACGCGGCCACGCGCTTAAGCATGGCCATCTACCAGGCTGGGCGGCAGCGGTGGATCAACTGCCACCCACAGCGCCCTGCCCGTTCAGTATTGTTGAAGGTGCCGTATGCATTGACTATGCCTGTGAGGAAGATGGTCGCAGGACTTTGCAAAAAGCGCTGGAAGGCCTCATGCCATGGCGCAAAGGTCCGTTTAGTTTCGGTCCTGTGTTCATCGACACCGAGTGGCGTTCCGATTGGAAGTGGGATCGGCTTGCCTCTCATCTAAGCCCGTTAGGGGGCCGCACTGTTCTGGACGTCGGGTGTGGCAGCGGTTATCACCTATGGCGCATTCGCAATGCAGGTGCAGACACTGTGCTGGGCATTGATCCCAGTCTGCTTTACGTCAAACAGTTTGAGGCCACTCAGCATTTCATTCAGGATGCTCGTGTGCAACTGCTACCGTTGCCCATGGAAGCATTGCCCACAACAATGAAAAGCTTCGACACCGTCTTTTCGATGGGTGTGCTCTACCACCGTCGCGATCCCGATCAGCATTTGCGTGAACTTGCCATGACAATGAGCAATCACGGGGAACTGGTGCTGGAGACATTGGTGATACCCGGCGAAACCGACGATTCACTGACCATCGATAATCGCTATGCCAACATGCGCAACATTTATGAGCTTCCAACGGTTGCCAGATTGTGTCGATGGATCGAACACGCAGGATTCGAATCTCACAGAGTGGTTGATGTCACGACAACCAGCCGACGCGAGCAACGCGCCACCCAGTGGATGACCTCCTATTCCCTGGAACAAGCGCTGGATCCGAAAAACCCGTCGATGACCGTGGAAGGGTATCCACGCCCATTGCGTGCCGTGGTGATCGCGCAGCTGTCTGCAAATGCAGCTGTCCGAAAATAATTCAGCTGTGTACACAGAAGAAATCTGCTTCGCTAGATGTCTGCTTCACTTGTCGGCTTGAAAGTACTCAATGGCTGATTCAGTGATTAAAGGGCATTAATCCGTAAAAAATCAGACTGATTTGTTCTGCTATGCACAGCTGATATGTGACAGAAAAAAAACGGTAATAAATATTTTTCTGTGACGCTGGTCACGCACCTCAAAAGTCAACTAAACCTCGATTTATCAGTTGCTTAATTCCCGATGATTACATACTGCATGCAGTAAAGGACCCACTCTTGCAACCACCCGATTGTTAAGCGATGGTGAATTGTTCAGGGCAACGCCCAGTTTTTCCTTTCCATCTCGTTATACTTCGCCCAACTACGTAGTTACATCGGTGTTCAATGCCATTAGTTCAGGCTACCAGCCGCCCCGCAAAGTCTTACAAACCCAACGTCCTGATGCAGACGCCCGAGCTGGAAAACGGCTCACGGCGAACGGCAGATGGTGCTGAGTATGTTTACTACCATGGCTATTGGGTTCGCTATTACGAGCCGCTGTCTGAATCACTGGCCTCGCGCAAGACGCTGATCGACAACCTTACCCGCCGCGCTTTCCACCATACCGAACCCGGAATCAACACCCCGGGTGATCGACTGGATACAGCACGCACCTTCTACAACAACCAGACAGACCCGGCATTGAAACGCGTCAACGCCGCAATGCTGGCGGGCGCCCTGTTCAACCGGGCTACCGATATCTTTACCGCGGTGGTCGAGCTTGAGGAAAAAGGCGTCCGCATCAGCCGCGATAATGAACTCATGCGCTCTTGTGGCGACTATTTCAAGGAAGCGCTCGAACTTGGCATGGAAGTGAAACATTTCAGCGGCGAAGAAGGTATAGACGAAGTGTGGGGAGAGCCGTTTCGCGCCTTCACCCTGCCCATCACAGCCTATTACGAATCACGCTTCATCAAAGTGGCGCAGGCCATGGCCAGCATCGACAAACTGGCCGATGTCATGAAGGAAACCTTCTGTGCCCGCCCCGAATTCTCAGACATTGCGCCCTTGATTGACAGCTACGCCACTGCGGCCAGGCACGAGTGCGAAACGATTAAATCAGATGTGCACATCTTCGACATCTGGCCTCGTTTTGTAGCCGCCGGAGAAACGCTGGCCTCAGTGCAACCTCATATCCAACCCAATTGCACCCGCGAATGCCAATACGTGATGGAAGAAGCCCAGAAGACCCTGGTGGCCGGGCGCAACCTGATCAACTGGATCGCACGCGCACGAGTACCTATGCCACGTAGCTCAAAAGCCTACTTTGATCGGATAAACAGACTGCGAGAGCGTTTGTCAGGCTGTTGAGCTGGATTGCCAGCAACCCGTTTGCGTGAGCACTATGCCCAGACTCACCGGACGCAAACTCACAGACGATGGTTCGCACACACTCGATAGCGAACGTTATTCCCAGACTTACCACTCTATCAACGGCGCGCTCACCGAGGCTCGCCATGTGTTTCTGGATGCCAGCGGCGTTAGCGAACGACTGCGGCAAGGCTTGCCCACAAACGTACTGGAGATTGGGTTTGGCGTGGGCCTGAATGCACTGCTGACTGCAGACCTTGCATCATCACATCGTGCCAGGCTCAACTACTACAGCTTCGAACATGACCTGCCCTGTGCCGACGTTATTCGACCGTTGGCTTATCAGGAACTGCTAATCACCCCTGGTTTGTTTGATGCACTACTTACCATGGTTGATCAGGCGGTTCCAGCGGTTCCAGCGGAACAATTATCTGGAGCGGGGTCCGGGAAAAACAACCTCGATCACGCAGTTCCCACATCTTTCGTATTATCAGACACAGTCAACGTCCATCTTTACCTGTGCGACGCAGCGGCCTCGTGCTTTAAATCAAGCTGCAATACCGAATTTCACGCCATCTACCTGGACGCCTTCAGCGCCGATGCAAACCCGGAGTGCTGGAGTGCAGAATTCATCGAAAAACTGGCAAACGTACTCGATCGTGATGGGCGACTTAGCACCTACTCTGCAAGAGGCCATGTGCGCCGCGCAATGCTGGCAGCTGGTTTGCGCGTGGACAAGCTACCTGGGCCACCTGGCAAGAGAGAGATGCTGGTGGGGTATTGGTAAGTTTTTGAGGTAAGTCTGAGAAAAAGGCTCCCGCGGGAGCGTCGCGAAGCGGTTAGCCAATTTTCGATTGGCGGCAGCGCCAAAGGAAAGGACGGCTAATTTTTTAAGGACGGTGTTGATAGTGTGAAGCGTGCCAGCGGGAAACCGGTGTGATGGCCAAGACAGGATTATTTGTTTTGTTGCAAAACAGGTATGCAATTGAAATTGATCACTAGTAGTCCGTCAACCCGAAATATTAGGATTCAGAGTTCACCAGCCGCCG
>CAYGSW010000119.1:0-17426 GCA_964352535.1 uncultured Granulosicoccaceae bacterium | reverse complement strand
TACCTGAACATGGCAGATTCAATGGAAAAGCTTGGTAAGTTAGAGCATGTAGCCGGACGGTTTGTGGAGATCACCTCCTGTGATGCACACGGCTCCACGATCGACTACATGCCAAACGGCCATTCCAAGGCTGTGCCGTTTCCTCACTCGCTGTCGGTTATCATCAACTGCATGGGGCCACAGACACTGAGAGATCGTCAGAGTGAGTTGATTGAAAACCTGATCCACCGTGGAATCTGTTCGGTCAATTCGTCGGGGCGCGGTTTCGTTGTTGGTGACGACTACAGCGCAGCCCCGAATCTCATCGTGACTGGCCCATTGATTTCAGGCAACGTTATTCGCAATCAGGCGGTGTGGCATGTGGAACATTGTGGCCGGTTAACGAGTATTGCCAAGGACGTTGCCGGCATGCTGCATCGCGACATCGTCGAAACATTCATTGTCGCAGCCTAGGAGTAGCCATGTATATTTACGGAACGGGTGGCATCGCTGTCGTAGCGGCAGAAGTACTTGACGACAATCACATCGATATTAGCCGATTCTATGATGACGACCCTGACAAGACTCGATATCTGGATCGTGATGTATTGGCAGGCATTGCGCTAAACCCTGACCTCACGTTGCCAGATGATGAAAACGGACTGATCTGCATCGGCAACAACAAGCGACGCAGCGAACTCATTCTGCGACTGTCGCCAACACTTGGTACTGCCATTCATCCATCGGCGCTGATCTCACCCAGTGCTTCGATCGGTGCAGGAACTCTGATTTTTCATGGCAGTAAGGTTCAGGCACAGACGCGAATTGGCAGAGCCGTCATCGTAAACACAGGTGGCAGTATCGATCACGATTGTGTGATCGGTGACTACGCACACATTGCACCAAACGTCACGCTATGCGGCTACGTAAATGTTGGAGAAGGCGCTAATATTGGCGCAGCCAGCACCGTGATTCCGGGCGTCAAGATTGGCAAGTGGGCTACTCTCGGTGCAGGTACCGTCGTCGTCAATGACATTCCCGATTACTCGGTAGCCGTGGGCTGCCCAGCGCGAATCATCAAGAAGCAGTCGATGGATTATGTGCGTGCTGTCAATGGGTAACGCCCTATATCAAGGCAAGATTCAACTCATGAACACGATGAGACGAACCCTTGGGGATCGTCTTGTCATGGAGCAATACCGCAAGCGTTCGGCCAGAAAATACCGTAAAGCGGGTATCGTCTTCATCCATATCCCTAAAGCTGCAGGCACTAGCGTCTGTGAATCGCTTTACCGAGGTCGCGTCGGACACTTTACATTGGCGGAAATGCGTCAGTCTGACAACCGTCGTAATAATCAATTTCCCAATACAGCGGGCATTGATGGCTTACCAACGTTCAGCGTGGTACGTGATCCATTGGCGCGCCTTTACTCCTCTTACCGCTACGCGCGTGATGGTGGCGGCAGCAAAGGATCGATCAATCCCGATCCGGCCTATCGATCAAGCGCGTTTCGGAGCTTCAGTGCGTTTTTATCTGAATGGCTAATCGAGCAGGACTTGACATCACTTGATCGGGTATTCTGGCCGCAGTCCCGATTTGTCGAAGACTCCTCCACTGGCACAGTTGATTTCATCGGGAAAGTGGAAGACATGGCAGAGGTGGAACGCTGGCTGCGCAATACAGTGAGTGACAGCCTGGAAATACCGCACCTGAATCGCTCACATCGTCAACAAGACACTCAGCCTGTGGAAGAATCTGACAGACGCATCGTGAAAGAGCTCTATCAAGAGGATTACGAAGCATTTGATTACGTTTGATACGAATGGAACGAGTTTTAGCAGAAACACCACCAATTATAATTCCTGTGCAGGCGGCAATCAGAGTGTTGCAGTCCAGTTGCCTGTTGCCTGTTGCCCCCGAATCAAGGGTTGCACCTTTGATAATGTAACGGGAGCCCCCCCCAAGTCCGCCTAGGAGGCTGTCCGAGAATAACGATCGAGGCGAGAGTGTGAGATTTTTAGTCAGATTTTCTCGTCAATTGAGGTGAATAGTTGTTCTATTCGCCGTTGTTACGGGGAAATATGGCAAAAATATCGCGCTCTCGGCCGATCAGCTTATTCTCGGACAGCCTCCTAGCCCTGCTGCCTCAGTCGGAGTGGCGAACCCTGCAATGATGCCACCTGTGACGGCCATGATCAACAATAGCAGCGGCCAGATCTGACAAAACCCCAGAGCCACCGATATCAGCGACGGTACACCCTCTTCGCGCGGAACTATGTGGGGATGGCGCGATGCCTGTACAAAGATGTGGATCATGAACATCAAACCGATCATCAAACCCGGCACGATGCCCGCAAGAAACAGCCGCCCTAACGATGTTTCAGTCAGTGCCCCATAAATCCAAAATGAAAGACTGGGTGGGATCAGCAGGCCCAGCGTTCCGCCTCTGGCCAGACTGCCGGCTATCATGTCCTTGTTATAACCACGTGCAGTTATTTCCGGATAGGCCACCGACACAAGCACCGGGCGATCCTTGTAGTGGACATTTGTCGACAAACCGTTACTGAAGTACACTTCACAGCATACAACGCTTGCCATCGTGCGAAGTGGTTTTATGCATAGAGGATGGCGTGTTGATAATGCATTCCATTATTCCATATCGGAGTAAAATTTATGCCGTACCGCAGATTGTTGAGTCAGGTTGTTTTTGCACTACTGATCGTAGCGTTGGCTTCAGGATGTACAACCAAGGGCATACTGCTTGACGAAGGCAACAACCTGCTAGTCAACAAATTTGGCGTTCTATGCAATCCGTCAAAGAGCATTGATTATGATCGTCGAAAGGTTGTCTGTACATCTGATACGGGTGACGCCTATCTTTCTGAAATAGATTTGACGGAGCTTGTAAAAAAGGATCTGGAGACTGCGACTCAACTTGCTGTTAATAAACAGTCAGAAAAAACAAGGCTCCTGATCTACATCCATGGTGGCCTGAATAAGGTCGAAGACTCTGTGCTACATAACAGAGAATTAGCCGAGCTGATAGTTAACGACGAAACAGACTGGTCATACCCACGTTTTCTAGTGTGGCCCTCAGATGGTCCATCCAACTATTTCGAGCATGCGCTTAATATCAGTGGTGGTAGATATTCAGAAAATCTGCTGAGAGGCTTTTTCGGTGGCTCCGCAACGTTGCTCGCTGATTTTCTGGAAGCCATAGTCGATGTGCCAAGATCCTGGTATGGACAAGGTGTGAACGTTAAGGACACGTTCTGGGGTTTGAATGAAAACAGGTATAAAGACACGAACAACATCGGCCCATCGCTGTTCAGCGTGTCTCACGCCTGGGTGCAGGCATACGAGAACTTTTGTGACGTTGCAGATCAATCCACTGGAAACTGCCAAGGCTTCGTTCAAGACAAAAGAACGGGAACAGACTTGAGCGACAACCAGGTTCTGAACGGTGCAAATTTATACTGGTCGTCTTATGAAAGAGACAGTGCAAATCCAATAAAAAACCCCGGGCTGATCTGGGATCGACTGACAGGGCTGTCAAGGATATCAATAGGGGCGCTCGCCCATGGAGAGATAGGTGCAGCATCCTGGCGTAACATGAAACGACGAACCACCAATATCTCCTCTGCCACCGTATTGTTCGATAGTCGCATCCAGCAAAGGCACTCGTGCAACGCTAATGGCAAAAATTGCGTTGCAGGCGCTGGCTATTTTTCCGAGCTGCTAAGGCAGATTAATCAGGACGACAACCCGTCACGATTCGAGATAACACTCGTGGGGCACAGTATGGGCGCATTTGTCTTGAATGATCTTGTAAATTCCAATGTGGACTTACTAGCCAGACATCGTGTACTCAAGGATGTTGTTTACATGGCGGCTGCCACTTCAATCAAACAGTCAGTGGACACAATGTATAACCTCTACAAGACGTTTAGTCGGTACGGCGTCAGCGAGCAAGACTGGCCTCGGGTAAGTAACCTTATGCTGAATCGTCTGGCAGAAGTAGGAGAGCTAATGGTCTATGGGCTAGTACCCAGTGGCTCTTTATTAACCTGGATAGACGATGTTTACGAACGTCCAACCCATCCCACGGAAAGAACGTTTGGTTCAGAAGTCAACATCTATGCCGCACTGCCTTCAATCAAGCAGAGTCTGGGGCCCTATTACACTGAGAAAATCACCTTTAAGTCTTTTGATCGCAAACGCGGCTCTACCCCTGAAAAACACGGTGAGTTCAACGATGGGCAATTCTGGAAACCGGCGTTCTGGAGGGTGGGTGAGGAGTCTGATCCGCAATGGATTCGTTATGAGTGATCTTTAGGTGCTGAGGTTGAGCTTGTTTGTTGTCCGACCATGATCTTGGGGCTGATTATTTTACAAACGCTAGTAACCCAATGATCTAGCCAATCGCACAGCCGTCTTGCCAGGCCACAGCCTGCGAGAGGGCATGATCAACACGGTGTCTTCAAACGGTGCCAGTATGGCCTTATCGCCGTCATGACCTATCAGTGTATCTTTTGCCAGGTGCTCAAAACCTCGCCAGTCCTGTGCGAACCGAAAATTCCCGGTTTCAATGGTAACGGGCCCGACGACCTCATAAGGTCGGTAGGCTGGCTTCTGTGGCCTGGCTGACAAATATTCCTCGGCGAAATCCGCTGCCATGATACCAGTGACACGCAAAAACTCTGCAGCGCAATCCATCGCAATATCAGCCGCCTGCGTTTCCCAATGCTGCCCACATTCCACAAGTGCTGCATTGCGAGTAGAACCTGGATCAGCGAAATCGGCAAAATCTCTCATTCGAACGCCTTCCGCATGTCCCTTGTCAGTCACCACTATACCCGGCCTGCCAATGGCATGACCAAGCTCTCTGCCTTTTAAAGCCGGGCCTGCAATAATCAGCGGATCCGTCTTATGCTGCATTGAGTGGATATCGAGAAGAAGATCCACATCGCTCAACCAGGGCCGGATCTGACGAGCGCGTTCAAGCTCATAGGTCGCAGAGCGCTTCACATCATCCAACACACCCTGCCCCCACAGTCTGTTGAAATCCTCATTAACCCAGCGTGATGCATCCGGGGATTCCGGATCAAAGGCCTCATAGGCGGCGATATTAATAAATGCCAGAGACAGCTTGCCAAGTTTGGGGCAAGCTTGCATTTTCATCAGCCAGTCAAGAGCAATGGCACCACAGGGCTCATTGCCGTGCACGATGGCGGTGATCGCAGCATGGGGGCCTGCCTTGCCACTGTCGAACGTCCAAATGTAAGGGATGCCGGTGTTGCCCGGTGCATAGGCTGACAAATCAGGCGGCGTTAGCTCGACGTCATAGATTTTCGGCTGGTCGATACCGGAGCCATTCATACGTTATACCTGTTTAAAGTTGTGCCACGATATACGCAGCAAGATGTCCGGATAAATCAGTGAACGTATCCTGAAGCGCACCGTAACCCGCATTCGGCTCACGCGTCGCCTCGTTCATATACAACTTCCGGTTGACTTCAATCTGCATTGAGTGTCTGCGTTGTGATGGATCACCATTGGCGCGTATCAGCTCCATCCCTTTGTACGGATCGTTGATTGCTACGCTGTAACCGTGCGCCACAAGATAGCTGCGTACTGACTCAGTCAACCCGGGCTCACAGCTTGTCCCATCAAGGTCACCCAACACAAAATCGGGCCGACTAGTACCGCGCTTTTGCGTGGACATAGCAGAAGCAACTTCCTGCATGGAATGACAGTTGATATGCCAGACGGCACCCCAACGCTGGTGCGCAGCATCAAGCAGTGTTCGCAACTGGCTCTGATATGGCTGGTGGTAGGTATCCAGACGATGAACTATCTGCGCAGCTGTGAGCTTGCGATCATAAAGCGGACCACCGCCCGGCGGCTCTCGCGTCCAGCACAAACCAATACCCAGGCCGCTTTTTATGCCAGGGTTCAACGGGCGCGGGAAGACGCCCGCTATCTGATCGGGGTCCATATCATCAGCGGCACGGTTGGGATCAATGTACGATCGCGGAAACAACGCATGCAACAACACAGCCCCTGACAACACCGCACCTGCCCACAGGTCGTGCACATGCGTATCCTCAGCATGGCGCAGCTTCACGGGGTCAACAGTATGGCCGAAATCATCGGGGTAGTCTGTTCCTGAATGCGGGCTGTCTAGAACCAGTGGGATTTGTTGGGTGTCGATGCCTTCGACACTCAGAACGCGAGCGATATTCAAAAAGTACCTCCATCTTCCAGATGACAGGCAACGGCCCGCGCGCCATCATACCGCAAGCGTGGCACTTCTCGTTGACACCGTGCTCCGGCAAACGCGCAACGCGGATGAAAATGACAACCCGCAGGAGGATTAAGCGGCGATGGAATCTCGCCCTTGATCGTACGGAAACTTCGATGCCCTGCGTCCAGACGTGGTACTTGATCCAGCAGGCCTTGAGAGTATGGGTGAGCAGGCGCATCAAACAGATCGTCTGTGGGCGCGATCTCAACAACACGACCCAGATACATGACTACGACGCGATCGGCGACATGTTTAATCACACCAAGATCGTGACTGATAAACAGATAGGTAAGATCCAGATCGCGTCGCAGATCCTGAAACAGGTTGATGACCTGTGCCTGAATCGACACATCAAGCGCAGCAATACTCTCGTCGCAAATCAGAAAATCCGGTTGCACGGCAAGCGCTCTGGCAATTCCGATTCTCTGCCGCTGTCCACCAGAGAACTGATGAGGGTAACGCATGGCAAAGTCAGGGTTAAGGCCCACCTTGTCCATCACCTCATCAACATAGCCTGGCATGTCATCACGGTTGGTCAGCTTGTGGAATACCGCTGCCTCACCGATGATCTCCTGCACCTTCATGCGAGGATTCAGTGAAGACATCGGATCCTGAAAAATCATTTGTATCTTCAGGCGTGCATTACGAGCCTGTTCACTGCCTGCATCGGTGATATCTATTCCCTTGTAATGCACCGTACCCTGGCTCACTGGCAGCAATCCGGCAACCATACGACCTAAGGTGGATTTGCCACAACCGGACTCTCCCACAAGACCAAGCACTTCACCACGCTCGATGCAGAACGTTGCACCATCCACCGCATTCACACAGCTTGCCAACACGTTTGCACCGAGCAAACGTGCAAGCTTCTCGATGGCATCGAGTTTGTGCGCGAACTGTCGTGAGAGATCCTTTAATTCGAGTAACGTTGTCATGGTTTCAGCACTGACATTAGCGGATAATGACACCGCAGACTACGCTCGATAGCGGGTACGCTACGTTCAGGACGCACTGCATGGCACAGCTCGTCTACGTGTGAACACCGAGGTGCAAAGGCACATCCCACCGGCAAATCCGCCATATTGGGCGCTATCCCGGGGATCTGTGTCAGACGCTCACCGCGGCGCCCATGTCCGGGGATTGATCCGAGCAGACCCTTTGTATAAGGATGCGCAGGTGCACTGAGCACAGCCGCTGTCCGGCCTGTTTCAACAATGCGTCCGGCATACATCACTGCTATGTGATCAGCAAGGCCTGCCACGACAGCCAGATCGTGGGTAATCCATATCAGAGCAGTTCCTGTGTCACGCGCCAGTTCCTGCACCTCAGCCAGAATCTGACTCTGGATGGTGACATCCAGGGCGGTCGTGGGTTCATCTGCCACAATCAGATCTGGACCATTTATCAGCGCAATGGCAATCGCTACCCGTTGTCTCATTCCACCCGAGAACTGATGCGGGTAGGCTTTAATGCGTTCCTGTGGTGAAGGTATACCAACTCGGCCAAGCGCTTCAACGGCGCGTGCCCGGGCGGCGTTGACGCTGATGCGTTCATGGGCGCGTATCGCTTCAATCATCTGGGTATCAATGCGCAGAACCGGATTGAGCGTCATCATCGGATCCTGGAAGATCATTGCCATGCGGTTGCCACGCAGGTTACGCATCTGATCAGCAGACAGCGTCGCAAGGTCAACACCGTTGAATAAAATCTGCCCACCAACCAATCGCCCCGGCGCATCAACCAGACGCAGTATCGAAAACCCGGTGACTGTCTTGCCAGAGCCACTCTCGCCAACAAGACCAAGTACTTCACCCTGCTCCAGGGAAAAATCCACACCATCAACGGCTTTGATTACACCAGCATCGCTAAAGAAATGAACCTGCAGATCTCTGACAGTCAGGACACTCATCAATGCGCTCTATTTTCTCAATCTGGGGTTCAGGGTATCGCGCAAGCGATCACCGACAAGGTTGATAGAGGCAACGATGGCTAGCAAAGCAACCCCGGGATACATGCTCATCCAGTATTGACCGGACAACATGTAGTCATAGCCATTAGCAATCAGCAAGCCCAGCGAAGGTTGCGTTATAGGCACCCCGACACCAAGAAACGACAACGAGGATTCAAGCACAATCGTGTTGGCGATCTGCACCGTGCTGATCACAATGAGTGGAGGTATGCAGTTGGGCAGCAAGTGTCTGAACAAAATACGACGCACCGGCAGTCCAAGACCACGAGCCGCGTCAATGTAATCCTTGCGTGTTTCCGAGAGCGCTGTGCCACGCACAGTACGGGCATAGTAGGCCCATTGCACGATGATCAAAGCAATGATGACCTTGTCAACGCCACGTCCGAAGGCTGCCATCAGCATCAAGGCCACAAGGATGGAGGGAAACGACAACTGAAGGTCCACCAGACGCATCAGCATGGATTCAATACGTCCACCTGCCCAGGCTGCATAGATACCCACAACCACTCCGATAGCCATGGCTGCCAGCGTTGCGATGATGGCCACTGATAGCGACACGCGCAAGCCATAAAGAATACCGGATAAAATATCACGCCCCTGCTCATCGGTACCCAGATGGTAGGTAGAGGTTCCAGCGAAATCAGTTGAACCCGGCGGCATTCGCCCATCCATGATGTCGAGCTGTGCCAGATCGTAGGGGTTTTGTGGTGCCAACTCTGATGCGAACAATGCCAAGATAATCAACAACAGCAATGCGCCTGCAGAGACATAGGCCATCGGGCCATTGAAGAAATGTCTCACCCTGCCTTGAAGTAACCAGCATGCAGCACCGATCATTCCGGCCAGAAGCACAAGACGGGCGGGAAATGCCGTCCATGATGGACCGATAAACAGCAGCAAGACAGAGGTAGTCAACGCCAGAGCAATTGCCGCTACGCGCAGCAGCCTGTAAGCCAAATGACGAGAGCGGTGCGCCGGTGTTTTCGACTTCGTTTTGGCAAGCGTGTTCATGTGGACGCCTCGCCAGTCACGCGCACTCTAGGATCAAGGATGGTGTAAAAAATGTCCACAACCAGGTTGATGAAGATGAAGATCAGCACTGTCATCATCAGATAGGCGACAATCACCGGCCGGTCCAGCGTCTGGATAGAGTCAATCAACAACTTGCCCATGCCCGGCCAGGCGAAGACGGTCTCGGTGACAACGGCAAAAGCGATCATCGATCCGAACTCAAGACCCAAAACAGTCACAATGGGAATCATGATCATCTTGAGAACATGCACAAACAGAATTCGGGTTTCGGAGACGCCCTTGGCACGCGCAAACTTCACATAGTCCTGCATCAACGCTTCTTGAGTTCCAGCGCGTGCAAGCCTTGTCACCAGTGAAGCCTTGTATAGCGCCAGTGTCAACGCAGGCAGGATCATATATTGCAGGCCGCCGGGCGCAAAGATCGACAAACGCATACCGAATACATCAACCGTATCACCACGCCCCGTGGAAGGCAGCCAGCGCAGCTCCACAGCGAAGATAAGAATCAGCAGCATGCCTACCCAGAAGTTGGGAAGCGAGAAGCCGAAGATCGAGCCGGTCATGATGGTCTTGCCCTGCCATCTGTCAGCTTTGTAGCCTGCATAAACACCAAGGGGCACGCCAATCAATACAGAAAAAACCAGACCCAGCGTAGCAAGCTCAAGGGTCGCCGGCATATAGTGCAGGATCAGCGTTACCGCACTTTCGCCGTGCACGAAACTGCGCCCCAGGTCCCCTTGCAGAGCATTGCCAACGAAGCTCAGAAATTGTTTCCAGATCGGTTGATCGAATCCAAAGCGCGCCATGGTCTGCTCGATCTCGAGCTGTGTCGCATCCGGGGATATCAGAATATCTACCGGATTGCCGATCATGTAGATGCCGAAAAAGACGATAACCATCATCGCTAATGCGACAAAGATCGACTGCGCAATTCGTCTCAGCAGGTAGACGATCATGATGGTGACTTTCGGCTAAAGCCAAGGTTCCCACGGTACATGCAAGAGAACCCTGGGTGCATCACTGTTTAGCCTCGCGGTTTGATCATCGCTGGAAGTGTGTACTGATCAACTCGAGGCGTATAGTTCAGTTTGTCAGTCATGGCCCACGGCGTAACCTCGAAATGCAAAGGAATAATGGCCCAGTCATCCATACCTATGCGCGATGCTTCACGCAGCAGCTCTTGTCTGGCGGCATCATCAACGGTGGCCAGGGCTTCTGTAAGAACGGTATCAAGGTCGATATTGGAATACTGTCCGCGATTGGTGCCCCCATAACCCCTGGACTTGTCAGGTGTGGCCAGCAAAGCTTTCAATGGCGATGACATTTCACCTGTGCCAGAACCCCAGCCAGCTAGATACACTGAAAATTCATAAGCGTTGCGTCGAGTGAAAAACGTCGAGGCTGTGACCGCATCAATCTCTGTTGCAACACCAATGCGGGCCCACATCTGAGCAACAGCTTGCGCCACTTGCGCGTCATTGATATAGCGATCGTTTGGCGATCCGATAGTCACACCGAACCCGTCCGGGTAGCCAGCTTCACTCAGCAGTGTTTTGGCGCGATCTGCATCATAAGGAGCCGGCGGCATTTTGCCTTCTTCATGCGCTCCGAACATGCCAGCTGGCAGTAACTCGCCAGCAGCAACAGCCACGCCACCCATGATCCGTTCAACAATCGCATCACGATTGATAGCGATGGACAATGCCTCACGTACACGCACATCTTTCAAAGGATTTTTTCCATCGGTACCTGTGATCATGGGTGACGGTTCCTGCTCATGATCTAGGTGCAGATAGATGACTCGGTTGGAGATCCCCTGAACAACGTCAAAGTCACCTTCTGACTTAATGCGATCCAGATCCTGCAGCGGCGGGTTCTCGATGAAGTCAACATCGCCAGCAAATAACGCTGCTACACGTGGCCCGTCCTCCGTCAGCGGCTTCATGGTCACCTTCTGCCACGGTGCCGCATCTCCCCAGTAGTCTGGATTTCGTGCAAGGACAACGCCTTCACCGCGACGGAAACTCTCCAGTAGAAACGGGCCCGTACCAATGGCAGCCTTGCCCTCATTGAATGCTTGTGTTTCAGGGTACGCTATATCGCCACAACCCTCGGTGCTGAAGTTGATACTGGCTCCGTCGACACCATTCGCCTTGGCCGAGATAATGCCGAACGTGGAAATTTCGGTAGGTGCTAGCGGATACGGTGCATCAGTGTGCACGATCAGTGTCATGGGATCGGGTACTTCCAGATCTTTGATAAATTTGGTGTAGGTTGTAAACAGTGACGGTGAGTCGGCAACACCCGGGATGCGGCATACGCTGTAGACTACATCGTAGGCATCAAACGATGAGCCGTCTGAAAACGTAACGCCTTCTCGCAGCTTGAACTCCCAGCGAGTGTCGTCAAGCGCCTGCCAGCTGGTGGCCAGCTGTGGAAGCAACTGTTGCTGATCGTCCGTACCAACTAGTGATTCGAACACATTCCGCCGCAACTGATTGTTGGGCCCGAGGTTGTGAAAGTGAGGGTCCGCAGAGCTTGGTTCGGAGGCCAGGCCAATTCTAATTTCCTGAGCGATGGTGGGCATTGCCGGCAGCGCTGTTGCCACCGCGAGCGTGGTAAATCGCAGAAATTTCAGTGTCATAGGGTTCTCTTCTGTGCAAGTGATTCCGTCTAGCGTCTCTCGCAGAGTACCAGAAGCTAATGCTTGCGCAAAGAAAACAGATCAATCGATAGTGTGCAGAGCATTTTTGGTCCGTCAACCGGCTGCCACGTTACCTTGAGACAGATCGAACCGCCTCGACCTTACCTTCGCGTGAACCAAAAATTCGCTGCTTGATGTTTTCCCACAACTTGGCGATGCCCAGCGGCTCGTAGATCATGAACACGATGATGAGTACGCCAAATACAACTTGCTCAGTTGCTGAAATGATGGTCGCATCAATCGCCCCGTGAAACAGATTGTTACCTACGCTATTGAGCAATACAGGAAACAATAAAATAAAAGCAGCGCCTATGAATGCGCCATTGATGGTACCGAGCCCTCCAAGAATCACCATGAATAAAATCTCGAACGAGAGCTTGATGTCGAATGCGACAGGCTCCAGCGATTTCAGATAGGTGAAAGCGAAGAGCGCGCCTGCCACCCCACAATAAAAGGCACTAATTGCAAAAGCCTGAAGCTTGGTTCGGAGCAATGATATGCCCATGGATTCAGCGGCAATGTCCACATCTCGTACCGCCATCCAGCTTCTACCGGTACTGCCTCTGGACATGTTTATTGCCAGAAGCGTAAGTACCGTAACCACCGCCACCACAACCATGAACATGTCAAGTGGGCTGGTGAACTCCTTGCCGAAAATCACGATCTCCTGTGCCGTAATGATGCCCGAAGTATCGTAATTTTTAAACCAGCCAAATTTATCAATCATCCAGATAATAAAGAACTGGGAAGCAAGCGTAGCCACCATGAGATAAATGCCTCTGACACGTAGACTTGGCAGACCAAACAGGACACCGAACGCAGCAGCAACCAACCCCGAAAGTATCAAGGCCACCGGGAACGGTATACCGGGTACTCGCAGGATAAGGTTAAAACAGGCAAACGCACCTGCAGCCATGAAACCGGCTGCCCCCAACGAGAGTTGACCGGCATAGCCCATGACTATCTGCTGGCCAATAGCGGCCAGTGCCAGACATAACCACGGAATCAGGATGGACGTATACCAGTATTCGCTGGTAACCAGGTTAGGCAACAGCAGAAAGGCAATGGTCATCAGAACGATAAAGTTGACAATATCGTTTCTGGTGAACGTCATAAAAATGGGTGTCTGTTTCATGTGCCTGTCTCCGCGTTAAACCCGTCTGATGATTTTTTCGCCAAACAAGCCTTCAGGCCGCCATAGCAGGAAAAAGATCGCCAATACATAAGGCGCCCAACCCTCTATCCCGCCACCCACATACGGACCAAGATAAACCTCGAGGATTTTTTCGCTGGCCCCGATGATTAGACCACCGACGATAGCACCGGGTATGGATGAAAAGCCGCCGATGATCAGCACTGGCAGTGCTTTTAACGCAAGGTCCACCAATGCAAACTGAACACCGGCACGCGCACCCCACATCATGCCAGCCAACAACGCCACGACGCCTGCAGCTGACCAGACAAGCAACATGATGTGATTCAAGGGAATTCCGATTGAACTGGCTGCGCCTGCATCATCTGCCACCGCACGCAAACCAAGTCCTATTTTGGTGTATTTAAATAGCAGCGCCAGGATCGTGATCATGACTGCAGCAAGCAGACCTGCCGTCAAATCAAGAGCACTGATGAACATTCCAGTGTTGTCCGCTATCCACGGTATCGGAAAATCGCCAATACCAAGGTCAAGACGCCTGACCTCCACTCCCCATACTGCTTGTGCCAGCCCTTCAAGAACGAAGCCGAGTCCGATGGTTGCCATGAGCAGCGTGTCCTCGTTCTGGTTCATCAGCGGTTTGAGTACCAGACGCTCCGTACAGAAACCCACCAGAACCATCAGCAGGACAGTTACGATAAAGGCAAGAAAGAATGGCAGTCCCAGCTCCATGAATCCAACAAACGCAAGAACCGCAAAGAAAACCATTGCTCCCTGGGCAAAATTAAATGTGGAGGACGCCTTGTAAATCAGGACAAACCCAAGTGCAACCAGTGAATACATGGTGCCTGCCAGCAGACCACCGACAAGCACTTCGATGAAAAATAATATTTCACTATTCATGGGCTATCCCCAGATAAGCATCAATAACGTCTTGATTCGATCTGACTTCATCCGGTGCTCCATCAGCGATAACTTTGCCATAGTCCAGTACAACGACACTATCAGAGATATCCATGACAACTCCCATGTCGTGCTCAATAAGAACCATGGTGGTTCCCAACTCGTCATTCACCTTGAGAATGAAGCGGCACATCTCGCGTTTTTCCTCAACGTTCATACCCGCCATAGGTTCATCAAGCAATAAAACGCTCGCCTCTGTTGCCAAAGCTCGCCCTAATTCCACCTTTTTTTGCAAGCCGTATGGCAACTTGGCAACAGGCGTGTTCTTTATCGCACCTATTTCAAGGAACTCGACAATTTCTTCGCATCTTGCCTTGTTCTCTCGCTCCTCCTGCCGCGCCTGGGGAAACTGAAAGGCAACCTGAAGAAAATTTGACTTGGCGAACAGATTCCTGCCTACAAGGATATTGTCCAGAACCGACATGCGTTTGAACAAAGCCAGATTCTGGAATGTTCGTGACACACCCCTGCGTGCTGACAAATTGGGATTGTTGTCGACCAGCTTCTCACCACGATAAGCAATATGCCCTTCAGAGGGTGTGTATATGCCGTTGATGCAATTAAGCAAGGAACTCTTGCCTGCACCATTAGGTCCGATTATGGCCCGTATTTCATGTTCACAAATGGCGAAAGATGTATCGACTATTGCTTTTACACCGCCAAAGTTTAGCGATACGTTTTGCACCTCGATAATCGGGCCACCTACTGGAAATTTTCTCGGTTCCGTCATTTTTAGTCAAAGGGTCCTGTCTCTTAGCATCTTCGCTGGACAAAAATAGGATCTGCCAGACATCATCGGCAACACAACTACTGACTCTGCTCCGCCTTAAGCACATCTCTGAAGTTCTTTCGGCCTTCCTTTGACACGCCGAGGTAGAACTCCTTGACTTTCTCATCGTTTAAAAGACTACTGGCCGGACCGTCAAGTACAACTCGACCCGTCTCGATGATGTAGCCGTGGTCAGAGTTGCGTAAAGCCACATTAGTATTCTGCTCAGCAAGAAGAATGCTGACGCCTTCTTTTTCGTTGAGCTCCCGTACAATATTGAAAATCTCTGCAACAAGTTGTGGGGCCAGGCCCATTGACGGCTCATCCAGTAGTAGCATCTTGGGTTTTGCCATCATAGCTCTTGCCACAGCAACCATTTGCTGCTCTCCACCGGACGTGAACCCTGCCTGACTTTTGCGTCGCTCTTTCAAACGCTGGAAATAGCTGTACATCCTTTCCAGTTCCTGGCGAATCTCAGCTTTGGAAAGCTTTCTCGAGTAGGCACCGGCAACTATGTTTTCCTCTACCGTTAAGTGACCGAAACAGCGTCGCCCTTCTAGCACCTGGACAAGACCCCTGGCCACCATATCTGAAGGTTCATCCTTGTCGATAGGGCTGCCATCGTAATCAATGGTGCCGCTGGTGACCTTACCGCGCTCGAAAGACAACATGGTGGAGATTGCCTTCAGCGTCGTACTCTTGCCAGCCCCATTGCCACCTAACAACGCAACAATCTTTCCTCGTGGCACACACAACGAAACATCATGCAAGGCCGAAATAACGTTGTCATATACTACTTCGAGGTTGGTCAGTTCGAGAATATTGTCCGAGGCAGGGCTCATGTAAGTCACCGTTGATAGGAGTCGATTGGCCACAAAAACCCATAAGCGCAACGGGTGTTGCAGCCATGGGCAAAGGGATCAAGGCGGACCAACTAACACTGCCTTGACCTCCACTCTACTGTTATGAAGACAGCAGTAGAAGACTCTTATGCGCACTCCTTAGGTGTGATGTTGTTTTCATCGGCAAACTTGGCGGCAGACTCTTCAACAAGTGTCCGGATAAACGCTGGATCCAGGGGTTCTTCCCAACCGGTGACCTGCTCGAATTTCTCACCATTCCATTGCATGAGAGCAAACTTGCCTGCGCCCTCATGGTTCTCACAGGACATGGCAAATGGCGCAATCATTCCCCCAATACCGATCTCTTCCAACTTTTCCTCTGTCATATTCAGGGCTTCATAACCATCACGGAATTCGGCGCCCGTCACTGCCTGACCGACCTTGTTGTGCATCTCCTGCGCGTTTTTCATCGCTTCAATCCACATGACAGCTGCTCCCAGCCCCCGATTCCAGTAAACGGTACCAACGCGATCAGGATCGTTCAGGTTACCCTCACCTGCGCCATACACTTGCTCCTTGATTCGTTGAACAAGAGGAAACTCGGTGCCTGGCAAAGCATTGGCCATCGCATAGGTACCTACGGCTGCATCCCCGGCGGGGTACATGTCTTCTTCAGCAGCTCCGAAAGTTACGTACATCAAACGATCGCGAGGGAATCCCACACGTGCGGCGTTGGTCATGCCGGTAGAATTCATGCCAGAACCAGCACCCCAGAAGGTTACCCAGTCTGGCTTTTCACGGCGCACCTGCAGCCACTGGGACTGCTGCTCAAGGCCTGGAGGGGGAATAGATATTTCAACCAATTCGGCTCCCCAGTCTGACGTGATCTGGCGCATCGCTGGCAGTGGCTCACGACCGTAGGCCGAGTCGATATGCAGATGGACTATTTTCTTGCCACGCATGGCTTCAACGCCGCCCTCTATCTCTGCCATTAGTTTCAACTTCACGGCTATTTGCGACCAGTAGTGACTGGCTGCATTGAACACCCATGGCCAAACCCTTCCGTCGGCAGCATCAGTTCTGCCATAGCCATACTGTGCAAGCACAACCTCATCTTCAGCCATTCGATTGATAACAGCATAGGCACCCGGTGTTCCCAGCGTGTCGAATACAACGATGCGCTGACCATCCTTCTCCTGTAGGCGCTGATAGCACTCAACGGTTTTCACAGCGTTATATTCAGTTTCGCACTCCTGCCATGTCAGCATGACGCCGTTGACACCGCCATTCATGTTGACGTAATTCATGTAGTCAATCTGGGCTCCGTAGTACCCGGTTCCCATGGCGGAGTATGGTCCCACTCGACTGCTGGCGACTGGAAAATACTGAGTCTCCTGTGCATGCACTCCTTGCGGTAATGTCAGGGTTGCAACACTGCCCGCTAAGAGCGACGCAGCGGCAGCAACTGTTTTTAGTGATTTCCTAATCATTAAAAGCCTCCGGTTCCGAGATGTCAGATTGTTTTGATGTGATAGAAAATAAGACAGGACTAACAGTAACACGAAATAAGTCTTGTGATAGATCTTCAAAAACCCCTGAATCATTCAGATAAAAATAACTCTTATTCATCGGTAAAATCTGACATTCAGCTTTGCTAGTAGTCCGTCAACCCGAAATATTAGGATTCAGAGTTCACCAGCCGCCGCC
>CAYGSW010000118.1:0-17494 GCA_964352535.1 uncultured Granulosicoccaceae bacterium | reverse complement strand
TCCATCAGGGTGTCTGGCGCAGCCAGGTTTATGGAAACAGAAGACTGAGCGCGATCAAGCTTCTTGTTATTATGAAGAAATGGCTCAATTACCTTAACGGACAATACCGTGGATATAAAACTGAGATGCAAGTGTGGTGCTGTAACGGGTGTAGCCACTAACATCACCCCAAACAACGGCAACCGTATTGTGTGCAGTTGCAACGACTGCCAGGCATTTGCTCAGCATCTGGAGCGGGAGAGCGATACACTGGATGAATTTGGTGGCACTGAAATTTTCCAGACATCGCAATCACAAGTGCAGATCAAAAAAGGTGCAGAGCACTTGCGCGCCGTGCGTCTCACATCCAAAGGCCTGACGCGCTGGTACACCGACTGCTGCAACACACCGGTTGCCAACACCATCAATGCCAAGTTCCCGTTTGCAGGCTTGATACACACATTCATTAACATCAAAGGTGACAACACCCAGGCGCTGGGTCCGGTGTTAGCGTATGTTCAGACACAACATGCCCTTGGCACACCGACCTATCCACACAGCGCAAAGAAGTTTCCTCTGGGCATCACGCTTAGAATGCTTCGGAAGATTGTGGGATGGAAGGCAAAGGGCATGCATAGCCCATCAGTGTTTTTCAACGATGAGGGTCAGCCGGTGTCGAAACCGCGTGTTCTGGGCGATGTTCAGTAGCATGCTCTGTTCGTGATATCGCTGAACCTTGCTGGAAGGTTGGCCTCGGGCGTTCCCTTCGTCCGTAGCGAATTACGCTGACTCGGAAATACCAGGTTTTGCTCACGTATTCAGAAGGTAAGATCGGGTCTTTCCACATCAAGGTTACTAATGCCTTTTCAGTCATAGTACCAAAGCGGCTGCGTTCCAGTGAGTATCAACAATGGTTCACAATAAGAAGCTAAGAATACGTCGCGCAAGATCGCATGAAGCAGACGTGTTGACCGGGATTGCGCTTCGATCAAAAAAATCGAACGGTTACGATGACGTGTTCATGGAAGCCTGTACCGATGAGCTAACGGTAACTGCAACTCACATCAAGGAGGGTGAGTACTGGGTTGCTGAACGTGAGTGCGTTTCTTCAGGATCTATCGAAGGTCGTTTTCTTCCTCGAATGGAAAAGCTTCTTCGTCAGAGTTGACTATCCGTATACCGCGTCTATGGATTAATGGGTCTTAGTTCTGGAAATTCGTTGCGAGTTTCTGAGCAGTAGCGAAAAAGGACAGAGCGATCGGATGGTAGTAATTGCTGGAGACGTGGAATAGCTGTACTGGAGGTTGACCAATGGATTGCTTTTATGTTTTTCGCATGTTGGCAGATTCCGGTGTTGAGACATGCACTCAGGTAGACTTCAACAATGAAACACGAAGATGTTACCCATCAAAATCAGATTGCCTGGGAGTCTCAGTCCTATGAAGCCTGGGTTTCTGCGTACGGAACACCGGACTCGGCTGCAGCTGAGTTGGTTCGGGATCCGCGCCGTAAGCTAAGAAGGATTCTGCCTTACCTCACCCGTCTCAAGGGTCAGAAAATATCCAACCCGCTTGGCTCCCATGGTCGTGTTGCGGTTTCACTGGCACTACTTGGGGCAGAGGTGACTGTGTTCGATATTTCCGCAACAAACAAGCGCTACGCTGTCGAACTGGCTCAAGCAGCTGGGGTGAACATCGAGTACAGAGTAGGAGATTTTCTAAAACTTGCTGAAGTACAAGATGAGCAGTTTGATCAGATAGTTATGGAGTTGGGCGTTGTGCACTATTTCAGAAATCTGAACGGCTTCGTGTGTGCTCTTGCTGCTATCTTGAAATCGAAAGGCACCGTGATTCTGAACGAGTTTCATCCGCTGTTCAAAAAAGCGATCAGCATTGATGAAGAAGGCATCACGTTAAGCGGAGACTACTTTGCGACTGACATGGAAATAGCCGAAGTACCGTTCAAAGCAATTCTTAAGGATCAGGTTTTACCCACATGCATAGTCCGCAGATGGAATCTTGGAGAGATAATCACAGCGTTTGCGGAAAATGGATTCAGACTGACAAAACTGGTCGAAGAACCTTCCTGGGATATTGCTCAACTACCTGGTACATTTACACTGGTTGCAACGTCGATTGAATCTCATTGATTACAATCCGCTGCGTTTCCATTATCTGAATCACTACTCAACGTAATCCAATAGAGGTAATTCATGCTGTTGATATTTGGTGGTTTACCGGCAAGCGGCAAGACCACGATATCGAAATATGTCGCCCGAGAACTGAACGCTGTCAATATACGCGTGGATACGATAGAACAAACACTTAAGAATGTAGGTTTCAAAGATGTATTTGGCGAGGGATACGAAATTGCCTATAATTTGTCTGCTGACAACCTGTCACTGGGGTTGTCAGTCGTAGCTGACTCCGCGAATTGCATCGGAATTACTCGTGACGCCTGGCGAGGTGTGGGTGAGGCGGCAGCCTCCTAGGCTTGCTTTCCTACAGAGGCGGTTGACGAACACCGTGGACACCGTCAGCTCGGGGTGCTAGCAGAGAACGCGATGTTTTTTGTTGACCACCCTTCGGAAGATTACGCTCTCAAGGCCTATTGATTGAGACTATCCAACGTACGCTCGCCATCCACCCGTTGCCGTAATATCGATCGCACCGTTCAAGGCTGCAGGTTCAGCAATAAAGCCGCTGACTACCCGTCCGTCTGTGAGTGTCACTTTGCCAAGTCCCAGCGGCGCCGGGATATGTTCAAGAAAACTACCTATTTCAGTGATAGGGAGTTGCCATACCTCAACTTCAATAGCTGCACCCTTGTTGTCGTCTTCAACTCTCACAAGTGCCGGCCGCTTAACCGGACCGCCTTCGAGGGCAAACAACATGTAATTGTCGCTTGTTCGTGTTTTCCCGATAAGCGTCCCACCTCGCTCTGTCAGTTGGTAGTTAAGTGGCAAACCTTGAAGGTGAGCGCCGCAAACAACGATCTGCATGTAGTCATTTCGAGTGACGGCGAGAGAGCTTTGCACAGGTTTTGCCAAACCGGTTGCGCCCAGTGTGAGATTGGATGCGCCATGAATACGATTGGCGATAGACAATAGTCTTCTGTCGGTAAAAGCGGGTGCGCTCAGGGTGATACCGAAAGGCAGGCCTGTATCGGTAAAACCTGTTGGTACAGCAATGGCAGCCATGTCCAGTAAGTTAACAAAGTTCATGTAGTAGCCCAACTCGCTGTTGTGCCGCACAGGCTCTGCCAGCATCTGTTCTATGGAAAACAGCGTGCCCGCCGTAGGCGTCAGCAGGGCGTCAACCGGGCTGATCGCGGCACGGCAGCGTTTTTTGAGATCCTGAAGTCGGTACTGCGCCTTGAATAACTCTGCAGCCGTAGGTTTTTCACCACCTGTGATGATATCGCGGACAACCGGGAACATGGCATCGGGATTGTCTTTTACCAGTGGCAACGTGGCAACATAGCGCTCGGATACCCAGGGACCCTCGTAAAGCAGCTTTGCCACCTCATCAAAGGGTGCGTAGTCAATTTCCTGTAGTTGGACGCCTGAAGCTTCCAGCGATGCAATCGTGGCTCTGTAAGCTGTCTCGTAGTGGGTATCGCCAAAGAATTTTAGTTGATCGTCAGCAATCACACCCAGAGTGAGCCTGCCGTCGTACCGGCCATAGCTGTGTTGTTGATTGTCATACGGGTTACGCCGACTGTATCCGTCAGTCTCATCATGGCCTTCAGCTGCACTGAGAATCGTGTTGGCATCGTCGCAGTGCAGGGCGAAGATACTGACGCAGTCCAGACTACGGCAAGCGGGCACCACACCACCGGCAGAAAGCAACCCTCTTGAAGGCTTGACGCCGACAAGATTATTGAAGCAGGCTGGAATTCGGCCTGAGCCTGCCGTATCAGTTCCCAGACTGAAGCTTGCCAGACCCAGAGCGACGGCAACCGCAGAGCCAGAACTTGAACCTCCGCTGACAAGCGCTGGGTCAAAGCTGTTACTGCAAGCGCCCCAAGGGGAGCGTGTGCCGTTGAGCCCTGTAGCGAATTGATCAAGGTTGGCCTTGCCCAAGGGCAGCGCTCCTTGCTCGATAAGCTGCTGAACCACGAATGCCGTGTGCTCTGGTGTGTAACTGAATGCTTCACAGGCAGCTGTTGTGGGTATTCCTGCAAGATCCATATTATCTTTCAGAACAAAGGGCACACCCCACAAAGGTGTAGTCTCTTTGTCCATCATCGAGAGACGCTCAACGTAGGGTGCCAGTTCGTTATTGTCTAGCAAATGAATAAAGATGTTGTAGGCATCGAAGGTTCTGGCTTTTTCACGCAGCTCCTGCATCAGCTCCAGCGGCAACAGCCCAGCGGCATAACGCGCCTTGATACCAGCCAGTGTCATGTCTGCAGGGTTGTTCATAGAGCCTCCAATACGATCAGTGGTTGGCCGGCGCTAATACGCTGACCAGTGTCGAAGAGCACTTGTCGCACTCGTAATTTGTCTGGTGCTGTCACGGCTATTTCCATCTTCATAGATTCCAGAATCAGCAGGGTGTGTTCATTGTCGACGATATCGCCGTCTTTTACATCACATCGCCACAGACTTCCTGAAACCGGGCTTTCTATGACCACGCAGTCTTCTGGCCAATCAACACTGACTTCTATGGTTTCTGGCTCACGCGTGTCTATATTGAATTGACCGGTTTTGCGCCACTGGTCAAGTTCCTGCGCAAAGGCGTTTTCACGCTGTTGGGTGAATGCCTGAATGCGTTCTGCCTGATCAGCAACAACCTGGTCCAGCATTGCCAGTGAGATTTCGCACTCCTCAATTTTAAGGGGATAGCGGCCGTGCGGGAAATCCTGTCGGATCTGCATGAGTTCGTCATGGCTGACTTCAAAAAAACGGATCTGATCAAAGAAGCGTAGCAGCCACGGTTTGGTGAATGCTTCCGTCTGTTTAAAGCGATTCCACATCTGTAAAGTGCGCCCCACAAACTGATAACCGCCAGGCCCTTCCATGCCATAAACACACAGATAAGAGCCCCCAATACCCACACAGTTTTCGGCTGTCCAGGTGCGGGCGGGGTTGTATTTCGTGGTGACCAGGCGGTGTGCCGGGTTGATGGGGGTGGCCACTGGCGCACCCAGGTAGACATCACCCAGACCCATGACCAGATAGGATGCATTAAATACTATCTGCTTTACATCTTCGATGGAGTCGAGTCCGTTGATGCGTCGGATGAACTCCAGATTGCTGGGATACCACGGCGCATCCTTGCGCACGGATTGATCGTACTTGTCAATCGCCAGCTGACAGGCTTCATCGTCCCACGACAGTGGAAGATGAACAACACGCGAGGGGATGGTGACGTTGTCTACAATGGTGTCCAGCTCTTGTTCGCCTCGCAAGAGTGTGTTCAGAAGCGCCTCACGTGTTATCACTCGAAAATCATAGTGGACTTGTAACGAGCGTATTCCTGGTGTGAGTTCACGTATACCCTGTATGGATTGTTCATTTATCCATTGCATCAGTGCATGCACACGAAAGCGTGAGGCCATGCTCAACACAGGATCTCCGTACTCGATGAGTAGAAAGCTGTCGCCGGCGGCTCGATAGACCGCGGTCTGGGCATCGGATGAACGTGTGTGGATAACGGCGTCTGTGTGCTGGGTGGCGCTGCCGTGTTCGGCATTGCTTGTAATGCTGTCGAGACTCTGTGCCGCAACGGCTTGCTCCAAACTGAGCGCTGCAAACGACACAGTGTCTCCAGCACGCAACTGACCAAGCTTCCATAGATCAGCGGTGATGACGGTTAATGGACAGACAAAGCCACCCAACGATGGGCCATCAGGGCCGAGAATAACTGGCATGTCCCCAGTGAAATCCACACTGCCAAATGCATAGGCGTTGTCGTGTATGTTGGATGGATGAAGGCCTGCTTCTCCACCATCGTTGCGTGCCCATTGTGGTGTAGGGCCGATCAATCTGACACCGGTGCGACTGGAGTTGTAGTGCACTTGCCAGGTTGTATTGAACAGCATGGATACATCGTCTTCTGTGAAGAAGTCGGGTGCGCCGTGTGGCCCGTGCATCACGCGCAGCGTCCAGTGGTGATCGATCTGTGGACGTACCTCCGGGGCAAGTTCATTACCCGGCAGTGCCGCATTCGCGCCAGCGTCTTCCAGCAGATGCAGTACATCGCCTGACTTGATTGCAGCGCCGTTGTGGCCGCCAAACTTGCCCAGTGTGAACGTTGATCTTGAGCCAAGATAGGCAGGGCACTGAATCCCTCCTGCAATGCACAGATAGGCACGTGCACCCTGCGTTTTCACTTTGCCGATGGACAGCGTCTGCCCGGCCTTGATCTGCAACACTGTCCACATCCTGGCCATCGTTGCGTCAATGGTGACGTCAACGTTTGCACCTGCAACCACCACCAGCGTATCGATGCTGAATTTTAATGAGGGGCCATCCAGCGTGATTTCCAGTCCTGCACAATCAGGTGAGTTACCTAACAGCTCATTTGCCTGAGAGAACGACAAGCTGTCAAAGGGTCCTGAGGGTGGAATACCCACCGACCAGTACCCAACACGGCCGGGCAGATCCTGAATGGTTGTCATTGTGCCTGCACGTGTGACATCCATGCGCGCTGGTGTGTAGCTGAAGCTGTCGAGAAAACGCGTTGTCATCTGACCTTGCGTGAGTGTTTCACTGTTGCAGAGTGCGCGCAGGTAAGACACATTGGTTTCACTGCCGAACAGCTGTACCTCTCTCAATGCCTGTCGAAGCTTTGCCAGTGCCATGTTGCGTGTTGGCGCACAGGCAATGACCTTGGCCAGCATGGGGTCAAAATCAGCCGGTATCTGAATGCCTGATTCCAGCCAGTGATCGACACGAAGACCTTCGTCTGCTGGAAACTGAACGTACGTTAACGGACCCGGACAAGGCTGGAAGTTTCGATAGGGGTCCTCGGCGTACAGACGTACCTGTAACGCATGTCCCTGAGGGTGAAGCTTTGCGCGCAGTGAACGGATATCACCCAGACTGTCGGCAGCCTGACAGACCATCCATTCCACCAGATCAACGCCGAACACCATTTCGGTAACACCGTGCTCAACTTGCAAACGGGTGTTTACTTCCAGAAAATAATAGTTGTCGGTTTCAGCATCAACAATGAATTCCACTGTGCCGGCGTTCCGGTAGTTAACGCTGGCTAAAAGCCGTTCTGCTGTTGCGCATAACTTTTCTCGCAGTGTCTCATTCAGGTTGGGGGCCGGACACTCTTCTACCACTTTCTGGTTGCGGCGCTGGGCTGAGCAATCACGCTCACCCAGTGAGACAACGTTGCCTTTGCCATCACCGAAAATCTGTACTTCAATATGACGGGCTTTGACGATGGCCTTTTCCAGAAACACACCATCGTTTGCAAAGTTACTCGCGCCAAGACGCTGCACACTGGCAAACGCGTTGTGCAAGTCCTTCTCGCTGTTGCACAGCTTCATGCCGATACCACCACCACCCGCCGTACTTTTCACCATGACCGGGTAGCCGATACTGCTGGCACTGCTGGCTGCTTCATCAGCTGAACTCAACAACGCAGTTCCAGGTAATAGTGGGACATTTGCTGCTACGGCAAGATCACGCGCAACATGTTTTTGTCCAAATAGTGCTATTTGCCTTGAGGTTGGACCGATAAATGTAATGCCTTCAGCCTCGCAGAGTTCAACAAACTCTGTATTCTCACTCAGAAATCCATAGCCTGGATGTACAGCGTCACAGCCTTGCTGCTGCGCTATCTGCAGGAGTTTGTCTGTATTCAGGTAGGTTTCGGCAGGAGCGCCATCTCCCAAAGAAAAGGCCTGTGTTGCTCTTTGTACATGCAGGCTGTCCTTGTCGCTTTCTGCATACACAGCAACGGATGCGATCCCCAGCCTGTCAAGCGTGCGGATAGTTCGCGTGGCGATTGCACCGCGATTGGCAATCAGAATTTTTGTTAGCGCGCTCATGGCAACTTCATTGCTTCCATGTCAACAACTCGATGGGTGTAGGATCGTAGCCATTGCACGGATTGTTTAATTGTGGACAATTCGATATGAGCACAATCACATCCCTTCGGGCAGTGAGCTCTACGTATTTTCCAGGCGCTGAAATACCATCTTCGAACGTAAGTGCACCTGAGGGTGTCACGGGTACGTTCATGAAGAAATTTATGTTGTGGGTGATATCGCGCTTGTGTATTCCAAATTGTGGATTCTCGGCAATGGCCAGCATCCAGCTATCACGGCAGGCGTGCATGCAACGCTTCTCAAGGTCGTAGCGTACGGTGTTGCTTTCGGTGGAACATGCACCACCCAGCGTGTCATGTCGTCCGCAGGTATCCGCCACAATACTCAGCATAACCTTGTCATCATTTGCCATAAGCTCACTACCGACAGTCAGGTAGAGATTCTTCTGCGAACGCAAGGTATTGCTTGCGCTGTAGTGAATGGAGGGATCGTCAGCAGCATAGAACAGGGTGTCAGCTGCCTGGTTGCCCTTCATGTCGACGATACGCAAAGTATCGCCATCTTCGAGTTTCCTCAGATAGTAATCACCCGCATCCAGCGTTGTGCGGGAGTCGACATGGGTAAGGTCTCTGAAGCTTTCTTTGATCATGACGATGGCTACCTTGGAAGTACGACAGTGTGTCGCTCATACTCGTCGCCCGGGGCGAACGAAGAGCGTAAAAGGAATGATGGAAATTATTCGGAAGTGCCTATGCCACCTGGACGTCAACTTTTTCCAAGATGATAGATTCGGTTGTTTTCGAACCCTCGCCGGTTCTCGTCACAGCTGTTCAAGCACAGATCGTCCTCTGTCATGGGTGCAGCATCATGGATGGATAGCGAGATCCGTGTATCAGGATAGGCATTGGCTTCATACAGAGGGTGAGGGCAGGTGTGCAATATCATCACACAGTCCATTTCTATCCTGAGGTTGACCGTTGTTCCTTTGCTGCATAAAGCCCTTTCGAGTGAGAAAGCACCGTCCTCTGCTATGGCGCAGCGATTGAACCAGTTGATATTGCTGGGTAAATCAGCTTTGCTAAGCCCGTACTTGGCAAGCTCCACAAGGAAGGCGTCATTGCCGTTCTGGCGCCAGTCGTTACGATCATTCTGATAGCTTCTTTCACCGAAACGCTGTTGCACGTGCTCATGGTAACTGTTACCACAGATGCTCTCATGCCCCTCAAAGCTGTCTTCGGTTACAGAGGCCAGGATTCGCCCCATGTCTGAGTACAGACAATGCCCTTGGGTCAGATGAAACGTATGCTGACATTTAAGTGTATCGGGTGCGTTGTAGCGTTCCAGGAGATTTTCAGCGTTATAAAGCACCATGCCAATATTGGCATCACCGTATTCATCAGTGAGACGAATCTCAAGGCCGCGTCGCAATCTGAATGAAACATGCTTGCCGCCTGAGATATGCGTTTTGTAGTGTGGTGGGTTTATCGAATTCATCACGAAACCTGAGTGCTAATACGTGGGTAGTTGACAGTGGACATCAATGGCACGACCATTCATAAAGTGTTCAGACTGTTGTTTCCAAAGAGTTGTCATCTCATGAGTTATCACATGCTAGCCCAACGCGCTTAGACCGGGCGGTAGCTCATCAGCGGTGAAAGCCTTGCCATCCCGAGAATCAAGCGGCAGGTCGTAGGTAATGGTGGCCCCGTAAGCTTCCGGCGAATGCGGGTCAAACCGAGGCTTGTCGAATACCCACAGCCGTGTGCCCAGCTTGAAGCCTTCTTTAAGATCATGGGTCACCATGAAAATGGTGAGTTTGTGCTCTTGCCATAATTCGAGCACAAGATCATGCATGTCTGCTCGAATACCCGGGTCAAGAGCACCAAAGGGCTCGTCCAGTAACAGAATTCTGGGTTCAGCCAGTAGCGCCTGTGCAATGGCAAGGCGTTGGCGCATCCCGCCCGATAGATCGTGCGGATACTTGTTGATGGCATCGACAAGCCCGACGCGCTCCAGCATCTGCATACACAGTTGCTTTGCTTGCTGGTATTGCTGGCCGAACAAGTGTCCTGTCACACTGGTTTTTCGCAGGCTGATGGCAGCAACAATGTTCTCCAGAACCGTCATGTGTGAGAACACGGAGTATTGCTGAAAGACGATGCCGCGATCGGGTCCCGGTTCAACTGGAATCGGACGCTCATCCAGTGTCAATGTGCCTCGACTAATCGTCTCCATTCCGAGAAGCAGCTTTAGAAACGTGGTTTTGCCGCACCCTGAGGTTCCGACCAGTGTGACGAACTCACCTTCTGCAACCGATACGTTAATTCGCTCAAGTACCGTGGTGTCGCCGTAGTGCTTCCACAGGTTTTTTGCCTTTATCATTGCGCGTTCTCCCAGGGATAGAGACGACGGTTCAATCGTCGTAACATCCAGTCGAACAAGAACGCAAGCAACGTTATCCAAGCCACGTAAGGAATAATGACATCCATGGATAGATAGCGTCGCACCAGAAATATCCGATAACCAAGTCCGTCAGTGGATGCGATTGCCTCTGCTGCAATGAGAAAGAGCCAACCGGTTCCCAATGAGAGCCGCACGGCATTGATAAGTTTTGGCATCAGCTGTGGCAGCAGAACACGTGAAATGATCTGTGCGGAATTTGCTCCCAGTGTTTGTGCCTTGATAAGCTGTTCGGCGGGAATCTCTCGGGCGCGTTGCTGGATATCACGCGCAATAAAAGGTGTGATGCCTATGACGATCAAGGTTATCTTCGACAGCTCTCCCAGTCCCAGCACGATGAACAGTATGGGTAGCAAGGCCAGACACGGGATGAGGGATATGATGGTAAGCAGTGGCGAAAAGGTTGAGTTCACATAAGGAAACGCACCAGTAGCAATGCCGATAACAAGGCCCAGAACTGCTGCAATCGCTACCCCTGTGCCCAATCGTTTGAGACTACTTGCCGTATCGAGCCAGAGCAGATAATCCCCTGTGCGCCGATTGGGTTCGAAAGCCATTCTCATCATGGCCTCCTGCATGGAGGCAAATGAAGGTAGCAGCTTGTCGCCAGGGTTTACCGCCAGTCTTGCTTCTGATGCACTCACGTAGAGAACAATCAGCAAGACGAGCGGTACCAACGCCAGTACCCATGCATAGGACTTCGACGGTTTCTGGTTGATCAGCCTTTTCATGATGGCTTGTCGGCTAAGACTAGGGGTACTGATCAGCTATAGCTGTCCATCCGCCGCCATCTGCATATAGCTGGGGTCGAAGCGCAGCTGCGTATTGGCCTCATCTCCGAAGGTCCCGGCAGGCATGTCAATGCCTATGAATCCTGCATCTGGAGCTCCTTCGCCAAGTAGCCCATGTTCAAACGAAAACTCTGCCACGTATTGCATGGTTGTCAGAAGTTCCTGACTGTTGCTGAATTCAACGGCTTCTGCAGGCGTATAAAACATGGATGTGCTGGCCAGTTGTGCATCATAACCCGCCAGATCAGTACCTGATGCGTCTGCCATAGAATCTCTGGCTGCAACCGCTGCGTCGTCATTACCCGACATTGTGGCCATGATTTCATACCACGCCCCTGTCAGTGCCTTGCCAAAGTCGGGGTTCTCTGCAAGTGTCTCGGTGTTGACAACAAGCAGGTCAATGATCTCACCCGGTATGCTGGAAGAGTCAAAGACTTTGTTGCTCTCTGGCATGGATTCGATTTCGCTCAATAGCGGGTTCCATGTAACAACGGATGTCACGTCATCACTGGTGTAGACACTGACCAGATCGGCATCAGACGTATTGACTACCTGTACATCCCTCTCGCTCATACCGACAGAATCCAGTGCGCGGGCAAGCAGGTAATGAGATACGCTGAGTTCTACAAGGTTGACTCGCTGCCCCTTGATGTCTTCAAGTGTTTCCTGGCCCTTGAGTACAACACCATCGTTACCATTGGAAAAATCTCCAACGATAAGCGCTGTGCTGTCAACACCACCTGCGGCGGGAATCGTCAGTGCATCCATATTGGTCATGGTGCAGCCATCGAATTGCCCAGCGGTGTATTGATTAATTGACTCGATGTAGTCGTTGATTTGCACCACATCTATAGTGATGTTGTATTTGTCAGCCCATTTCTTCACGATGCCTTGTTCTGCGCCATAGGCCCATGGCATCCACCCAACGTAGATAGACCAGCAGATGCTGAACTGATCTCGTGCCATGCCTGGCGTGGAAAGTGTGAGCAGCAGGGCAAGAGTTGCAATACGTTTCATTATTCGATCTCTCTGGTTATACGGCGATTCGGCAGACTTCCCTTGCACAAACGTCAAGTTGATCTCCCGGGCTTTTATCCCGCCGTGTAACCTCGTAGAAAGAGAGGTCGAAAGCTCTCGGTCCAGACATCGCGATGCGACCGGAACCCTAGCCTTCCATTGTTAAATTGACTAACTGTGTCCGCTTGGACAAGGGCTGTTATGTTACATGGGGCAATAGCGATGCCAGAAAACTATTCGCCTACATTTCAGTCAGTTGCGCACAATGCGGTTGGTGAAGGACGATTCTGGAACATCTGCGCGCACAACAAGGGTGCGATTTACCTGTGCGAATGCGTTGTCTTGGTGCGTATCAGTGCGGGTGCCTGATGAGTGTTTAAGCGTGCTGACTGTCATTTGCGGTAATTGTCCACGCTATTGCATTGGTGCAACAAGGTTGTAACAGCCTGTACATTGTAAATCGGACAAAGACCAAAGCTGAAACACTGTCTTCCAGACTTCGCGTTGAGTTTCCTGGAACAAGTGTGTATTCCGAATTGCCTGAGAACATGCCAGTTGATATCGCAATCAATGCAACGAGCTTGGGAATGAAACCGGGAGACGGCTTACCAATGACAACAAGTCAAATAGACCGAGCAAATCTCGTTGCAGAATGCATTATTGCACCTCAGGTGACTGAACTGCTTACGGTCGCTGAATCCAGAGGCTGTAAGGTGCATACAGGAGTTCCAATGCTCACTGCTCAAGTTGGCCTGATGCTTGATTTCATGGGCGCAAACTGAGTTTTCGATATCTCAAAATACTAGCGAATTTGAATATCTGCTATGACCGGAACGGGCACAGAGCGTTATCGCGCATTCACCTCTACTAAACAGATTGCGACCGCCTGATCACGGGAGTGGCATTTCAGCCTCTGATACAAGCAAAGGCCAATGATGCCCACGTTTTAGTACAACCGATCGGAAATGTCTGAAGTCCCACGTTAAGATTTGAGCCTTGCGATGATGTGCCATTGCCATGACGATCAAATCGGGCAGATCAGCTCCACTATCCCCGAAACGCTTGCCTAGTCTCAAGGCTAATGCAAGATCAGCATCAGTTGGAGATTCGAGACGATGAACCCCTGTTGCCATGCTTTCGCCAAATACGATTGCCGCTGACGGAAAGCCTCGTGATCTGAGTAATAGATCAGTTTCGACCAGCACTGGCCAAGGGACTATTACCTTTCTACCAAGTCGTGTCAACAATTCAGCCGCAAACAAGTGCCGCCGTTTCTCACCTTTGTTAATGGCCGAGACAATCGGACCCGTATCACAAACAATCAACTGCCTACGCGCGCAAGGATATGCTCGATATTTTGTGACATCTGCTCATCGTCATCAATCAAACCGGCATAAGGTAACTTCGCAGGTTGCTGCTGCACCAGCTCTGTCACAATTGCTGACACCGATGTCTTCCGCCGTTTGGCTTCCTTATCAAGTCGCCTGGCAATTTGCTCAGGAAGTGAAATTGTTTTTCGTATTGTACCCATGTCTATAGTATGAACATGCAAGTATGAAATTGCAAGCACGACAGGCAGCAATGGGCACTTTCCAGCGGTTCTGTATACTGCCATGTGACCGGGGGCTCTCGGCCCAGAGCTGCCGCTGGCAACGTTGAGTAGATGAATTGACAATGCAGTGTTTCTTGCACTACACTGTCGTGCATCATGAAAAATCAAGTTTACAGCTGGCGTTTGGATTCTGAGCTAAAGGCAGCTCTTGAAGAGGCTGCACGCAATAACAAAACAACTATCTCCGGGCTGCTTGAAGTCATAGTAAACGAGTGGCTACGAGACCAGCACACTGATGAGTCGGATTCAGACTTTCAGGAACGCCTGCGTAGTTCTGCCGCGCAATGCTTCGGTACTTTTAATGGCGGAGTCCCTGATAGATCGGAGAATGTGCGAAATACAGTTCAGGATCGGCTGAAGCGAAAACGACGTGCTGGCTAAGGGACTGGTTGATACTGGAGCGTTGTTAGCATTGTTGGACGCCGACGATGCATGGCACGTAAGGTGCGTCGATGCGTTCTCGAAATTGCGATTGCCGCTTGGAACGACGAACGCGGTGCTTACCGAGCTTTTCCACTTGGTTGGTGACAGCCCACGAGAAACCTCTGCCGCTTGGAGGCTAATCCGATCCGGTGCAGTAATACTGCTACCAATTGACAATGACGACTTGCCGCATTTAGAAATACTGATGCACCGCTATAACGACCGACCCATGGATTATGCCGACGCTACATTAGTGCTACTCGCAGAGCGGCATTCCTTGACAACGGTATTCACTGTAGACAATAACGACTTTGAGACTTACCGGATTCATGGGAAGAAACGACTGACTATCTTGCCCGGACGAGTTTGAAAACCAATCTGAACTTGTGGTTTTTTTTTGATTGATCGCCGCTCTCGGCCTATTGCTGGCATTCATACTTTTCCGTATAAGAGATATCAACCGGCAAACCAGCTAAAGGCACTTAAATATCAGCGAGGTGTTCAATGAGTCTAATAAAGATGTCAGACCAGGAAATATGCGAGCTAGCGAAGCCGATCCTATTGGATACGATTTACGGAGCAAACGACAAGGATTGGGAACAATTTTCTAAGCATATGCCAGAAAGGCACTCTTCAGACTTTGAGACGAGAAAAGATGTGGAGCGTCAGTGGGATGAGGATGAATATTTAACTAAATATACTGATACGCCTGAATTTCTAGGTGTAATTCGAAAAAACGAGTATGTAGTTGTTCTGTGGAAATTAAGAACCACTATCAATGATGAAGAGTATCTCGAAAGACTAATTCTAGAAGAGAAGAATAGTAAGCTTTATCAGATTGGTATTTGGACTGATTGAATTCTGGTGGTCAAATGCCCGTAACAACGTTCTTCAGGGCCGACAGCGTAGGCGTTGACTATAATCAATAGAAACGTTGGCTAACTGCCAGGAGCAGTTATTCGGCTTGCTTGGTTCCCTGATGAAATAGCATACGCCATTTAGTGTCGACGAGCTTCCACACTGTGCTTCTCAATGTCCATCGCAGCAATTCGCCTTGCCGTTCTGATAAATTATATGTAGCCAGAATATGACCGTCACCAAGCTGAACGATTTGATAGTCTTGTATGTCGTAGTCGGCAACCTCTGTGTCGTTGGTTACGGACATAACAATTTCGGCTTTGTCAAAGATTCTTCCGGACATTCCGAATTCTCGAAATTCATCGCATAGCAATGCGCCTAGTTCCTTAGCTGATGAACGAACGGTTTCGTCTAGATGTTGCTTCTCGATATCAAGCATTTGTTGCTAGAATGACATTGAAATCTCTGGATTGCCTAACTTTAGAATGATAGCGCTAGTCAATCTGACTGTCTGCATTGGGCACTCAGCCGCCGGTCGCGCACCAGCCCGACTCTGCAGGTTGGTGACTTTTTCTCGCTAGGATCATGTTGAGTAAATCTGGCTGAGAGCCGGACCAGAACGGCCGCTCACTTCCGAGCTCAACATGATCCGGAACTCAACATAATCGGACCAATGTAGTGCACTTGCATGATTCCGAATCCTCTATCGCCCCCTGATGACGACGTGTCGTAGCTCATACTGCATCTTCCAGCGCGTCTGATGATGCATCAGCCACAGCATCAACTGATTTCGCGGCTCGCTTGAATGGACTCTCGCTGGGTAGCTCGACGCCTAGCTTCAATTCTCCGCGTTCATACGCATCATTCATATATCGGAAAGTCTTGATACTCATTCGCATGAGATGCTCACCGGCTTTGATCGGCGGGTATTTTTCAATGATATCGGGCGTTCGGAATTTTTCCAGTGGTTCTACCACTGTGTGGTAGTCCAGACCAAAGAACAACGGAAATGAGTAGCGTTCATTGCCTGTGTTGACAACACGATGCTGCGTTGATTTGAACTGACCGCCTGACCATGTTTCAAATATATCTCCAATGTTGACGATAAAGCAGCCAGGTAGCGGGGGAGCCTCGATCCAGAAATCATCAGCGTTCATTACCTGCAGGCCAGGGGCTCCCTGTAGCAGTATGGTGAAACACTCGAAATCAGAGTGAGCATCTATGCCTACAACGTCATTGCTTGCAGGCAGATCGTTTTCCACGTAGCGAAGCATTCGTAGCTGTGATGTTGGGAAGTTGATATGTTGGGTGAGTGTCTCAGGCGTCACATCGAGTTCTTCAGCCAGGGTAGTTATCAATAACATGCCTAAATCGAAAACGGCCTGGTAGTACGATTGAACAGTCTCTTTCCAACCACCAAGATCTGGCCAGACGTTGGGACCGGTCATACGCCATTTGGCAAGATAATCGGGGTGGTTATCGGGTGCCTCGAACGATAAGTCGAACGCTTCGTAAAAATTGATGGTCTTGGGGAAATCGGAACCATTTTCTTCAAAGGGTACATATCCACGATGATTGGTGGTAAACCCCGACCAGTACTTCATTTTGTAGGATCGCGATTGCGAGTGAAACTGTCGAGATGCTGCGAAGATCCTGCTGATGAGCTCTTCGCTGACGCCATGGCCCTTGATGTAGAAGAATCCCGATTGCCTGGCCGCGTCGCTCAGTTGCCGCGCGATTGCCGTCCTGGCAGCCTTATCACCCTGGCGTAGATTTGTGAGATCTATAACGGGTAGCTTTTGCTGGTCGAGGGTCAAGGCACGTTGATCTGCTGTTGAATCTGTTGTAGGTGATTCTGCACTCATACCGTTGATCTCTGTGTTAATGCTTGTTCTTGACAATGCAAGGTTCCATACACTGCTTCAATTTGTAACAGTATTCGAGAATAAGGTGCAAGTGACGGTCTGAAATTGTAACAAGGGAAGTAAATTTCTTAAATCGTCAACAAGGTTATTCAACGGAAAAATCAACGGGATAGTTCTGAATTTTGATTTCTCTTGCTGAATCTTGTTCCACGGAGGTGCAAATTCTGACTCACTGTGGTGCTGAATTTCCACATTAGTGAAGAGCATTCCGGTAAGCATGAATCGCTTCATCGATTACTCTGTTTTGGTTGGTGAATGAGGGTTGATTAAATTCTGTAAGTCACAAGTCTATGTCCTCAAGCCAATTCGACAGGACTGTTGGGTGGTGATAGCTTTCGTTGGTGACTCAAAATGTGCGCAAGGTAACCACCGCACGCAAGACACGCGATCGGGGGGTTCCGGACAAGAGCCGAGCG
>CAYGSW010000117.1:0-17541 GCA_964352535.1 uncultured Granulosicoccaceae bacterium | reverse complement strand
TGTTCGAGAATAAGCTGATCGAGCCGAAGGCGGCCCCCCGAGAGCGCGATATTTTTGCGGGGCTGCCTTCAGTCAGCTTTCCGCGTAACAACGGCGAACTTCGTTACATAGAACAACTATTCACCTCAATTGACACGAAAATCTGACTCAAAATCTCACACTCTCGCTTCGATCGTTATTCTCGGACAGCCTCCTAGTCTAGTGGAACATGATAACGTCTGTATTTTGCGATGAACCCTACGGTGTACTGATGAGCTACCAACCAGCCGACTCCCGTTATGACAACATGGTGTACCGCCGTTGCGGTAATTCTGGACTCCTGTTACCCGCAATTTCGTTTGGCTTGTGGCACAACTTTGGCCACGACGCCAATTATGACAATCAGCGCAAGATTTGCCAGACTGCGTTTGATGCAGGAATTACCCACTTTGATCTTGCTAACAATTATGGGCCACCACCTGGATCTGCGGAAGCTGCTTTCGGTAAAATCCTGAGAACCGATTTTAAGAATTACCGTGATGAGCTGATCATATCCTCCAAGGCAGGGTACTTGATGTGGCCCGGGCCCTATGGTGAGATGGGCAGCCGCAAATACATGATTGCCTCCTGCGACCAGAGCCTGAAACGCATGGGTCTGGATTATGTGGATATTTTCTACTCGCATCGCTTTGATCCGAACACGCCACTCGAGGAAACCATGGGTGCACTGGATACTATCGTGCGTTCCGGTCGCGCCCTGTATGCAGGAATCAGTTCCTACAATTCAAAGCGCACAAGAGAAGCTGTGGCAATCCTTAACGATCTAGGCACGCCTTGCCTGATTCACCAGCCGAGCTACAACATGATCAACCGGTGGGTTGAAACCGACGGACTCAAGCAGACGTTGAAGGAACTGGGCATCGGCTCCATTGCCTTCACACCTTTGGCTCAGGGGATGCTGACCGACCGGTACTTGAACGGTATTCCAGACAACAGTCGTGCGACCCAAGGCAAATCCCTGAAACCCGAAATGCTCTCTGATCGCGCCATCGAGAACCTCAATCAACTCAATGCCATTGCTCAAGTACGAGGCCAGAGCCTTGCACAGATGGCGATCGCCTGGGTATTGCGTGATGAGGGAATCACAACAGCGCTGATTGGTGCATCAAAACCCTCTCAGGTGGAACAATGCGCAGGCGCAGTCAACAACCTCGAATTCACTCAGGCAGAACTTGATGAAATAGACCAATACGCACGCGAAGAGGATATTAATCTCTGGGCAAAATCTTCAGCCTTGTAAGCCGTATGCAGATTCTAGAAGCTAAATCTTCATGAGCAATTTTCGCGGCCGTTTCTGCTATGGATTCATGAATTCTTTGTTATCAGTTCTGACGCATATATTCTTCATGGGTATGGCATTTCTGATTATCACAGTATCTGCATACGCAACTGACAATGGCGATCGACACTCATCATCCGTTCAGCATGCAAAAAATGTCAAACCACGTCTGTTCGTACAAGCGCAGCTTGGCATTGTCAGTGAAAGTGATTTTGGACCAGCACTTGCGTTTATCTATGAGCCTGCGTTTGCGGTGACAAATGTCTTTGCCATCAGTGTTGGCAGGCAGGTTGGAGAACGTTTTTTCCGTTGGCCAGCCACGATGGTCTTGTACGGCTCACTACAACACTACGGTGAACGCGGTACTCAATCAGATATTACGGGTGCTACTGTTTACATCAAAGCCTACAAGCAGTTTCGATTGGGCAAACAGCGTGTGCCACTCAGATTGGGGCTGGGTGAAGGCCTGAGTTACGTTGATCGTATTCCCCGTGTCGAAGTGGAAGACTTTCTGCCCCAGCGATCGGCAAAACTTGTCAACTATCTGGAATGGACGCTACAGACATCGCTGGGGTACTTTCTGGGTCGACCTGAAGGTCGATTCTCAGCAACCATACGAGATGTCTACATCGGTTACAGCATCTTCCACCGCTCTACTGTATTTGGCCTGTTCGCCAGCGAGGGCGGCGGTGTCAACTATATGGGTGTTGGTGTAGAAGTGGTGTTGAAATAGAGCTCTTCAGTAATGATAAATATTCTGCGCCGTATACTGATCACACTATCGGGTCCTGTCGTCGTCATCGCTGTGTTCGTCGGCGTGTTAGCATTGTTCCAGAACAGGCTTCTATACTTTCCCACGACTGCCCAACTACAAGACTACGTACCCTCGGGTATGGTGTTATGGCCACCCGATGAGGATAAGGATACTCAAACCGCTTTGTCGAATACTGGACTCTCTTCTGATTGGAGCAACTCTGATTCGAGCAACGTACTGGGACTGATGGCACTCCCCACTGAGCAAGACGCTATACGCGGTACAGTTATTGTGTATCACGGCAATGCGGGCCATGCAGGACATCGTGGTTACTACGCTCGCATGCTCAATTCACTTGGCTTGCGTGTGGTTCTGGCTGAATACCCTGGTTACGGACCAAGGTCTGGACGACCTAATGAGCATACCCTTGTCAACGATGCCATGGGGATCGCAAAACTGGCCCATGAGCGCTATGGGAAGCCACTGTGGATTATCGGTGAATCATTGGGTGCTGGCGTAGCGGCAGCCGTTGCGGGTCGTGTACCTGATCTTATCCAGGGCATCGTGTTAATTACCCCGTGGAATCGTCTGGTCGATGTGGCTGCCTATCATTATTCTTTCCTGCCGGTGCGATGGTTGTTGAAAAGCGACTACGACAGTATCAAGGCACTGACAAACTACAATGGACCTAAACTTGTGATTACGGCTGAACAGGATACGATTGTACCGGCACACCTTGGGCACGACCTGCACCGGAACACACACGAGCCAAAGCGCTTGATCGAAGTACGAGGCGCTGGTCACAATAACTGGAACTCATCCCTATCCCTTGATTTTTGGGAAAATGTTGTGCAGTGGCTAGAAAACCACTGAAGCTGTAACAGCATTATGCCTGGCGTGTGTTTTCTTATCACCAGCAGCAGTCACTGATGACAACAAGGGTTATGATGTTAGAGATATCCTGCGGCAAATCAGTAATCACCATGGCTGCCTTATCAACCCTCGTACGCTGATTTCTCATTGACTGACAAGAGCTCAACAGGAATAGGTCTGATTCTGATGGCCGCTGTGCTGTGGGGGACAACGGGCACCGCTCAGTCATTTGCGCCTTTGGAGCTCTCATCTTTTTGGGTAGGTGCGTTGCGTTTGCTGGTGTCAGGCGGATTCTTCATGTTATGGATTGGTCTAACTGATGCCCGAGCACTGGGCATGACACGCATGAGCGCCCTGCCCTGGCGTCTGGTCATTGCAGCTGCCACCTGCATGGCAGTGTACAACCTTGCGTTTTTTGCAGGTATCAGAGCATCCAGCGTTGCAATAGGTACAGCCGTAGCGTTAGGTAGTGGACCAGTTTGGGCAGGTCTGATCCAATCGGCAGTTACTCACCAGTTACCCCGGCGCAGCTGGTGGATTGCCGTCATCATTGCCGTTAGTGGCCTGCTACTTGCCGCCATCGGCTCGCATGGCGTGCAAGACGCTATTCCCTATTCCGGTATCGCGCTGTGCCTGCTCAGCGGACTTTCATACGCTGCCTATGCGCTGGTGACGAAACGTCTGCTCAGCTTTGCACCGGCTGGAATAACAACCGCGACCGTGTTTACGATAGCCGCTCTCCTGGCATTCCCGGCAGCCTATCTTTTAGCCGGAATTCCTGTACTTCTTTCGTCTGACATAGCTGTCATGCTGTGGCTTGGCATTGCAGCCACTGGTATTGCCTATCTGCTTTTCACCCTGGGATTGCGTTATGTCTCCAGCGCAACCGGGGTTGCATTAGCACTAGCAGAGCCGATTGCCGCCGTGGTTCTGGCAATTGTCATAGTGGGTGAACGCCCCACACCTATCTCTTTGATCGGCTTGCTCATCGTCTTTGCTGGTTTGTGCATGATCATCCGCGCCGAACTGTCAGCCCGATGATGAATGGTGTAACCGTTATGAATTTCGGCTTGACGGACTAAGCAATAAGCTGTGAATTAACGGTGTACAGAGATTGGGGTTTTCGGCCTTTGGCTTACTCTTCGTTAAAGGCAATCCTTGAAAACCAGCTTGTTGCGACACCACCTGTATTGTCGCCGTCCACCATGAGCGCATAACCGTCAAGGTGAGTAACATCGATACCAAAGAGCGTCTTGAAATCCTCTGCTATGTTGCGCTTTTCAGCAGTCCACATTCCAGCTTTGGTATCACCAGATTGTAAAACAATGATTTTGGACTTATCGGTATATGCGCTGTCCCATGTTTCGCCTACCGGATATTGGGAAGACCAGACATAGTTGATGGCCACCGTACTCCACTTGAATAGCCCTCTCTGATAAACCACATACAAGCGAGCAGGAAAGTCGTCGCCTGATTTCTCCTTCTCATCATCAACGCCATTTTCAAAAACATTGCTGACTTTCCATTGCCAACTAAGCACAGGGGTGGATTCCAGATCCACAGATACATCACGATACAGGGCTGAGGCAGTACCGTTAGCATGGCCCTTGATGGCCAGCGTCCCATCATGCGTTTCCAGAGTATATTGCGTACTCCCGGAAAACGTTCTTTCTTTCCAGCCAAGGCTGCTTAGCGACTGCGTAACCGAGTTTGCGGACATGACTAGAACTGGAAGAGCAAGTACTGAAATACCAATAGCAAAGCACGGAAACACTCTGCGCGATTTAAGCATGGTTACACCTGTTGGCACGAAACGAATGCCTGCTATCGGCAGGAATCGAAGACCTACTCAATGCAACGGCCCAATATCGGTAATGGTGCGCAATTAATCAGAATAATTCAGTATTGGTCGTGGAATGCCGATAGTATGCCATTGAAGGATTGCGCAGTGTCACTCTTCATGAGTCTCCTGCTTGTGTGCAACCACGTCGAACGGAATCCTGAACGCCCGCACCTATGAAAACATTTCTTACAATCCGCGGCAATCTCTTACTGATCAACGTCTTCGTTGTCGGTCTGATCCTGTGGCTGGCAGTCAGTTTCCTGTTCATAGCGGCAGCACAGCGTAAAGAGGCCATTCTGTTGCAGAAGAGCATGAGCGTTGAACGTGTCATTTCGCAAATCGGCGAAGCACTTGCCAATGAGCGGCAGGTTTACAGTGACTACCTTAACTCCCGCGAGTCAGCGTCAGTACAACAACGTGAACAAGTTCAGCAAGTATCAAAAACCACTGATGCTGAGCTGGATGCGATGACGCAACAGATTGCCAGTCTGATTGCACAGGCAGGTTTCGTGAAGAAAATCCCCGCTTCCAGGTCAAGCGTCCAGCAACTCCTGGACAGTCTCTCAGCACATCGCGTCCTCCTGGATGAACAGCGTAAACACGCAATCACTCAAGGTGCGATGTCCAGCACATCACGTGATACGTATGCACTGGCTTCTCTGCATCACAGCCAATCAAATCTGCAAGAGCATCTGGTTAGTCTTGCAAAGAGCTTGAAATACCTGCCCGACTTCGATGCAGCTTCAATCGAAATCTACTATTCCCTGCTAAACGAGATTCTGATTGCCAATATCGAACTGGCCAGAAAACATACCATGCTGGGTAGTGTTCCTAGCGGTGGGCAGCCCAACATCCCGGTATCAAGATTTCAGCTAACCGAACTGAACAACAGGATTGCACAGCACTTTGAGGATATTCTCAGACTTGCCAATGCCAGCGAAAAGCAAGCACAGCTTTCTCCCCTGGCCGTCAGTGTGCAAGAATTTTACTTACAGGAATATCGGGAGCTGGAACGCGAAATTGATCGGATGGCCGTTTCCTCGAAATGGGAACCGAAAAGGCAATTCGACTGGCAGGTTGCCACATCGAATCTGACTCAATTGATTGATGATCTTGCGGCTGAAACACACCAGGCCATTGAACAGTTAGCCATTAAGTCGGCTGAGCGGGCAACCAGAAATCTGTACATTGATATATTTCTGGTTATCTTGTGCTTCGTGATTACTTCGGCATCAGTATTGATCAATAGAAGAGTGAAACGATTTGCCTACCACGATGGACTAACCCGCTTGGCTAATCGCATGAACTTCGAATCTGCACTGAAGGAGGTCACAGTGACAGGATCACAGAGTCACGCGGTCATATTTCTTGATCTGGATCGATTCAAGTCAATAAACGACAATTACGGGCACGCGATTGGCGATGAGCTACTGGTTGAAGTTGCTGCTCGACTCAGCGCAATCTGCAAACCTTCCGATTTATTGGCAAGGCTGGGCGGAGACGAATTTGCCGTCCTGATGCTGGATATTGAGTCTCAAGCTGCGGTTGAGGCTGTTGCCTGCCAAATGGTTGAGACTATTGAGCGCGTCATCACCATACGCGACCTTAACCTCAAAGTCGGTGCGAGTGCCGGCATCAGCATTGCACCAGAGGACAGTGAGGGTGGCGTTGAATTGCTGAAGAACGCCGACATCGCCATGTATCACACCAAATCGAACAAACTAGGCAACGTGTTTCGATTCAATCAATCCATTGCGGTAAGGTATCAGCAGCGCTTGGCGCTGGAACAGGATCTGAAGAAGGGACTGGAAAACGAGGAATTTCAACTTGTTTATCAACCAAAGGTCTGCACATCAACCGGGCAGGTGAAAAGTGTAGAAGCGCTGCTGCGCTGGCTTCACCCAACTCGCGGACTGGTATCGCCAGTGCAGTTCATCCCTGTGGCTGAAGAAACCGGACTCATGGGGCATATTGGCTACTGGGCCTTGAATGAGGCATGTAGGGAATTGTCACAGTTGCAGAATAGTGATGTCCCAAATATTCAAGTAGCGGTTAATATTTCCCCTCAACAATTTGGTGATGAGCATTTCGTAGAACGCGTATGCAGTGCTATCAAGACGCACGGATTGAATTACTCAAGTCTGTCACTGGAAGTGACAGAGAGTATTGTCATGAATGACGTGGAGCGCGTTATACAGATGCTCAAAAGCCTGCAAGCGCTCGGAATAGACATAGCCGTCGATGACTTTGGAACGGGCTATTCAAGTTTGCAGTACTTGCAGGAATTGCCTCTGAACACACTAAAGATAGACAGGGCGTTCATCACAGCACTTGATCACTCCGGAGCGGACTGCTCTGTTGCCAATCTGATCGTGCAGCTTGCCGCACTTTTCAACCTCGAAACAGTGGCCGAGGGCGTCGAAACGCTCGAACAAGAGGAAAAAGTCAGAGCTCTCGGCGTAAATCATATTCAAGGCTATCTTTACTCCAGGCCGGTATCAGCGGCAGAGTTACCAGCGGTGATAAAGGCTATCGATGAACAGTTCCAATTCGCAGACTGTAACAGGCACAATCGCGCAGCTTAGACTTGCTACTGTCAAACTCGTTAATTACTAAACACTGAGCCTGGTATAGCTGCGCACGCTTGTTCTCAGGCTTCCCGATCACCCCATTAACTGGACGTTAAGTTGCTGATAAACTTGCCCTTTGGAGCAATCTGTATGATCGTTTTTAAAGATTCGCGGTTGTCCACGAAGCCGCATGACTTAATGAAGCCGCATGACTCAATATAGACACCCAGAAAGTAGCTGGCTCCCGAACCGCGAAATGCTGAAAACCAGCTTTTCGGACTGCACATGGCGTGAGAAATTAATCTTTCCATCGTGTCATAAAAGTGAAGCCAAACCGGATTTTTTACACGTTACACAGCGCTTAAACTTAGCCTGCCCGGCGCGTGCCCGTTAGCCGGCTAATCAGAGAATTCATGATGAATGAGCATCGAAATCGCAACCTGATTCAGTGGACCCAAGAAGAATACAGACAGTTCGGAAAGCTACCGCAAATAAGCAGACACGGGTATGACAAGCTCGCGCTGTTTGATACCGACACGCTTATCTCTTTACTGGATGATTATCCACGAAAGCACTTGCAGTGCTACACGATGGGCACTGACCCTGCGTGTAATGAAGACTGGCGTCAGGTTGATATAGCAGACAACACATCGGGCGCAGATCTGTGGCGCGCTGTCGAACGAGGTCGACTGTGGCTTAATCTTGTGCATATTGAAGAAAACGTCCGGGAATACAGAGCATTGATTGATGCAATGTATGCACATTTGGGAAACAAGTGTCGGCACCTGAAAGACCCAAAGGGTACACACAGCGCTTTGTTGATTAGCTCTCCAGGGGCACAGGTGTATTATCATCTCGACGCAGAACCCAATATGTTGTGGCATATGCGCGGGCAAAAGGATGTCTGGTTGTACCCTGCCATGGATCCCGAACTGGTACCGCAAGACTATCTTGAAGACATCTACGCCGGTGAGATTGGCGAGAACCTGCCATATCGGCCTGAATTCGATCGGCGTGCCGTCTACCACAGGCTACAACCCGGAGAGGCTGCATCATGGCCACATAACGGCCCACACCGGATCGTTAATCTAGACATGAACGTATCGCTGGCAACCAGCTACTACACGCCTTTGGTCTACAAGCGACAATATGTCCAACTCGCCAACCGATTTATTCTCCGAAATCTGGGCATTAAAAACCGCAGCATGAACGAGACGGGTATTGTGGCGGCGGGCAAGCGCATGTCATATCGCATCATCAATAAACTGCGACCATTCACACGACGCCAACGCTCCGCCAGCTATATCACCGACTTGCAACTGGACCCTGATCTACCGCTGGGATATCGCAAGATCAGTGAACCAAAGCTTGCATCATTCGCCAGTCATGGCAAAAACCTAACGCCCCCCCAGAACAAAAAAGCTGCATCAGCCTAGCCCTTGACTATTCATGAAACGCACAATCCTTTCACTGGAGGGATTGGGTGATTTCATGAATAATCCGGGCCAGGTGCATGGACCTTTCAAACAGCCCTGTCGCTACCCTCCTTTGAAAACTGAAACTCCAGAACACGTTTTACAAAACACTGCCTCTCGCGTCAGTAAGCCCAATGAGAGCCGTGGGCAATCTGCCTGTCGCCAAAGCGAAATCCTGAACATTGAATGCTTGCAAGGCGAACTGGCATTTAATCAACTGAAGGGAATCTGGGAGGCGCTGGAGCGCCTGGACGAGCAATGCACACCATTCAACACCTGGCTCTGGAATAGCCAATGGTGGAAACATTACGCAGCCAGAAATGACAAGCTAGCATTGTTGATAGCCAGTTACAAAAAACGTGTTGTGGCCATAGCACCACTGTATGTGCATGACACAATGATGTGTCGTCGGGTGCCAGTTAAAGTCTTGCGATTCGTAGGTACCGGCAAAGATACGTCACCAGACTATCTGAACATCATTGCACACCCACAATGGCGCGCTGCAGCCGAACGGCAACTGATGAGCTTTCTTCCAAACATCGCTGGTTGGCAAAAGCTATGGCTCAGCGATGTCAAGGAGCATTCCTCTCTTGAGTGTTGTATTACCAAGCTGATAAAAGAACAGCCAGGTACCACTATTGTCAGGAGTGTCCAAACCATACAACGTGCCACATTACCCGCAAGTTTCGAACAGTATCGCGCCAGCCTCAGTCGGAAACGACGCAAGCAGATCAATCATCGCCGCAACCGACTCGTACAAGCCGGTGAAACCCAGCTGAACATCTGTGCGAATACAGCCGAGCTATCAGAGGCAACAGACGCACTGGTACAACTGCATCGCCTGCGCTGGCAGAGTAAACGTAAGCCTGGGGCGTTTCGCAGCGTTGCCTATGAGCAGTTTCACAGGTCTGTCATCAAACACTTTTTTGCCAGTGATTCACTGTGGCTAACTACCTTGAAAGTCGATGGCCAGATTGTAGGCGTGCAGTACATCTTTGCCTGGCGAGGCAAATTGATGTTTGTACAAAGTGGATATTCGCCTGATCACGAGGCTTTGAGCCCGGGACATGTTCTATTTACTTATGCTATCGAACGCGGTATCGAACACGGCATGCATCAGCTGGACATGCTTAAAGGGCATTATCACTATAAATCTGCATACACATCCGAGACAATCAAGACGGTAAACCAGGGCTATCTGAAACCGGGAATTCGAGCGTCCATCAGTAAGCTACACCGGTGCATGGCATCCCTGTTAGCGTCTTCCAAAAAATATAAATCCAATCCGGATGGATGAATTACCAAAGTAGCACTGGGGTGCGCACCTCTGACACAGATCGAACACAGACAGTGGGCATCACGAGTGGAGAATACTCGCATCATGAAATTTGGTGTGCGTGGTGAGCGGGCCTTCAATACCTTGTTCATGTCAACTTGACGGTATAACCGGAGAGCATCAAGGTGTAACTCGAACAGCTCAAAAACTGACTCAATACAAGCGTAGTACACTCAGCACAGGATACTCTTATACTGAACACATCACAGTCACACTTGCTTTCGCTTGTTGTACACATCAAAAATCACAGCCGCCAGTAAAACCAGCCCCTTGATCACTTGTTGATAATCGATACCTATGCCCATGATGGACATACCATTGTTCATCACCCCCATGATAAACGCACCAACAACAGCACCGATGATCTTGCCCACGCCGCCTGCCATGGAGGCTCCGCCAATGAACACGGCTGCAATGACATCAAGCTCAACCGCAAAGCCTGCTTTCGGCGTTGCGGTGTTCAGACGGGCAGCAAAGATAAGTCCGGCCAGAGCGGCGAGCATACCCATATTGGTAAAAGCGAGAAACGTCAGTCTTTCGGTTTTTATGCCTGATAGCTTGGCCGCCTTGGCATTGCCGCCCACGGCATAAATACGTCTGCCAATGGTGGTGCGTTCAGTGATGAATGCATATACAACCGTCAGAACCGCCATGGTTATCAGTACATTAGGCAACCCGCGGAACGTCGCCAGTTTAAAAACAACAAACAACAAAGCGCCGGCAACAATGGCGTTACGCGTAATGAAAAACCCTACAGGTTCCTCTTCGATTCCATAGCGCATGTTCTGTTGTCGCTTGCGCAAGTTAAGCCATAAGACAACAAGGGCTGACGCTGCTCCGATTACCAAAGCACCCGCATTGATACGACGTACATCAAACAATGCGATCAATGCATTCCTGACACCCGCTGGCATGAAATCAGGAATAAATCCTGTGGACAGTGCCTGAAACTCCTTTGGAAACGGCCCGACTGACTGCCCTTCGAGTAGCCATAATGACAGGCCACGAAAAATAAGCATACCGGCTAACGTCACAATAAAAGACGGTATGTGCCAGTACGCCACCCAGTATCCCTGAGCGGCACCTATCAGTGCGCCCAGTGCCAGGCATATGGGAATGGCCAGAGCTACCGGTAGCTCCCACTGCACAACGAGCACTGCAGCAAATGCACCTATGAATCCCATGACCGAACCCACAGACAGATCGATATGCCCGGCGACAATAACAATCAGCATGCCCAATGCCATGATGATGATATAGCTGTTCTGTAAAAAAAGATTGGTGATATTGACTGACTTCAGCAACGTGCCATCAGTCACCACTTGGAAAAAAAGCATGATTGCGATCAGCGCAAACAGTAGTCCGTATTCACGCAGATGCGATAACAGGAAGCGGCCCAGACGAGCAGATTCTGCGGTTGTCACATTCTCTGGATCTGATTGACTCATCGGCTTCAGATTTATTCCTTCACTATCATCGACATAATACGTTCCTGACTTGCCTCGCAGGCATTCAGTTCACCAACAAACTGCCCCTCACTCATGACATAAATCCGATCACACATACCCAGTAATTCCGGCATCTCGGAGGAAATCATGACAACACCCCGTCCATCTTCGGCCAGCTTGTTCATGATGGTATAGATCTCGAACTTTGCCCCTACATCAATTCCGCGTGTGGGTTCATCCAGAATCAGTACCTGGGGATCGGCGAACAGCCATTTAGACAACACCACCTTTTGTTGGTTACCACCAGAAAGGTTCAATACTTTCTGAAAGACATTGGGCGTACGGATATTCATGGCTGCACGATACCGCTCTGCCACTCGCTGCTCTTCAGCCTTGTTCAAGACACCGTTGTCGGCAACCGCAACAAGATTGGCCAGAGTGATATTGGTGACAACAGGCTCATCCAGTATGAGACCCAGCTCCTTGCGATCTTCCGTGCAATAAGCCAGACCGGCGGCAATAGCCTGATCAACGCTATTGCATTCCACTCGGACACCCTCGATAGCGATCTCACCGGAGATAAGTCGTCCATAGCTTTTGCCAAACAGACTCATGGCAAGCTCTGTACGCCCCGAACCCATCAGCCCTGCAATACCAACAATCTCGCCACGTCGAACCGTAAAGTTGACATCGTAAATCATCTGTCTGTCGATTTGCTCGGGATGCCACACATTCCATTCGTGCACTTCCATTAACACATCGGCAGGCTGACGCTGGTGTTCAGGGTAGCGTTGAGACAGGTCTCGCCCCACCATATCCTTGACAATCTGGTCTTCACTGATCAACTCGGACCGACAATCAAGTGTTGAGACGGTAGCGCCGTCGCGCAGCACGGTAATGCGATCGGCCACCTGCCTGACTTCGTTGAGTTTGTGGCTTATCAATATGGATGTGATGCCCTGCGTCTTTAATTCAAGCAGCAACTGCAAAAGGTTCTGGCTATCGTTCTCCTGCAAGGCAGCTGTAGGTTCGTCAAGAATCAACAAACGCACATTCTTTGCCAGCGCTTTGGCAATTTCAACCAGTTGCTGTTTGCCAACACCAATCTTGCCGAGCGTTGTTGCGGGTTTCTCATCAAGCCCGACTTTATGCAGCAGGGCTTCGGTTCGCTGATAAACCTCAGGCCAGTTGATGATTCCGGCTTTCGCTATCTCATTGCCAATGAACAGGTTTTCAGCAATGGACAGAAGCGGCACAAGTGCAAGCTCCTGATGAATGATGATGATACCGAGTTTCTCACTGTCAGTTATACCACCCAGTCTGGCACGTTGTCCGTCATAGAGAATGTCACCATCGTAGGTACCCGTGGGGTAGATACCGGACAACACCTTCATCAAGGTGGACTTGCCAGCTCCATTCTCACCCACGAGAGCATGAATCTCGCCGGCATTTACCGTCAGACTCACATTATCGAGTGCCTTGACCCCGGGGAACACCTTGGTGATTCCCTGCATTTGCAGCAACACTGTCATATCAATGCTTATTGCATTCGCTTCACGGATACGACTTACCGGGACTGTTCACCTAGTGCGCCCAACCCACCTATCTGAATATGATGGCTGCATGAACAATCCCGGATGGAAGATCCCGGATGGAAGATCCCGGATGGATGCAAGACTATTTAATCTGATCCATCGAATAGTAACCCGATTCGATCAACGCTGTTTCCCAGTTGCTACTATCGACCGATACGGGCTCAAGCAGATAGGAAGGGACAACCTTTATGCCGTTATCGTAAGTTTGCGTGTCATTGATTTCTGGCGTGCCATCATTCAGCAACGCTTCCACCATACCAACAGTAACACCTGCAAGCGTACGCGTATCTTTGAATACAGTTGAATATTGCTCACCGGCCAACATGGATTTGACCGAAGGCACTTCTGCATCCTGGCCGGTTACGATGGGCATCGGGATTCCGCCAGAACCATAACCCAGACCTTTGAGTGATGACAGGATGCCGATGGAAAGACCATCGTAGGGTGACAATGCGCCATGCAAATCCTGATCACCGTAATGCGCAGATAGCAGATTGTCCATTCTTGACTGGGCTACGGCGCCGTCCCAGCGCAGGGTACCCACCTTATCCATCCCCATTTGGCCAGAAGGTATGACAATGTCTCCCGAATCAATCAGGGGTTGTAGTACTGACATGGCGCCGTCATAGAAAAAGAAGGCATTGTTGTCATCCGGTGAACCACCAAACAACTCAACGTTCCACGGCTTGTCCTCGGGAAAGCGCTCTTCAAGGCCTGACACCAGACTATCGGCTTGTTGAACACCAACCTTGAAGTTATCAAATGTTGCATAGTAATCCACATCTGCGCTATCGCGAATCAGGCGATCATAGGCAATCACCTTGATGTCCGCGGCCGCTGCGTTTTCAAGGGCATTGGAGAGTGTGGTGCCATCAATGGCGGCAATGACCAGGACATCAACACCCTTGGTAATCATGTTTTCGATCTGTGCTAACTGATTGGGGATGTCATCTTCTGCGTACTGCAAGTCGGTGTCGTAACCCGCGGCGGTAAACTGTTCCACCATTGAATTACCGTCCGATATCCACCGAGCCGACGATTTGGTGGGCATTGCGATACCGACCGTGCCTTTATCAGCAGAATGGGCCGGCGCTGTCGAAACCGCTGCGAAAGCTGCAGCTGCCGCCAGTGCGAATAGTCTTTTCATCATTCCAGATTCCTCCGTGTGTTGCAGTTGCAACGTCTGTTTCATTGTAGTGTGGTGTAGTGATAAGCCTTGTTCCAGAAGACTGCGCATACAAAAGCGAATGCGGCAGCAGACATCATATGCAAGTACGCTCCACACGCACTGCCACCTGAGCGCACAGCAGTAAACGAGCTTTTCTGTCCAAGACTGTGTGAGTGAGTATGTCAGAAGTTGCCAGCCCACGAAAGTCAGCAAACCGAGCACGACAAAGCTTGGGCCGCGCCTTCAGGGCCGCAGCCTGCGCCGCTGTTGCTAACCTGCGTAAGCGGGGACCAACTGATAAACGCTGGCGCCCGGGGACGATCCACTGAACACGTACCCACCCAGCCCGGCGGCTGCCGCGTAGTCTGCTGCAATTGAACGAATACTGGCATCAGCGTCCTGCCGGGCGAGAACGGCAACCACACCACCACTGCCACCGCCCGTAATGCGGGCACCATAGATGCCGGCTGCAACACCTGACGTTCTGAGCCTGGCTACGAGATCATCCGTACCTTCGCTATTCAGCCCACAGCTGGAATAGCCCGCGTGTGACTGATACATGCATTCGCCCATCAGAATCGCCAGACTCTGACGCTGAGGTGCCAGAGCCGAACTGAGCGCCAGTTCGGTAAACAGGCGTACGCGAAAGTGCTCTTGAACCGGATGCGCCGTACAGGCTCGTACCGCATAGTCTCGTTCAGGACTGATTTGAGTGACCGTATCGGTTGTGCCGTCAAAGCGGGTTAAAAATTCCTGACCAGAAACAACGTGCGGCAGAGACGCGTAAAATGACTGGTGCAGTTCGGCAACACTGACATTAGCCAGATAGCCACGCCAGCGTGTGTCCTGTATGTCACTTGCCGGCACATGACTGGCCGCAATACCCGCAGCTTCCAGAAGGTATCTGTAACCCATGAAGGTTGCAGTACGTACGGACCCGTAGTCAGCTCCGCTGACAGCATGCCTGATACCTGAATCGATACCCCACACAGACAGACCATCCGGCAAGACGACAGGATCACTGACCACATCCGGTTGACACAACATGTTCAGTAACGATCCCTGCTGCCCACAACTGCTGGCCATCTGGTCCATCAGGCCACACGGTGCACCCACCACATGGTTCTCCACCCGCTGGCACAACACTGCTTGTTGATGTGCGCTGAGATGCAAACCCAGCAAAGCACACAGTGCCCGCATAGTGGCAACCTCAAGTGCAGCAGAGGAGCTCACACCCTTACCCACAGGCACTGTAGAACTTACCCATAGTGCAACTCCGCCCTCTGGACGGATAGCGCTTTGCTGCAACAGTACGCTGTACACACCTGCAACGTAGGCAGCCCATTGATCGTCGGTCGATTGTGTGGAAAAGTATTCTCGAACTTCACGATCATGCAACGCACGCCCAGTGTCAGCATCAAAAAAATTAGCCACCGGTGTACAGAACACCTGCATGGTGTCATCAGATTCTTCCTGTCGCGATACCACTCTGAATTCGGGTTCAGCAATGGCCTGACAAATCACCACGGTCGATTCCTGCAAGGGCAACTGCAATACCGTAGCACCGGAATAGTCTGCGATTCCGCCCATGACATCAAGACGCCCTGGCGCACGAGCAGCCAGCAAACCTGTTGTGGTTGAAAAGAAAGGCGCTACGTGCGGATGGGCGGAAGCAATCAACCGGACAAGCGATCGCAGGGCTACATCGATGTCGTCAGGTATTTCCTTTATATGCTCTTGATGCGCCGACTGCTCTGCCCCTTCATGACAGTCATTGATCAACTGCTGGCTTGCCTGGACATCCAATTGCCATGGCAGAGTCATGGGATCATTCGCCGTGTACGGACGAGCAGGCTCGAAGCTCGGCCGCCTTGGCTTCAGGCATGGTATCGGCAAGAAAATTACCACCACCGATCTCATGTGCAGCAACATACTTGCGCAGTTGCGGTGTTCTCATCGGCGGGTAAAGCGCAATGTGAGTATGGAACAAGGGATACTCAAGCCCATCAACAGGTGCCTGATGCAGCGTCATCAGATAAGGGAAAGGCATTTCCCACAGATTGTCCATTCGGACAAGCACATCCTTCATGATGCTGGCAAGATCGAGGCACTCGGCTTCAGTCAATGCAGACACATGGGCCACCGTGCGCCGCGGGGCAACGTATAATTCATAAGCAAATCGGGCAAAGTACGGAACAAAAGCCACCATGCTGTCATTCTGTGCCACGATGCGTTGCCGTTCCGGAAGCTCATCATATTCTGCTGCGAGGATATCCTGAAACAGAATATTACCCGTTTTCTGATGGTGTTCGGCCGCCGCCTGAATATGCCGCTCAGTCGCCTTGTAGATGAAGTTGGTGGCGTAAATCTGACCGTGAGGATGCGGATTCGACATGCCGCAAACCTCCCCCTTGTTCTCGAAGATCATGACACTTCGAACCTCAGGTAAAGCCGCAAGCTCTTGCGTTTGCTGTTGCCAGGTATGCACGATATCCGCGATCTGAGCGCTGGACAATTCGCTCATGGTGACGTTGTGCAACGGCGAATAGCATAAAACGCGTGTCAAGCCAGTGGCTGGCTTGTTCAGGTAAACTCCAGGCGCTGCGACCAGATCCACTGGCGCATCGAAACTGATGCTTGGCCGGTCATTGTCGAATACGTGGACCCCACTGTACTGCGGATTATTCACGCCGCTGATTCGCGCATTACCGGGACATAGATAGCAGCTGGCATCGTGACTCGGCAGTCTGGCTGTTTCGGGCAGCACGGTTTCGCCCGTCCAAGGCCTGTTCTGTCGATGGGCGCTGAAGATAACCCACTCTTGCAGGAGTGGGTGCCAGCGCTGCTCCCATTGGCTGTTTTCAGCTGTCATAGCTGCAGCATAGGCTGTAGACAGTTCGCCAAGAGCCTGCGCAGGCTCTTAGCCCGGACTATTCATGAAACGCACAATCCTTTCACTGGAAGGCCAGCCCCGCAGACCCTTTGTTCGTAGCGGATTCCGCGAAGGAGCCAACGTGGCCCGGCTGATCGCAGCCCGGCGGAATACAGACTGTATTTCGACGGGGACGCCCAGTCCGGGGCGCGTAGCCTGAGTGGAATTCGCTATGGACGAAGGGGATGCGCGGGGCCGGCCTTCCGGAAGGATTGGGTGATTTCATGGA
>CAYGSW010000116.1:0-17558 GCA_964352535.1 uncultured Granulosicoccaceae bacterium | reverse complement strand
TGGGAACACGCCTGATCGCTCTGCATCCTACTTTATGAGCTGGACGGACCACTAGTCTATGAGCGCTCTCTATGTTTCGTTCAAGCTTGCTCTATGGACAACGCTGATTCTGTTGCCGCTTGGGCTGGTCATCGGACGCTGGCTGGCGTTTACCAATGTGCGTGGCAAAGTCTGGATCGAGTCACTCATCATGCTACCGCTGGTATTGCCCCCAACCGTCGTCGGTTACTACCTGCTCGTGATATTCAGTCCGCAAAGTGTCAGCGGCAGCTTCATCACCACGATCGTTGGACACCCTCTGGTATTCACCTTCCCTGGCCTTGTCATCGCTTCGATTATTGTGAATCTGCCTTTCGCTGTCCAACCGATCCAACTGGCATTCAACAATCTACCTGATGAGCTGCGAGAAGCTGCCTGGGTGAGCGGCTTGTCTCCGGTAAAAACCTGGTGGCACATCGAACTACCGCTGACCTGGCAAGGAATACTCGCCAGTGCCACGCTGGTATTTGCGCACACGCTGGGCGAATTCGGCGTGGTGTTGATGGTGGGTGGAAACATCCAAGGCAGTACACGCACGATTTCCATCGCCATCTATGACAGTGTACAGAGCTTTGACATGACGACAGCAGGCTTGTACAGCCTTGCATTATTGGTATTTTCATTAATAGCGCTCGCTGTGGTGCGTTCCAATGCGACCAAGCACCAAACTGACCCAATGAAGGCCATACAGCGTTGAACACGCAAGGTTTAACGGTACAGATCAGCCAGCAAAGTCCGGTTAATCTTCGTGCATCTCTTCGCTGCGAGCCGGGCGAATTACTCGCACTGGTTGGGCCATCCGGTAGTGGCAAGAGCACTCTCTTGCGCTGTATTGCCGGACTGCATCGTGCAGACCACACACACATTCAGTGTGCTGGCGACGTCTGGGAAGATTCTGCCTCAGCTCATCGCCTGAGGCCACAAGAGCGCAAGGTTGGTCTGGTTTTTCAGGAATATGCTCTCTTCCCACACAAGAGCGCTCTGGATAACGTCATTCTGGCAACTCCCGGCACGTCCCGCAAAGAGCGTAGCCAGAAAGCCATGGCGCTACTTGAAAGCACAAACATGACGGGGCTGGAGAATCGTATGCCGCATGCGTTATCGGGTGGCCAAAAGCAACGTGTGGCATTGGCGAGAGCACTGGCACGCGAGCCCAGAGTGCTGCTGCTGGATGAACCGTTTTCGGCGGTTGACCAACAAACGCGTCGCAAACTGTACACAGAACTTGCTGCACTGCGCCAGTCGTTGGAGTTGCCCATCATACTGGTTACTCATGATCTAACAGAAGTGCAACTTCTGGCCGACACGCTGTGCCTGATGCACCGTGGGGTAAGCCTTTATCAGGGTGCAGTTGCAGACGTCATCAATCGTCCGGAAAATCGAGAGGTTGCACGCCTTGTCGGACATCAGAATTTGTTTAACGCTATCGTTATCGGACAGGAAAAAAACCAGACTCTGTATCAGCTTGGTGATATCGATCCTGTCAAGGGCCCGCCACTGGTGAACGCACACGTGGGAGATAAGGCCAGCCTGCTGATATCACCCTCTGCCATACAGATTTTATCGTCTGAATCGGCGCAGTACCGCGCAAGGCATGAAACATCCGTGGATGATTTTTTATTGAACGGCACGGTTCAGGAATCAGTGCTTCTTGGTGATGAGGTGCTCATCCGGTTGCATCTTGAGAGGGTCCCCAAGTCTCTTCGCTTCAAACTACCCATGCACACGGCTGCCAATCAAGGTATCCGACAAGGCAGTGAGCTCACCGTCAATGTGCAATACCACGGTATACATGCCATGATGGATTAAAGTGCGCAGGCTCCCAGGAGGCTGTACAGTCGAGAAACGACAGGATCATCCAGAACAGCATCAGCTCTGACTTCGCTGGAAAAGCGCATGGCGAACAGGGATTCCCCACCGGTGCGTGCCAGTATTACCCGCGTGACCCCACTGCGTTCAACCAGCGCCTTGGTCATGGACAGGCAACCCACCAGACCCGCAGAATCAACTGAAAGAAAATCATTTGCTGCATCCGCAGACACCGAAGGCGAATCCGAATGCGTTGAGCGATCTGTCAAGGCATGTACGATATAAATCTCAGCGTTCACCGCACTTGTGTCCCCACACTCGTTCAATCGCCCTTCGAATGTACGCACGACAATCTCTCCGCCATGTCGCATGCTGCTTGCCGCTTGTGACACCAGATAGGTCAAGCTGAGGCTCAACAGGTGATTATCCGCTACTGCACGAGAAGATAATTGCCCCAGCTCCATTCGCAGGGTAACGATGGAAGGCAGCTCCTCAACTAACCGTGCCATACTTTCGCGTAGTATGGCGTTAAGGTCGATGGGTTTTGGATTCGGGTTGTCTGTCGAGCCAAAGACAGACAGTTGTTCAATCCGCCCAACGGCTGCATTGGCCGCCTCTGTGATATTCCTGACAGGCTTCTGTGTGTCGCCACCTGTATTGGCCAGTATTTCAGCCAGCTCAGCATTGCCAAGAACCACTTGCATATCATTGTTCAGTTTGTGTTTTACAGTACTGAACATACCGTTCATGGCCTCCAGTTGTTCACGCCCTGCTTCTGCTCTACGCGTCAATTTGATGTGGTAGATGTAGCGAACAATAACAAAACCGATCAGTAACATTAGCGACAATGGGTAAAGTGTGTCGGCAATTATCGGCACGTTTACCAACAGTCGACCATCATGAAGCTGATTGCCATACAGCGCAAGCTGCACTGTGACAGCACAGACAAGAATCGCATTAAGCCAGTATCCCAGCCTGTGCGGGACTCTTGTCTCATTCCCGTTGTTTACAAAATCCATGTTACTCACGAAACCCTATACATCATTGCTATGTCGAGTGTGACGCAGAGGTGGCCAATCGGGTGCATCATCCCCGGGTGGAAGCTGCGCCGCCTTACAGTAATCCGGAGTAGGCGCAGCCTGCTTTTTACAAAAATCCTGATAGAGCGGGCCATCAACATTTGAGATGCTCGTGGCCAACCGTTCGATATGGTCTATCTCTTCGCCCGAAAAGCTGGCTATTGATTCATCAAACAAAAGCGTAGCGTTGCTGATCATCCTCCCGGTTGTCGTTCGCAGAATCTGCGTGTCAATCCGGGCTTTTGTTCCCACCATGACTTCACTGAGCAACATGGTGTAGTCGTTTTTCGATGTTTTTATGGCATTTTCAGAATCCAGCATAAAAACCACATTGACGTCACCAGCTTTCATTACCGATCTGCCCAACCGAACAGAGACATGATAAAGGCGTGAAGAGGGCTGAACTTCGCTTCTGACGAACAGGGTTGGAGTAGTATCCTGGCTTTCTACGCCCGGTGCATTGCCCTGCTTCCCCAGGCTGGCAACCTGAATGCTGGATTCGCTGTTTGTTGCACCGAACAGAATCTCGTGACCATTGAAAGGTGCAGTGCGAAGTAACGCAAGCGTAAGCAGCACCAGAACACAAAGCATGGAAAGCCTGGCCAAGGGCATGTTGCGATCAAACAGACCTTGCCTAGCGGTATTCGCCCTACTGATAACTGGATGGCTACCCTTTTTGCTGGATCCGTACGTTTGCTGTCTTTCTGCCACCAAAGCAGTGTATTTAGCCAGCTGCGTTGACTGTAACCGTGTATCAGAGGCCAGCTGCTCACTGTCCCGATGAAAAGTGCCTACGTCGCTGACAACATCAACGATCGGCTTCGCAGTTTTGGCCTCGGTTTGGGTGTCGCTGGACGATGCCTTGTAGAACTCCGGCACGTAGGTGCCAACTCTGAGCTCAATGCGTACGGCACTTGCAGCACCGGACTCGTAGGTGGCTTTCAGGGTCTTGCGCAAACGCAATGCAAGCACGCGAACCGATGGATCAAGCTGAGCATCGAATGAATCCGGCTTTCCCAGGGCATCTACCCCGATGGTATAGGCTTTGATTCGCGCCGCATTTCCCTCCAGTTTCTGTGTCACGATATAGCGCAGGAATGCAGACATCATTGGTGCGCCAGCAAAACGTTTCTCGTTGAGCAAGCGCTTTAATTCCGCCTCAATGGCTGCTCGATCTGTTTCGACTGTCTTGGAATGCTGTAGTGAAATACCCATTATCCACTCATCGTAAATTGCTGTATGCCATCGTCCTCTTACCTACAACGCAGTGACTCGCACCAATTTTCCGGTGCACCTGGGGCAAAGGTCTTTTATCAGTGGCGACAGTATCCTCACTCAATGTAAAGCTATGATCAGGTCTTAGCATCAGTTTGTAAGGATTGCGTATGCATTCGTATGCACCGCGAGCGTCTGACTATGACAAATCGGTCAACAAGACGCAGCACAGACAATTCAACTGGTATATCTAGTGTAATTTGGCATGTTCAGCCCAACGGCATTTGGCTATCATGTCAATGAGTCTTGAAAAGCAGTACGGGTGACTATTTTTCCACTGTCAAAATCCAGCAGAACAGGACGAATCAGGTGAATGCGGTGTGATCGGCGGCGACACAATATTGGTGGTAGACGATGATCCCAGAATACGCGAGCTACTGCGTTCTTCACTCGAGGCTGAGGGTTTCATCGTACTGGAGGCTGAAAATGGGGAGAGCCTGCGTGAGCAAATTGCATCAGTTAATATCGATCTGATTACCATGGACGTCGTCCTGGATCGTGAAAATGGTCTGGATCTGGTTAGAAACATTCGTAAACTCAGCGAGGTACCGATCATACTGGTCAGTGGTCGCGTCGATCTGATTGACACTGTAGTGGGGCTGGAACTGGGCGCTGATGACTACATTACCAAGCCGTTCCTTGTCAGAGAGCTTATTGCTCGCGTGCGTTCAGTGTTGCGACGCTCCAAATCAACCAGAAACGAGGTGCACACAACACCTATAGGCGCTGGCAAGGCCGTTAAGGGGACAGAAGTCCTCGAAGTCATTAGGTTTGGCAAATGGTCGGTCAACACGGCATCGCGCGAGCTACGTAATGCCGACGATGAGATCGTCAATCTGACGACAACCGAATACGATTTACTGGAAATTTTCCTTAGCAGTCCTAAGCGCGTACTCTCGCGTGAGCAGCTTATGGAAAGACTTACAGGAAGGGATTGGCATCCGACTGATCGGGTGGTTGACAATCACGTAGCGCAGTTGCGCAAAAAAATCGAACAGGACGATGGGACCGAATGGATCAAAACCATTCGTGGCGCCGGGTATATGTTCACCAGCAAAACCGTACGGGAACCTATACCGGAATAAATCCGTAGTCTTATGATTCGCTGACGGCCGTATATACCGCACAGAGCGATGCGCGTCAGCCCACAGCAAAAGCGCTTCGTACCTTCGGATGCGCGCCTGTTTTCAAGGTGACGCACCCGAAGATGTTCAAACGCAAGAGGTGCTTACAGATTGGCAAGGATACCGTTGACACTCTCTTTTGCATCACCAAACAACATACGCGTATTCTCACGGAAGAACAGTGGATTCTCGACGCCTGCATAGCCGGTAGCCATCGAGCGCTTGGATACAATAACCTGCTTGGCATTCCAGACTTCAAGTACCGGCATGCCGGCAATCGGGCTATTGGGATTTTCCAGAGCCGCCGGATTAACGATATCGTTTGCACCGATAACGATAACCACATCAGTTTGTGGTAAGTCGTCATTGATTTCGTCCATTTCCAGAACAAGATCATAAGGAACATTGGCTTCTGCCAGAAGCACGTTCATGTGTCCGGGCATGCGACCAGCAACCGGATGTATGGCGAATCGGATATTGATCCCGGCATCCTTCAATTTGCGCGTGAGTTCGGATACCGGATGCTGCGCATGCGCTACCGCCATGCCATAACCGGGCACAATAACGACCGAATCCGCGTCCTTGCATAACTGCGCAACTTCGTCTGCATTGATGGGGATTGCTTCGCCCTGCTCCTCTTCACCTTCAGCAGCAGAACCTCCTGCAGTATCACCCCAGCCGCCCATGATAACGCTGAAAAACTTGCGGTTCATTGCACGGCACATGATGTAGCTGAGGATAGCGCCACTGGAACCCACCAGGGCACCCACTACAATCAGAAGGTCGTTGGACAACATGAAGCCGGTAGCGGCGGCCGCCCAGCCCGAGTAGCTGTTGAGCATCGAGATGACAACTGGCATATCAGCACCACCAATGGCCATGACCATGTGTACGCCAAAGGCAAACGCAAGCAGCGTCATGATGATGAGTATGGCCGTGCCCGCACCTTTTCCTATGCTGGCGTCTGCAGCCGCAGCACCTTCCGGAGCAGTACCAAGGAACATGACAAGCAGGATAAGGCAAGCGACACCGATGCCTGCATTGAGCATGTGACGGGCCGGTAGAATCAGGGGTTTGCTACCCACCTTACCGCTGAGTTTGCCAAACGCGATGACAGACCCCGTGAAGGTCAGTGCTCCGATCAGCACGCCCAGATAGATTTCGACATCATGAATGGTTCTTTCCGTACCAACGTAGTAGGACTCAGGATCCAGGTAAGTAGCAAAACCAACCAGCACTGCCGCCAGACCGACAAAGCTGTGAAGTATCGCAACCAGCTCCGGCATCTGGGTCATCTCCACCCTGCGTGCCAGATAGGCGCCAATTGCACCACCGATGCCGATGGTAACGAGCAATACCCCGTAACCGGTGACCTCACTGTTCATGATGGTAGCAAGAACAGCTATCGCCATACCGGCGATGCCGAACTGATTTCCTCGTCGGGCAGTTTCCTGCTTTGACAATCCTGACAAGCTCAGGATAAAAAGAATGGCGGATATAATATAGGCCGCTGTGATCATACCTTCATTCATTATTCTTATTTCCTGAACATCTTCAGCATACGCTGAGTCACTAGAAAACCACCGGCAATATTGATGCTGGCAATGAGTGTGGCAAACGCTGCGAGGAACACAACAAGCCCGGAACCCGAGGACACCTGCAGCAGTGCACCCACGACGATGATGCCGCTTATGGCATTAGTCACGCTCATCAGCGGCGTGTGCAATGCCGGGGTGACGCTCCAGACCACCTGGTATCCAACAAAACAAGCCAGCACGAAGACCGTAAAGTGACTCATAAAATCTGGCGGTGCTACGCTACCCACAGCCAGAATAGCCACTACGCCAGCTACTGCTGCGATAACTGTACCGCTCAGACCACCTGTCTTTACTTCTTCAACAGGCTCCTGCACCGCAGGCTTGGGTGCGGGTTTGGGCGCAGCTGAGAGCTTGGGTGCCGGAGGTGGCCAGGTGATTTCACCGTTATTGATAACTGTGGCACCGCGAATGACCTCATCTTCCATATTGACGTTGACGTTGCCGTCCTTGTCCGGTGTCAGATCTGCCAACAGATGCCGCAGGTTTGTGCCGTACAGCTGGCTTGACTGAGCCGCCATGCGACTGGGCAGATCGGTGTATCCGATCAGGGTGACTTCGCCATGTCGGGTAATCTCGTTGGCTACCGTCAACTTGCAGTTGCCACCTCTCTCGGCGGCCAGATCGACAATGACGCTACCCGGCTTCATCGACTCGACCATGTCGGTGGTGATAAGTTCGGGTGCATCGCGACCGGGAATCAGCGCGGTCGTGATGATGATGTCCACTTCTTTGGCCTGCTCTCTGAACAAGGCCATTTCAGCATCGATAAATTCTTTACTCATGACTTTGGCATAGCCACCTTCTCCGGCGCCATCCTCATCGTCCTTGAAATCAAGCATGAGAAAATCAGCACCCATGCTTTCGACCTGCTCAGCGGCCTCCGGGCGGGTATCAAAAGCACGAACAATGGCACCCATGCCACGTGCTGCACCGATGGCTGCCAGACCTGCGACCCCTGCTCCGATGACCAGCACCTTGGCGGGCGGTACCTTCCCAGCCGCCGTGATCTGACCTGTGAAAAATCGACCGAACTGTTTAGCCGCTTCTACAACCGCACGATAGCCGCCGATATTGGCCATGGAACTCAGCGCATCCAATTTTTGCGCTCGCGATATTCGCGGCACAGAATCCATAGCCATGGCCGTCACTTTCTGCGCACTGAGCGCACTCATCAGTGCCTCATTCTGGGCTGGCCAGATGAAACTGATCAGGATCGTGCCTTCCTTGAGCATGGCCACCTCGTCCCCGATTGAAGATTGAGGATCCGGCGCACGCACCTTCATGATTATTTCAGCCTTTTCGTACACTGCAGCGGCCGTATCGAGCACCTCCACGCCGGCTTCCCGATAGAGATCGTCAGCGATATTGGAGGCTAGGCCTGCGCCAGACTGAACACACAAGGTGTGACCCAGTTTCTGGATATGCGTTGCGGTTTCAGGTGTCATTGCGACACGCTTTTCCCCCGCAAACGTTTCTGATGGGACTCCGATTAGCACGAAAAGCTCCTCTTTATGGTTGGCGACTTTATAGTTGGCGACGCAAGTGTATCAGCTGGCAAAACAAGGACGCTATGCCAGTTGAATTCTAATTATAAGTCGATTCATGGAGTGAAGCCGGCAAGCAGCGGGATCACGCTGTTGCCAGATCCGGATTAAGACGGACGATGCTCAGATTGAGCAGCATCGCAACACTGACCCAAGCGAGATAAGGTACCAGCAGCCATGCGTACAAGGCACCTACTGTGGCAAAGCCGATCATCATTGCAATAATTGACAACCACAGCAGAAACACCTCGATTAACGCCCAGAGCGGTTTGCGCATGGTGAAAAAAATCACGCTCCACAAAAGGTTGAGCACCAGGTTGATGGCTACCAGCCAGACAATGAAACTCTTGTCACCTGTTTCTGCAGCGTTCCAGACACCTCCCACAGAGGCGATGATAAACAGATAAATGGTGGTCCAGACTACGGGGAAGGCCCAATCAGGCGGGTTCCACGAGGGCTTGGAAAGGTTACGGTACCAAGGCCCGATGTCGGTCGCTTTGCCACCCACGCCCCCCACTACCAGCAGCGCTAGCGATATGGCCGCGTATGAAATCCACATGACTGTCCCCAAACTTTAGCCGTACAGGACACTCCGACAGTAACGACTGTTGACGTGCCAGCAACGTGAAGTACACAAGTGTAGTGGAACATACAGGGCGACTGCGCGCCAGCCCTGCATTATTAGTGACTACAGCACCAACGGTTTCCCACACAACGCACGGCTGCAGACATATCTTTACATCCACATTAAATCTATTCTACGGTTGTGTGGGCTTAGTGGTTGTCTTTCCGTTTTCTGAAACGATGCCCAGCAGATGTCCGACATCCTTGATGAAGATCCGCAGGTGCGCCATGGGGTCACGCCTGACCAGTTTCTTGTTCAGATACGATTCCCAGGTAAGTCTTTGCACGTCTGCATCGGCACACATGGTGACAAAGCGCTCTCGGCGCTTATCGCTGTGGTACCAGAAACGCTGCATGATGCCGAGCACCCAGAACACTTTTCCGTGTTTTTTCAGAAAACGCTTGCGCGCAAGCTTCAGACAAGCCGGGTTGTTGGTTTCAATCGCCTGGGCAACCGTATCCGCCACCATATCCCCACAGGTCATGGCATAGAAAATCCCCTCACCTGAGGCCGGTGCTACGACACCTGCAGCATCACCTGCCAAAACGACATGCTGACCATCATCCCAGATTTTCAGCGGTTTCATCGGGATGGGCGCACCCTCGGTTCTAACGGTGACAGCTGTGTCCAGACCGCTTTGGCGTCGCAGCTGAGTCACTGCTTCCCGAATACCAAACCCTTGCACCGCTGTTCCGGTTCCGACGCTGATCGTCTTGCCATGCGGGAAGATCCAGCTGTAGAAATCAGGCGACAATTTGCCGTTGTACACAACATCACATCGCAAGGGATCAGCCTCAAGCGCTGCGTTGAAGTCTTCGGAGTAATTGATCGGCGTTGCCGCATCAGGTGCTTCAACAATTTCGTGATAAGCAAATACACTCTGCAGCTTTTCTGCGCCTTTGATCGCTGCACGCCCGACGCGAGACTTGGCACCATCGGCACCGATAATGTAGCGCGCCTTGACCGTCACAGGCTCCGATGTGTTGCCTTTTTTACCCGGAGCGAACGTGACTTCCCGACTCACCCCGTCTGACAGACCCAGCGACACGAAAGTGCCATCCTGGCGCACTGCACCGGACTCGCCAGCACGCGCGCGCAGCCATTCGTCAAATGTGCCTCGATCTACCATGCCAACGTAGCCAATTTCAATCGGCATATCCACGGCATTGTTCTTGGGCGACACCATGCGTGCTGAGGTCACTTCAGCTTCCAGTACTTCTCTGGGTACGTCGAAATCCCTCAACATCTGAGGTGGCACAGCGCCACCGCAGGGCTTGATTCGACCAGCTCTGTCAAGCAGCATGACCTGCAAGCCACGCGCGGCAAGATTCCTGGCCGCAGTAGCCCCGGCAGGACCACCACCGACCACGACTACATCATATATTTCATGGTTCATTGTTCCATCTCCAACGCTATACGGCCAGGTGAAAACTGACCTGTGGTTTCTGCCTGCACCGGCTGATACACACCTGCGGCAAGCTTGGCAGCCCAGAAAAACAGCAGGGCCTGCGATACGAATACAATGGCGTACGCTGAAGAAGCGCTGTCCATTAGTGCGCGACTGACATCGACAGCAAACGTGGCCCCCACACCGCCCAATCCAAAAGCGATCGCCTGAGCTGCGCCCCACAAGCCCATGCGCACCCCTTCGCGCTGGCCTGCGCCTCGATTCATCAAGTCCATCATTGAGCCAATGGCAGCGACAGCAAAAGCACCGTTGGCCAGACCCAGCGCAAAAACAAACAGTGGCAATGGAAAGCCGAGACCCACCTGCCCACCAATGGCCAGTGCAATCAGCGCAAACGCTGAGGCCATGCAACCCACAATGGTCCAGCGTCGCAACGATCCGAAGATGCGTCCACCAATGACACTGGTACAAAAGGCAACCAGCAACATACCCGCGAGCACTCCACCGTGTTGAGTGCCGGACAACTGAGTGGATTCGCCAGGCGTCATGCCGAAGACCGAGCCTGCGAAGGGTTCAAGGATGAGATCCTGCGCACTGTAGGCAAGCATGGACACAAAAACAAATATGCTGAATCGTCTCGAATCTGGCTCGGACCACACAGCTTTGACTGCTGCCACAAATCCTGCATCGCGAACAGCTGCTTCAGCATTCTGTCCGGCCTCAGCGATTGACTGCGCCCGGGCATCAGGTGCTGCCCCCCGGGATACACGCGGCTCCATACCTGTCACGGCCAGGCAGGTGACGACAAACGCAATGAGGGACACGCTGCCTGTCACGATAAGCAAGCGCTCAAAGCTGAAAGGATCGAGTTGCTTGCCGGCAATAACAGCCGTCACGATAAATCCCAGAATCATCATGACCCAGACAGTGCTAGCGGCAGCACCTCGATAGCGAGGTGCCACCGATTTGGCCAGTAGTACCAGCAATGAGGTGCCCGCAGCACCGACACCCAGACCAACCAGCAGGAACGCTACGACGGCCAGAGCAATGCCCGCTGCAGGCGTCGCCGCTATCATCGACGTAGACAGTGCAGCCAGAAAGCCGCCAGCGCCTAGCACCAGCATACCGCCGATAATCCAGGGCGTGCGTCTGCCGCCGGTGTCAGAGCCATAGCCCATCCGCGGACGTGTGATCTGTATGGCATAGTGCAACCCGACCAGCAATCCGGGGATCAACGCTGGCAACGCAAGCTCAACCACCATGATGCGATTGATCGTTGACGTTGTTAGCACCACGATGGCGCCCAGAGACGTCTGCACCAGACCCAGACGGAAAATACCAAACCAGCCAATGTACCCTTTATTCATCGTTGAACCTCACATTTGGAGACGCACACGTTGGCCAGCATTGTGTAAAAGCTTGCATCGTGTTCAGCTGACGACAACACTACGAAGAGCAACTGCTGTCGCCATCATGCCCGACACATAGAGAGTGACACCGGTGGCGTTGTACCAGGGTGCAAACTTCAACGGATCGGTAACAAAGCGACGCATACAGACCAGCTGCAGGGCAATAACCAGAGCGACCACCACTGCGGCTAACGGTTGTTGCCAGAAAATCAACAGCCCAAGCACCACCAGTTGCGGCAATGCCATGACCAGACAGGCAAAGCGCGCAGCCTTGTCGCTACCCATCATGACCGGCAAGGATTTCAGACCCAGAGCCTTGTCGCCCTCCACGGCTTTGAAATCATTGAGCGTCATGATGCCGTGTGCGCCAACGCTGTAGAGAAAGGCTATGAGAAATATTCTTGAATCAGGCACCGAACCTGCCAGCATGACTGCAGCACCTGTGACCCAGGGCAAGCCTTCGTAGCAAGCGCCACACGCAGCTGCACCGTACCAGGCGTTCTGCTTCAATCTGAACGGCGGCGCACTGTAGGCCCACGCCAATGCCAGACCGACGATGGCCGCAACCAGGACCACCGTGCCAAGGTAGCTTGCGACAACCAGAGAGACTATTGACCATATGATACCAATATAGAGGCCCCACCGACCCGGCACTCTGCCGCTGGGAATAGGCCTGTTGGGTTCGTTGATGGCATCCACGTGGCGATCGAACCAGTCATTGACCGCCTGACTGGTAGCGCACACCAGCGGGCCGGTTAACAGCACCCCGAGCAGGAGTGTCATCCAGTGCTCTGACACAGACATACCGGATGAGACGACACCGCAGGCAAACGCCCACATGGGCGGAAACCATGTGATCGGCTTGAATAGCTCCAAGACCGCAGATGGCGCCGGATAGGCCGCCTTTGATAATCGCGCTTCGCTTACATCCATATACTGTAAATTAAACTTGACACATGTGTGTGTCAAGCAAAATATGATCGTGTCGAGGCTTTAGTGACACTCTGTTGTCATATGACAACATTCAGGGGCAGGATTTGATCAACGTGAACGCAAAAACGCCGGGGCGGCATACTCACACCCCGGCGTTTTTCGTTTGCTTGCTGACAGCGTTTTACCAAAAAGCACTTATCGCTCAGTCAGCAGAGCCATTCTCGTCATCCAGCGCATAACGTCGCAGCTTCACGTACAGCGACTGTCGACTCAGACCCAGCATCTCTGCCGCTGAGGCACGATTATTGTTCGTCAGCTTGAGCGCTGACTGAATGCACAACTGCTCGATAAGCTCGGTTGATTCCCGAACCAGATCTTTCAGCGGCACACGCCCTACCAGCTGGGTAAGCTGATCAATAGACTTGGGAGCCAGTGCCGAGCTTTCATCATTCGCGGCGATACGACGGCTTGTATTACGAATTGAAAAACCGATGCAGTCCAGCGTTCCGTCACTCACAGCCGCAGCTGAAACTTCGACATCACAGATTGACCCGAATTCTCCCCGCATTTGCGTGTTGTAGAGACGAATGGAACCATGCTCTCGCAGACTGGACATGATGATCTGAAAATCGATGCCGCCCTGACCCAACCAGCTGGACAGATCCTGGCCATGGGCAAGTTCTGCGCCGGCAAGCTGGGACAGATCCAGAAACTCTGTATTGACGGTGAGCACCTTGCCACGTGAGTCGGTGACGACAAGCGCATCCGGAGCATTCTCGACCAGTGCAAGCAGACGTGCTGTCTGTTCAGACTGGGACATGGCGTCAGTCTCATTGGCCTTTTTCTCCAATCGCACTAACACATGGGTCTGGGTATTGGTCTTGAACAATGCAAGATTGACCAGAAGCGCATCGTCAACGCCTTCAAGCTCAAGCGTCAAACTGACATTACGACCATTCATTCGGACGGACGCCAGGGCATCTTCAACATTCTGCTTCGCTTTCTTGTCAAACCAGCGCAGCAAATTACTGCCCACCAGTTTTCGCTCGGGAGAACCCAACAAGGTACAGGCAGTGGGATTGGCTTCCATGACCTTGAACGTGTCTGCTTCCGTGATGATGATGGCATCACCCGCTGTTCTGAACAGCAAACGGTAGCGCGTTTCAAATTGTCTGAGTTGTGAGTAGTCACGCTCCATGGACTGCTGCACGTTGATGAGTCGCTGTTGCATGCGTGTCAATGAGCTCAAATCCTTGCCAATGGCAACGCGATTACCCTTGTCGTCCAGCTTCACGGTGCTGTACAGCACAAGCACGTTCTCACCTTCTTCGGTTCGCTGGTTTATCTGCCGTTGTCTTGAGACTTCGTCCCCGTCGATTGAGAGCAACTCGGCAACTTTCTGCTGGCTGTCAATGCTGACAGTGTCGGCCCATTTCTTGCCGATCCAGCGTTGCGTATTTTTGCTGGCTAGCTCATCACTGCTGACGGACAAGTCCCGAATCACGCCACGCTTGTCGATAATCAACGCAATATCAGCTGCTGCCCCTAACAGGGAAGCTGCTGTCTGGCCGTTGATCGTGCCAAGGTTTTCAGGCGCTTTGAAGCTATTCACTGGCACGTAAGCTCCTGCCGATACGCTCGGCTGTGAGGAGATAGTACGTAGATTGGATTGCATTTGGACACATCACGATGGCAAAGTAAACTTCATAATGCAGACCTGTCCCTTTTTTTGCTTACCTCTGAAGCTTTCAATACGGCTTGTCGCCCATCAGTTGCAAATATATCGGCACCTATCAAATCAACCTTGTTGGGATTGCGAATGAAAAAGTCGCCTCCAACCATGATCACCAACTCCCTGTTGATGGACTCATCCTTAACATGCTGGATAAGATCAGCCAGACCTTGATAGTTGTATTCATTGTGCAGGGAAAAGCCCACAGCGGAATAGTGGGTAGAAGCGAGCCTTGCAATTAGAAAATCGGTATCCAAGCCACACAGGTTGCTGACCTGCCAGCCATAGCGCCGAAAGAAATCGGCCACCATCGTCACGCCAAAAGTGTGATTTTCACCGGGTGCACACGTAAGAAGAATGGACTCTCCGGGGAGTGACACATTTTCAGAACGGTACCCGATGGCCTCGCACTCGCAAATAAGCTGATGCAATCTGCATAGCCCAAGATGGACATCAACGAAACTCAGTTCGTCGTCTGTCCAGCGATCGCCCAGATGTCTTGCTACTGGTGCTAAAAGATAGAGAAAAATGGATTCCAGCGTTACACCCTGTGCAAGCAGATCAGTCACGTGCTGATCGAGCAAAGAGGGATCGTTGGCGATGCACATGTCCGCAAACTCGGATATGCACTCATCAGCGCTCCAGTCGCCCGGCTCGGGGACGGTAGAACGATTCTCGACCAGCGGAGAGGTAGCTGGTACATCCATCATGTGATTTACGAACAAACGCGGGATGAGTTCGGATTCAACCGTTTTGAGTAACAGCTCTATCTGGCTGGGGGGTGCCACGGCGTCTATTGTGCGGCTTTCCTCGTTCAGAATAACTTCAGCTTGATGCTCAGCTCCCACCTTTGGGTCTCCTGGGTGTGTTGCCATGCCTGAGCTCTGTTGTGTAAACCTATTCTGACAAGCTTACGCTCAGTGCCGGCTTTTGTACACAGCTGTCAATCAGCCGTTACGCCCGAGTATACGCCCAATCAGGCAATCTTGTCCGCTTTAATTGACAGTACAAAAGTGTCCATTCTAGTTGACACTTTGTTTCGGTGGTTTTAGACTCGGGTCAACGAGATGCAATTGCCTCACAACACACGGTCCGACACAGCATGAAATCCGGCGCAACCCTGACACACAGCACTCCACTGTACACACCCGACCAGCGTGAGCGTCGCAACCAGTCGCCGTGGACGCTTGTTCAGGGAATTCTGGCCCCGCTTCAGTTCCTCGTTTTCCTTGTCAGTGCCGCCCTTCTCGCTCGCTACATGCTTACCGGCGAAGGCTTTCAGGTCGCAGCAGCCTCTGTAGTAATAAAGACACTGTTTCTATACGCCATCATGTATACCGGTGCGCTGTGGGAACACGATGTTTACGGCCAGTATCTGTTTGCCCCTGCCTTTTACTGGGAAGACATGGTCAGCATGGTGGTCATCGCCTTGCACACGCTGTATCTGGGCATGTACCTCTCGGGCCTGGGCAGTACAGGCCTGCTGGTTGCAGTAGCCATCGCGGCTTACGCCACCTACGTTGTCAATGCAGCACAATTTCTTCTCAAACTGCGTCATGCACGTCTCTCGGAGGCTCGCTGACATGTCGGCGGCACTCCAGGACATTGCTGTCACTGTCGAGCATGGCCAGCGTGAAGTGTTCTGCGGGCTCACCGGTATCGTCTGGCTGCATCGAAAGATGCAGGATGCGTTCTTTCTGGTGGTTGGCAGCCGTACGTGCGCCCATTTACTGCAATCTGCCGCCGGGGTCATGATTTTCTCCGAACCCCGATTTGCCACTGCCATCATGCAAGAGAAGGACCTGGCAGGGTTGTCCGATGCCAACGAAGAGCTTGATCGCATTGTGCATCGATTGCTTGAACGTCGCCCCGACATCGCCACGCTGTTTCTAGTGGGCTCCTGTCCTTCAGAGGTCATTAAACTTGATCTGGGACGCGCCGCAGAGCGACTGAGCACCGCCCATCAGGGACGTGTTCGTGTTCTCAACTACTCTGGTAGCGGCATCGAGACAACCTTCACCGAAGGCGAAGATGCCTGCCTTGAAGCCATGATCAAGGCCGCCCCGCATACCGACGAAAAACAACTGATGGTCATCGGAGCGTTACCCGACATTGTTGAAGATCAGTTTGACAGGCTCTTTGATACCACCGGCATTCGCGCAGCAGCCCTCAAGGTAGCCTACTTTCCGCCACGTCGCGCAGCTCAGATTCCAGCTATCGGTCCCAATACGCAGTTCCTGTTGGCACAGCCATTTCTCAATGCCACACGAAGAGCCATGATCGAGAAAGGTGCCAGCCACGTGCCTGCGCTGTTTCCCTTCGGTGTCAATGGCACGCAAGCCTGGCTCTATGCTGCAGCTGATGCTGTTGGGGTTAATCGATCCGATGTGGATACGGCAACCGCTGCACCGATTGCCCGGGCTCGCAAGGCACTAGAACACTACAAGCCTGTACTGGAAGGCAAACGACTGTGGTTCATGCCTGATTCACAACTGGAGCTGCCTCTCGCCAGATTCATGCATGAAGAATGTGGCATGCAGATTCTCGAGGTTGGCGTACCGTATCTGGACAGAAAAACCATGTCTGAAGAGCTTAAGGTACTGCCAGACAATGCGCGCGTTGTTGAAGGCCAGGATGTCGATAGACAACTGGATCGTCTGCGTAGCGAAACACCTGATTTGACTGTGTGCGGGCTGGGTATTGCCAATCCTCTTGAAGGTGAAGGGCTGAGCACCAAATGGAGCATTGAACTTGTGTTTTCACCGGTACACGGTTTTGATCAGGCCGGCGATCTGGCAGAGCTCTTTGCCAGACCACTAAGTCGTCGCCAGAAGCTGAGTGTATAAGTCATGGAATTGAGCCTCTGGACCTACGAAGGCCCACCACACGTCGGTGCGATGCGCGTGGCGACATCGATGCGTGATGTTCATTACGTGCTGCACGCGCCGCAAGGCGATACCTACGCAGACCTGCTGTTTACGAT
>CAYGSW010000115.1:0-17698 GCA_964352535.1 uncultured Granulosicoccaceae bacterium | reverse complement strand
CCGACAACGATATCAATGCGTTTCATTGAAATGCCGCAGCGCGATGAAGCGTCACCTTCAATAACCAGTAAGCCGCCGTGACCGGTCGCGCCGGCTGATTGACTGGCGTTGCCTTTCACTCGCACGATGCCGCTCATCATGTTCTCAGCCAGACCGACGCCTGCGTGGCCGTTGATAGTCACTTCGGCCAGTTGATTCATGCCAGCGCAGTAAAAACCGACATTCCCCTGAATGTCGATAAGCAGAGGTGCATCCAAGCCACATGCTATGGCATGTTGGCCCATCGGGTTAGTAATGGAGAAGTGTCGTTCATTGGACAGCGGATCGACGCCTTGCAGCGTACGGTTTATTTCCCGTAGTCCGATTTCCTGAAAATCGAGTGTGTTCATCAAGCGGCCCCCAGGCTTGCGTGCGTGGCGGCATTGGCGGCCTGACCGTCCAGTGTCTCAGCGCCCCATGCATAGACAGTAGCAGGACGTGGTTCCCAAACCCGCGCTTGTTCTGCGCTGGGCAATGTGGCGATGGAACGATACTCTGTGGCCATAGCTACCCAGTCATCCGTTTCGGCCAGGACAGCATGTTTACACGCGATTGGGTCGCGTACTACGGCAAAGCCGTTGCTTGTGCCGATGCAGAACGTAAAGAAACCGTCCAGATCATCCAGCGCATGTTCGAGCGCATCTTTAAGCGATACGCCCTGACGTAGCTTCCATGTAAGGTAGGCTGCAGCGACTTCAGAATCGTTCTCACTGCCAAAGGTGACACCTTTGCGTTTAAGCTCTTCGCGCAAACGATTGTGGTTTGACAATGAACCATTGTGTACTAGACACAAATCGGCTCCTGTGGCGAAAGGGTGTGAGCCTGCTGTGGTAACCGCACTTTCGGTGGCCATTCGCGTATGGCCGATCATATGACGACCCTGAGCACTCGATAGTCCGAAGCGATCGTAGACCTGTTGAGGCAGGCCGGTTTCCTTGTAAATCTCCACACTCTGACCGCTGCCTACGACTCGCACATCCAAGGTGTTGCTTGCAAGCCACGATTGAACAGCTTTTTCTGTACCTGACGTGATGAGAATGGCGTGCGTGTCGTTTTGCGTGACACTGGCTTGGCACGACAAGGCGCTTGCCATGTTGCTTGCCAGAGTATTCCAGTCGTAGGTGGTGCTATCGTGTGCCAGTGAAAATTTCAGCTGCCCTTCAGGCACAGGATTACGATAGATAGCTACACCGGCAGAATCCGGTCCGCGGCTGGTCATCTCAATGAGCATGGGTTTGAAAAGCTCTCCCAAGTGCGGGTACAGTGCTTCGTTCTTCAGGTATAGGCCGACGATTCCGCACATTGGATGAACGCTCTATGTTGACGATGTGGCGACGGTATCACTGTAGTGAGCGTCTTTCAAGAGAGGAATTTTATTTTATTCTTAATAATAATCTGTTTCGTTGTTTACTGACTGTGATGAGCCCGCTGTGCATGGTTTCCGGGCGAATCGCAGGTTTTGACAGAACACACTGATACTTCCGGTCGGTACAGATCGGCTTAGACTCGATTTCTTGTGGTATGTACAATGGCGCAACTTTGTCGGTCAGCATTAAGAATGAGCACGTCACTGCCAGTTGATGCAACTAACGGTTCTGTGGAGCAATCCACGCTGCCATTGAAGCAGGATCCGCACTCGCTCAAGGGGAATACGGAGCGCAGACTGGAGGTGGCAATTGGCCGAGAAGTACGTTCCATAAGGAAGCAACGAGGTATAACTGTGGCAGATCTGGCTGAAAGCAGTGCGTTGTCAGTTGGTATGCTGTCTAAAATCGAGAATGGATTGACCTCACCTTCGTTGACAACGCTGCAGGCATTATCAGAAGCTCTGGGTGTGCCGATTTCGCAATTACTCAAGCGCTTTGAAGAACAGCGCATGGCGGTTCAGGTGAAAAGTGGCGAGGGAGTATCTGCTGAGCGTCGCGGAACGCGGGCCGGGCACCAATATCATTTGTTGGGCTATCTAAGCAGCAACAGTAGTGGCGTCATTGGTGAACCCTACATGATTACACTCAACGACGAGTCTGATGAATTTCCCACCTTTCAGCATGACGGAATCGAATTTCTGTATTTCCTGGAAGGCTGCGTTGAGTACCGGCATGCAGACAAAACCTTTCTCATGGAGCCTGGTGACTCTCTGTTTTTCGATGCAGATGCTCCGCATGGTCCTGTAAAGCTGATCACTTTGCCAGCCAGGTACATGGCGATCATTGCGTATCCTGCGTCAAGTGTTCAAGCCGGGGATGCGGTGTAGAAGCGGGATAAACAGCAGTTTAGGGTGGTAGGACGATAGCAATATATTGTGCGATGTGTCTAATGCTTTGACAGCGTCTTTACAGACGCTTTTTCGATGTGCTTACGCGAAATGACGGTGCGGGTATCAATTTAATGGTTTGAAGCTTCGGTGATAGTGGTCACCATGGCTTTCATTCGCTTGACAACAAACCCGAAAATACTGGAATCCCCGCTAAGCACGGGCGATGCGATCATCGATGTCGTTTTCTATCTGATGAAGATATCCTGTTCACAATAAACATTTGAATAAAGAACAAAAATATAAACAATAATGTGTGCAATGTTATGTACTATGGTGTAACTTGCAGAGGGCAGACACCACTGGAGAATAATCGATGGCTCACACACAAGGCGATATGACGCCTGCGCAGATGCGCGACCCAAACTACTTCCCCGGGATCATAAAGAGTACGCCGCTCGGCATTCAACATGTTCTGGCGATGTTTGTCAGTAATGTTACCCCTGCCATCATTGTCTCTGGAGCAGCAGGCTTCGGTTTTGGTTCTGGCGAAATTTCCAACATGATCTACATGATCCAGATGTCGATGGTGTTCGCGGGTATCGCAACGCTCATACAAACCATCGGCATTGGCCCGATGGGCGCACGGCTCCCTGTTGTACAGGGCACCAGCTTTGCGTTCATCCCTATCATGATTCCCATCGCAATCCAGTTCGGTATGCCTGCATTGATGGGCGGAATTGTTGCTGGTGGCTTGTTTCACTTTTTTATCGGAACCTTCGTTGGTCGCATTCGGCATTGGTTACCACCCTTGGTCACCGGATTGATTGTTTTGATGATTGGGCTGGCTTTGGTGAAAGTGGGTATTCAATATGCCGCTGGCGGGGTGCCTCTTATTGGCACTCCGGAATACGGAACCTTCCCTCACTGGGGACTGGCGTTGGTTGTTATCGCTGTAACACTTGGTCTTAAATTCTTTACTCGTGGAATGCTCTCTGTCTCTGCCGTACTGCTGGGTCTGCTTGCCGGCTATGCCGTTGCCTTCGTGTCGGGCATGGTCAGTTTTGAAAACGTGGGGCGAGCGGCATGGTTTTCACCGCCAAATCCCTTGCACTTTGGTATCGAGTTCAATGTGGCTGCCGTGATTGGCATGTGTCTGATGGGTGTGATTTCTGCCATTGAAACCGTGGGCGATATCTCCGGTATCACCAAAGGTGGAGCAGGGCGTGAAGCGACAGACAAGGAAATCACAGGCGGTACGCTTGCTGATGGTTTTGGCACCGCACTGTCCGGTATTTTTGGAGCCCTGCCAAATACCTCGTTCAGTCAGAATGTCGGACTGATTTCAATGACTGGTATCATGAGCCGACACGTAGTCACCATTGGGGCCATTTTCCTGATTCTCTGTGGTCTGGTGCCAAAGTTTGGTGCGATCATTTCCAGTATGCCCATCGCTGTATTGGGCGGTGGTGTTATTGTCATGTTCGGTATGGTGGCCGCAGCCGGAGCCAGCATGCTCTCAGATGTTGTGTGGGATCGTCGCAACATGGTGATCTTTGCTATCGCCTTGTCAGTTGGCCTTGGGTTGCAGCTTGAGCCAGGTGCGCTTCAACATCTGCCTTCAACACTCAAAGTATTGATGACATCCGGGCTACTGCCAGCGGCAGTGATTGCTATCGTTCTTAATCTAGTTATCCCCCACGAGCCGGATGACGAAGAAGAAGCGCCTGATATGGATCTGGCTAAGCCGGTATCTACACTCAGTAGCGGCCCTGCTTAATAGAAGGTCAGTACCCACCAAGCCCGATAGTGGGACTTCGCAACAAAAAGGATGGCTGCACCGGGCAGAGTGTTGGAAACTCTGCTCGTGTATTTTTTACGCGTTGGTTTTGACGCATTGAATGAAACAAGCGAGCACTGTGGATACAGGCATTAAGCGGTATCTACAGCACTGGCTGTTAACTGTCATCAAATGGTTAGCCTCCAAATGGTTAGCCTCATTGAGACAAAATATCGCGAGTCAGAAACGTGATAGAGCGGTGAAAGCAGTCGAACACGGAGATTTCTTTTAACCGAGGTTTGTCATTCCAAATGAGGTTTGGAAAATGGAGTACGCGGCTGGTGGCGCCGCTATAGCGCAAGCCGAAGGCGTTTTCTGGCCGTGATTTTTTGTCTCTGATTTATGTCTCACTGAGGTTAGTAGGCTTAGGCCAGCTTGAAACAGCTAAGTACTTAAATCAAGCTGGATGATGCGATTGCCAGTGCTGCGCGATATCAATACGACGGGCAACCCACACCTGTTCAAAGTCATTGATGTAATCGAGAAACCGCGCCAGGGCCGCTATGCGTCCGGGTCGCCCCACCAGTCGACAGTGTAAGCCAACCGATAACATGCGCGGTGTCTGGCCACCTTCTGCGTACAAGGTGTCGAAGCTGTCTTTCAAGTAGTTGAAAAACTGATCGCCTGCATTGAATCCCTGTGCAGATGCAAAGCGCATGTCATTGGCATCGAGCGTATACGGTACAATCAGTTGAGGTTGGTTGCCATAGGTGGAATCCCAATAGGGTAGATCATCGGCGTAGCTGTCAGCGTTGTAGGTAAAGCCACCTTCTTCTGCAACCAGGCGATGGGTATTAGGGCTGCAACGCCCCAGGTACCAACCCACAGGACGCTCTCCTGTGACGCGTGTGTGTGTTTCAATGGCAAGTTTCAAATGCATGCGTTCCAGAGACTCGTCCATAAACTGGTAGTCTATCCATCGATACCCGTGACTGGCGATTTCCCAGTTCGCATCCTTCATGGCAGCAACGGCATCTGGATTTCGTTCCAAAGCCATGGCAACACCGAAAACGGTAACAGGCAACTTGCGTTCAGTGAATAGGCGATGCAAACGCCAGAAACCGACACGCGATCCGTATTCATAAATGGATTCCATGTTCATGTGCCGAACACCGGGCAGCGCCTGGGCACCGACTATTTCTGATAAAAATGCCTCCGATGCAGGGTCGCCGTGTAGCACACAGTTCTCCCCACCTTCTTCGTAATTAAGGACAAACTGTACAGCGATACGTGCCTTGTCTGGCCATTGGGCCTTGGGCGGACGATTGCCATAGCCAATCAGGTCGCGTGGGTATTCGAATGCGGCAAGAGCCTCTAACCTGAGCTTGGCAATTCGATTGATCTCCTCCAGCGCGCGCGCACGTTCTTCAGCAGGCTCGTTCGGCAGACGCTGCTCAAAGCCACTGAGAATCTGGTGACGATCAGCGCCGCGCACCGCCATAATGAAGGGGATGTCGAACTTTGCCTTGTAGGCATCATTCATCGTTTGAAAATGTGCCAGTTCTTGCTGTGTACACTGATCAAGTCCCGCGCTGGCCTGTTCATCGGATGATTCGTTGGTCAGTTCACCTTGTCGGGCCGCTTTGCCTGCAAGATCAGGATGTGCACGAATCAACTGGAGCTTCTCTCCATCACTGGCCTTCTCCAGTACGTCAGCCATTGCCGCAGCTAATGTGTCGATGACGCTGTGATGCTCGGTTACGCCAGCATCCCAGGTGCGCTCAGCGACCCAGGGAGAATGCTCATAGATACTGCCGAAGCGTTCGATAAAAGACGCCCTTGTCAGGGCTGCAGGTGCGAGGCGGAATCGTGAAACGGTTGAGCTGGTAGACATGGCGATTGTGGCCTGAAGCGATAAGGTGTGAATGCGGTGTAGTGCTTTTATTATGTCGTATAGATGACATGTGCTGGTTAGCGGTCATGGTAATTCACAGAGTGAGTTCAATTTGTACACAAATATAAATACAATAGCAAGTACACTTATGTTGACATTCATCGGGCAAGTCAGTAGTGTTCGGACAGCCTCCTAGGGTCACTAAGTCGAGCAATGCATCATGGGCAGATTGACAACACACGTGCTGGATACCACACGCGGTAAGCCAGGCAACGCTATCGCCGTTACCGTATTTCGTGTCACCGATGAGCAGCACCAGGAGCTGAAGAGCGCGCTCACCAACGATGACGGTCGATGTGATCGGCCATTGCTCGAAGATGACGAATTCAAGACAGGCGTTTACGAGCTGGTGTCTGCCGCAGGTCCCTATTTTGCAGCGCTTGAATCCACAGCGTCAATTTTCGACGCTACCTCAGAGCCGCGTTTTTTAGATGATGTAGTAATCCGCTTTGGCGTTTCGGCAGCTGATCAGCACTATCACGTACCCTTGTTGATAACACCGTACAGCTACTCGACGTATCGAGGAAGTTGAGTAGTTGTCATCGTCCCTGTAAACGCCCGGTAACCGATTGAATCGAGGTTCTGTAAATGGAAGGCTATATTCTGGAATGGCTCAATCTTCTGGGTCGCTGGGTACATCTGGTTACAGGCATCGCCTGGATCGGAGCTTCATTTTATTTTGTCTGGTTGGATAACAGTCTCGAGACACCCGAGCACGACAGTGATGTTGAGCGCGGTGTGGGTGGGGAAATCTGGTCAGTTCACGGTGGTGGTTTCTATCACGCACAAAAATATAAGGTAGCGCCGCCAGAATTGCCTGGGACATTGCACTGGTTTAAGTGGGAAGCCTACACCACGTGGATCACCGGCATGTTTCTGATCTCAATAATGTACTGGTATCAGGCAGAGATTTACCTCATTGATCCCAGCGTCATGCCACTGAGTAAGCCTGTGGCGGTGCTGTTGGGCGTACTGACCCTTGTGGTGGGCTGGGTCGCCTACGATCTATTGTGTAAATCTGCACTCGGTAAACAGGAAGCCAAACTCAGTGCACTGATGCTGGTGTATGTGTGTGTTGCTGCCTGGGTGTTGTGTCAGATCTTCAGCGGGCGAGGAGCCTACCTTCATTACGGCGCGATGCTCGGCACCATCATGGTGGCAAATGTATTTTTCGTGATCATGCCGGGTCAGCGAGATCTTGTGGCAGCAAAAAGAGAAGGGCGCGCACCGGACCCTATTCATGGCACCCGAGCCAAGCAACGCTCAGTGCACAACACCTACTTTACGTTGCCCGTGTTGTTCGTGATGATCAGTAATCACTATGCGATGACTTGGGGTCATGAATATAACTGGCTTATCCTGATTGCCCTGTCCATTGCAGGTGCGCTTATACGTGTGTACTTTGTGCAGCGTCACAAAGGCAACCAGACGTTCACACCGTTAATCGTTTCTGCGGTATTGATCATGGGTGTTGCTGCAGCTATTGCACCCAGGCCAACAGAACCGGTAGCGCTTGATCCCGGCGTTAGCGCAGCAGAGCTTTTTGCAAAGGTTCAAACGGTGGTCGAGGTCCGGTGTGCCAACTGCCATGCGAAAGTGCCTACACAACCCGGCTTTAGCGCACCACCTAAAGGCGTGATACTGGAAAGTGCAGACGACATTGTTCGACAGGCGCAGACTATTCATCAACAAACCGTTGTCACCAAAGCGATGCCGATCGGCAATTTGACTCAGATCACCGATGAAGAGCGCGTGCTGATTGATCAATGGTTTCAGACTGGCGCCAAAGCAGAATAAACAACACGCATGACTTATACGCATGACCAACACGCATGAATAAGAATAGCTACTACGCGCCCCACGGAGGATTGCCCGCACAGACTGAGCTGCTCACTGACCGGGCGATCGTGACTGAGGCTTATACCGTGATTCCCAAAGGGGTTTTACGCGATATCGTCACCAGCTTGCTACCATTCTGGACAAACACGCGTTCGTGGATTATTGCTCGGCCCATCGAAGGTTTTGCCACAACATTCTCACAGTACATCGTGGAAGTCTCTCCAGGTGGAGGCAGCGATAAACCAGAGCTGGACTCGCGTGTTCAAGGGGTCTTGTTTATTGTTGAAGGCAGCATTGAACTGAGCGTTGAAGGTGAGCAGCACACGCTTGAGTCTGGTGGTTTTGCTTACATACCAGCCGGCGCTGTCTGGAGTGTGCATAACCGAAGCGATGCACACGCACGTTTTCACTGGATTCGAAAAGTCTACGAGGCGGTTGAAGGTATCGAGAAACCCAACGCCTTCGTTTCCAGTGATCATGATGTGGAACCATCACCCATGCCAGACACACAAGGCCGATGGGCGACCACTCGATTTGTGCAACCCGATGATCTACGGCACGATATGCATGTGACGATTGTGACCTTAGCCCCAGGAGCTGTCATACCTTTCCTTGAGACTCATGTCATGGAGCACGGCTTGTATGTGCTGCAAGGTAAAGGGGTTTATCGTCTAAACCAGGATTGGGTTGAAGTGGAAGCCGGGGATTTCATGTGGCTGCGCGCCTTTTGTCCGCAAGCTTGCTACGCCGGTGGACCTGATGACTTTCGGTATCTGTTATACAAGGACGTCAACCGTCATCCGGCTTTGTAGTCATTACAAGGATCTTCCAACCCATGCGCCATTCCCTGTTTATTGAGCCACTTACACCAGAGGTATTTAGTGCGTACGGTGATATCATCGACGCCTCCGGTGAGCCGACGTCCATGATCAACAATGGCATGTGTGCACGATATAACGATCGTGCTCAGTTAAACTTCGACTCAACGGGTCAGGCTGGCATCAGTATCTTTGAAGGTCAGCCTTATACATTGCCACATGTGGTGTCGCTGGTTGAGCGACATCCATTAGGCAGTCAAGCGTTCATTCCCATGTCCAATGCACCGTTTCTGGTCGTCGTGGCAGGTGATAACGCCGGAACACCAGCGACGCCCAAGGCATTTCTCACACAGCACCTTCAGGGCATCAATATCCACAGAAACGTATGGCACGGCGTGCTAACACCGCTGGAAAACGCAGCGCGTTTCGCCGTTATCGATTGGATCGGCGAGCGCAAAAACCTGGAAGAATATGTCTTTGACAAGCCTTGGGTGGTGGAACTACCTGAGTGATATGAGCGGTATGAGTGGCATGAGTGATATGAGTGATATGAGTGATATGAGTGATATGAGTGATATGAGTGATATGAGTGATTTGAGTGATTTGAGTGATTTGAGTGATTTGAGTGATTTGAGTGATTTGAGTGACTGCGCACTATTAAGCCAATAGAAGTTTTCATTTTTTTGTTGATAAATTGGTTATTACCTATTTCTCAAATGGATAAAAACAATTATTGTGTACAATAGTTTCATTGATACAGAACGCCTACAAATATAGAACGCCTACGCAATGGTCGCCGAAAAATCCAAAGCATCAAAAACCGCTAAAAAGGATAAGCCGGTTGTACTTCCCACAGTGGAATCGCTGAATGCGACGCAAGATGGGCGTCTGTACAATGAGATCCTCGATGCTATTTTGGATCATCGACTGAGCCCTGGCGTAAAGCTAAAAGAGGATGAGCTAGCCAGCATTTTCGCTGTGAGTAGAACGGTTGTCCGCAGAGCGCTCTTGAGACTGGCACACGATCGCATCGTGGATATTCAACCCAACCGGGGCGCAACGATCATCCGTCCTGATGTTCAAAAGGCACGTGAAATACTTGGCGTAAGGCGCCTTATCGAGCGAGAATTAATCGGTGAAGCGACGATTGCCGCCACGAAAAAATCACTCGATGAGCTCAGGCAGTGCGTTGAGGATGAGCGGGATCATGTCCGCAGGCAACACGTGGGCAGTGGATTACGGTTATCGGGGGATTTTCATATTCGTTTATCCATGCTTTCAACCAATTCCACATTGCAGAATTACCTGAAAGAGCTGGTGCCACAAACCTCGTTGGTTATTGCCATGTATCAAACGCCTCACCATACACTGTGTTCTCACCAGGAACATTTTGACATTATCGACATCATCGCCAGTGGTGATGTCAAAGGCGCACAAGTCGAGATGGATATGCACTTGCAGCGTATCGAAGACAAACTGGATCTGGGTAATGAACGTTCGCCCGGTGATTTGCATGCAGCCTTTGCACATGTAAAAAACACCCGCTAACGTATTGAAGACAGGCGTGTCATGGCCTCAGCTATTGTGGAGTCAGGAGTTTCTTCAATTGCGTATATCATTGACATTGGGGTCAACGATACGGTGTAATTTTATTGACAGGTGATTTATAGCCAAGCTCCGCAAGAAGCTCATAGAAAAGCTGGAGCAGCTACCGGGTATCGACGTACACCTGTGGAAACCCGATTCAGATTTCACGGTAATCGATTACAAGGGCAAGGAAGTCGCTCATTTTCATGGGAACAACGAGCTGGATGTTCGGCTTTCGCCGGAGTTTGTTAAGCAAGAAGGATTAACCCACGCGCCTGATCGCATAGGGCACCTTGACCGTAAAGCCGGTGGTCGATGGTTAATCGTGCGCTTTACGCGTGAAAGTCATCTTGCAGAGATGGAGCGACTGGTCAAGAAGGCGATTGAGTTAAGGTAACGAGTGTGAATGTAGTACTGTCACTCGTATGGTGCAGTCATGGTTTTTGCTCGATGACTATACCGTCATGCGTCAGCATCTGTGAGCCTGTGAGCCTGTGAGCCTGTGAGCCTGTGAGCCTGTGAGCCTGTGAGTTTGTAAGTCTGTAAGTCTGTAAGTCTGTAAGCCTTCAAGGCTTTACCGCATCCGGAAATGCATTCATAAATGCCGGCAGTTCTGAACAACTTGCGGCCACACGCTTGATCCGCTCGCAGCTTGTGTAGTCCGCCTGCCAACGATCAGCGTTGTACAGTTGCGGTATCAGACAAATGTCCGCCAGCGAAACTGACTCCCCGATACAGTAGGGTGCTTGTTTGAATTGTCCAAGCATCTGTTCAAAGGCCGCAAGACCAGGCTCGATAAAATGCTGCATCCATTGTGTGCGTGCAGGCTCTTCACCACCGGTTGCATGCATTACCACTGACAGATTGCAGACGGGATGAACATCCACGGCTAAACACGCAGCCAGTGCCTGTACATGGGCCCGTGCAACAGCATGGGTGGGTAACAGTCCCAGATTTCTTGTGGAATCCAGGTATTCGATGATAGCCAGCGACTGCGTAAAGCTATGACCATCAATGTCCAGAACGGGTACGAGTCCTTGCGGGTGGCGAACCTTGTGCTCAGACGTTCGATGATCACCCGCTACCAGATCAACGCTTATCGATGTCCATTCGATATCGGCGAGACCCAACGCGATGCGCACGCGATAGCTTGCGGATGAACGCCAGTAATCATACAGAACAGCTGTTGTGGAATCGCTAGTCATTGTCCATTTTTCTCGCAATCTCCAGTGCTTTGCTGATTATCTGGCGATCCCCGATGTGGTTACACAGTATCAGTATCAATCTTGCATTGAAGGCCTGGCTTTGTTCGTCGGTGAGGTTATCGTGGGCGTGAAGTAGCTCGTCGTAAAAATCATCACCGTCCATGATGTTGGGACTCAGTATCAATTCAGATTTTGTTTCAGTATCCATCGAACTTAGTCCTGTCCCAAAGCGCGTTGCAGCGTCTGGCTAATCTGTTGTTTATCAAATGTCTGCCATCGTCCCATCACATGCTGATCAGGGCGGATCAGATAGAGCGCTGTTTTGGCATTGCCAAGATAGCGTTGTGCAAGTTGGCCAGTAGGGTCATCGGCCGTTGCCATTGAGAAACAGGCAATTTTGATTCCTTGCAAGATCAGCGAATTCGGTATGTTCACATTGATTCCCATGATCGTAAAGCTATCGCCGAGTCGGTTCAGAAGATAGGAATCACCCAGCTTGACATCGATACAGGGTGCACCCACCCGCACAAGGGTTGCTTCGGGTAGTTCATCCGGACCATTCAGTGGTGAATCATCATAGACGCATGGCACAGAAAGTCGTCCGGAGTTAATCAGCGGACGAGCAAATTCTGCATGTTGCGCAAGATCTAGCACGGCATTGCGAAAGCGTTTGCTCATATCGGATTTTGGCGTGATGAAATCAGTGGCACGTGTTGAGTTTCTTATGTTCTCATCTGCCCCGAATTCACGCTCTATGCAGTAACTGTCCAGCAAGCTTTTCGATGCCTGACCCTTGATGACCATATCAAGTTTCCAGGCAAGGTTGTCCACATCATGCATGCCCGAGTTAGCCCCTCGCGCTCCAAAGGGCGATACCTGATGAGCACTGTCGCCTGCAAACAGCACAGGGCCATGTCTGAACTTATCCATACGCCGACACTGAAAGGTGTAGATGCTGGTCCACTCAAGCTCATACTCAACACCTTCTCCGAGCATGGCATCGACACGTGAGCGAACCTTTGCAGGTTCAAGTTCAGCTTCGCGATCTATGTCCCAGCCCAATTGAAAGTCAATACGCCAGATATCATCCGGTTGCTTGTGTAGCAGTGCTGATTGTCCGGAATTCTCGAAAGGAGGTTCGAACCAGAACCATCGCTCAGTGGGGAAGGGGGCGGTCATCTTGACATCAGCGATAAGAAAGTTGTCTTCAAATATGCGCCCGTCAAAATCAAGTCCCAGCATGTTTCGAACAGGTGATCGTGCACCATCACAGGCAATGAGCCAATCAGCCTCCAGAGTGTAGGGACCATCCGGCGTATCAACCTCAAGCTGCACATGGTCTTGATGATCGCTTATGCCGACAAGTTGATTACAGCCGCGGATTTCAATCGGCGCACCTTGAGCCTGCTCAGCACGAATCTGCTCAACAAGAAATTGTTCAAAGTAAGGTTGTTGCAGATTAATGAACGCAGGATTCCGCAAGCCTTCTTCAGGTGAAAGATTAAAGGTATACACTTCTGATTCACCGTAAAACACACGTCCCACATTCCATACAACGCCCTTGTCTAGCATGCGAGAGCCACAACCCAGACGATCTGCGATATCCAGTGTGCGTCTTGCAAAACAGATGGCTCTTGAGCCTTGACCCACACCATCATGATCATCCAGCACCAGAACCGGCGTGCCCTTGCGTCCCAGATCCAGTGCCATTGCCATACCAATGGGGCCGCCACCGATGATGACAACAGGATGCCTCTCGGATTGTGATCGTCGTTGCGCTTCTACCTGTGCGTAGGGGTAGAGTTTCAAAGCAGTGGTGTATCGCACGTCAACCATGAGTTATTACTCCGTTACTAGCCTGGACTAACCAGTGCGTTGTGGAAAATGCGGCACTGAACAGTTCGGGCAAGGATCAGTCTTGAAGTGCTTGCCACATGTCCAGATCGCGCTGAGCGGTCCAGATGCGGGGGTGTTCGATACCACGGGCTTCGTCATAAGCACGCGCCACATTAAACGGCAGGCAGTGCTCATAGATGGCGTAGTCCGAAAATTTGGCATCACAGGATGCACGCACGGCATCCCAGGCATCTTTCAATGAGCCACCGCGTGCGGCAATACGGTCAACGGGGTTCCATGTGCTATCCAGAAAATCGCGTGTGCTCTCGATCCCTGCGTGTACCTGGTCTTGCCCAACCAGTGCGTCCCCACGCCCTGGAGCTATGGCGTCTACATCAAACGCTTTGATGTTGTCGAGTGTGTTGCCCCATTCACCGAAGTAGCCGTCACCGCAATAGCAGGCTGAGTGATACTCGACAATGTCGCCGGTGAACATGACATTCTCATCCGGCACATGAATGACGATGTCACCTGCCGTATGGGCACGACCCAGTTGCATCAGATCTACACGGCGGTTGCCAAGATACACGGACATCTTGCCGGTGAATGTCTGTGTTGGCCACGTGAGCCCAGGAATGCTTTCATGTCCTTGAAAAAGGCGTGGGAAACGTCCGAACTCACTGTCCCAGTCCTCCTGGCCTCGCTCCACAACCATCGAACGAGCTGCGGATGACATGATGATTTGTTCGGCGTTAAAGGCACTGGCACCCAGTACGCGCACAGCATGGTAATGCGTCAGTACAACGTGACTGATGGGTTTGTCAGTCACTTCTCGCACCTTTTCAATGACCTTGGAAGCCAGTCGCGGTGTGGCCTGCGCTTCAATGATCATGACGCTTTCATCTCCGATGATCACGCCAGAGTTAGGATCACCTTCTGCGGTAAAAGCCCACAGGCCTTTGCCCACTTCGGTGAAACTGATTTTCTTCTCAGTCAGATCGCCCTGAGAGGCGAATGCTTTGGCCATATTGATTACTCTGTGGTGTTGTATGGATTGCTGAGCGCAGGCTGAAGCGTGCCGCTGCATTCACCGAAACCGATGGTAAATCCGTTACCTTGTGCTCGGCCGCTTAATGTTAGTGTATCGCCGTCTTCCAGAAATGTTCTCGTCTCGCCGGTGTTTAGCGTCAGAGGCTCTTTTCCACCCCAGCTGAGCTCTAGTAGCGATCCACGCTGGTTTTTCTCCGGTCCCGAAATGGTGCCGGAACCTAACAGGTCACCGGTGCGCATCGGGCAGCCACTGCTTGAGTGATGCGCCAGTTGTTGTGCAGCGGAGTAGTACATTTCGCGATAGTTGGTTTTAGCGATGGTGGTTGCACGCTTGCCTGGCGGTGCCAGTGTCACTTCAAGGTCTACGTTATAAATTGCATCATTGGGACTTTCCAGATAAGGCAACAGTGGCACTTCACGCGCAGGTAGGGGCACGCGAAATTCTTCCAATGCCAGTGCCGAGACGATCCATGGGCTGATGCTAGTTGCCGTTGCCTTGGCCTGAAACGGCCCCAATGGCTGATATTCCCACGCTTGTATATCGCGTGCAGACCAGTCATTCAACAGAACAAAACCGAAGATCATGGCCTGTGCCTGATCAACGCTGACAGGCCCGTTTGAGGCTTGGCCAACAATGGCGCCCATCTCCAGTTCAAGATCAAAACGGCGTGACGGCATGTATGCGGGTTCCGTTTTATCGGGTGCTTTCAACTGCCCCCAGGGGCGTTGCACATCGGTTCCCGACACCACCACTGAGGAGGCTCGTCCGTTATAGCCAATGGGAATATGCAACCAGTTAGGCGGCAGGGCATTCTCTGGCCCGCGAAACATGGTTCCTACATTAGTCGCGTGATGCTTGCCAGCGTAGAAGTCAGTGAATTCAGCCACCACAAACGGCATGTGCATCGTGGCATCACTCAAGGCATGAAGATGCGGCTCTACTTCACTACGCATTGTTGCACCGTCTGCCAGCAAATTCGTGATGCAGGATCTGAAGTTCTGCCAGGTGTCAGCGCCACTGGCCATCAGTGCATTCCAGCTGGGTTGTTGGCAAAGACGCGGGGGCAGCTGTGAAAAAAGCCCAGCCTCTTCTGCTGCCCTGGCATCAAGTATGAAATCACCGATAGCGATACCACAACGTGGTCCAGTGGTACCGATGGAAAATACTCCATAAGGCAGATTGTTGAGCGGGAACTCGGCAGTTGCGCTGTTGGCGCTCTCTACCCAGCTTTTGATTAACGGCATGTCGGGTCCTGTTAGTGATGTTGTTATATGTGTGGTGGGCTTGAATCAATAATGTAGTTACTCATGACAAAGATCCGGATTACTTGACACCCGGTGTTCCATCGAACTTCTTCTCTAGACTGTCCCAGCAATCTATGTAGTCATCCTGCAGCGGTGCGTGCGTGGCTGCAAACGGGGTCAGGTGTTGTGGAAAACGCGTCTCGAACATGAATGACATGGTGTTCTCGAGCTTGACAGGCGTTAGCTCTGCGTTGGATGCTTTCTCGAATGCTTCCATATCGGGGCCATGAGGCAGCATCATGTTGTGCAGGCTTATTCCACCGGGTACGAAGCCTTGTGGCTTGGCATCGTATTGGCCGTAGATATTACCCATCAGTTCTGACATGACGTTCTTGTGATACCACGGTGGGCGAAACGTATTCTCCATGGTCATCCAGCGTTCGCGAAACAGAACAAAATCAATGTTGGCAGTGCCTGGTACGCCCGAAGGTGCGGTGAGAACCGTGAAAATGGAGGGATCTGGATGATCAAACAGAATAGAACCTATCGGGCAGTAGTTGCGCATGTCGTACTTCACCGGCGCATAGTTACCGTGCCAGGCAACCACATCCAGCGGGCTATGGCCAATAGCTGTGCGATGAAACTGCCCACACCATTTGATCACGACGGTGGAAGGGGTTTCGCGATCTTCGAAGGCCGCCACCGGTGTCTTGAAATCCCGACGGTTGGCCATGCAGTTGGCACCGATGGGGCCGCGCCCCGGCAGTTCAAACTTCTGTCCATAATTCTCGCAAACAAAGCCTCGGGCAGGACCTTCCAGCAGTTCGACCCGATACAGCAAGCCACGCGGGATGATGGCAAGTTCGCTGGGCTCTACTTCCATGATGCCAAGCTCTGTGCAAAGTCTTAATCGTCCTTCCTGAGGCACGATCAGTAGCTCGCTGTCTGCAGAATAGAAGTACTCATCCTCCATCGAGCTGTTTACCAAATACACATGGCTGGCCATACCTACTTGCGTATTGACATCACCAGCGGTCGTCATGGTGCGCATGCCAGTAATCCAGGTCAGTGGTTCACTGGAATGTTCTATCGGGTTCCAGCGGTATTGTCCGAGACTGATGATATCCGGATCAATCAACGGTGCGGACTTCCACAACGGAACATCGATTTTTTCATAACGTCCTGAATGCTTGACCGATGGACGAATGCGGTAGCACCAGGTACGTTCGTTCTGATGACTGGGGGCCGTAAACGCTGTGCCAGACAACTGCTCACCGTACAAGCCATAAGGGCACCTCTGCGGGCTGTTCATGCCTTGTGGCAAAGCGCCCGGCAAGCTTTCAGTTTCAAAATCGTTACCGAAACCCGGCATGTAGCCGTCTACGGTTCCTACCGTTGTTCGTGCATCAACGGGTGCGACGGGATCGATTTCTGTATTCATTGTTTAATCCTTGTCAGCGAGCGATTGTCAACCAGCGATGAATGGAATGTACTGGTTGCACGTGCAACTGTCAACTGGTTGCACGTGCAACCATCTGCTACTATCAGTGTTCATCAATCTGCAGGCGCACCACGTTGAGCTCGTTTGATCTTCTCAAATTTACACCTTTCCAGCTCAATCGTCTGGCGGCTGAAGTCAGCAACGAGATTTCCACCGTCTACGCGGATCGGTTCGGCATCAGCATCATCGAATGGCGTATTATCGCCACGCTGGCGGAGCAGGATGCTTGCAGTGCACAGCGCATAGCCTTTTGCACCCGCAGCCACAAATCACGAATCAGCCGTGGTGTAACCAGACTCGTAGAGCAAGAGCTGGTGAAACGCCTGGATGCCAGTGATGACAAACGGGAAGTTCAATTGCGCCTCACGCGGCGTGGCAAGGCATTGCACTCAAAAGTGGTACCGATTGTTCTGGAGAAAGAGCGTAGCATCCTGTCGTGTCTGAGTGAGCGCGAACAGCGCAGCTTTCGCGAGGCGCTCAGCAAGATCGAGCAGTCACTGGGGTTGGTGCAGAACGGCGACAATTCTTGCGGACCACTAGTGTAGTGGAACATACAAAACGTACATTCAGCGATCCGCCCTGCTGTCATC
>CAYGSW010000114.1:0-17739 GCA_964352535.1 uncultured Granulosicoccaceae bacterium | reverse complement strand
CTATACGAATGCTAGACGTCAGAAAACTTACGATGCAGAACAAATCTTAAATCGGACGATATCGCATAACATTGCGCATGGGCCGCTGTCGAGGCTGACGCCCTGTAGCAGTAGCGTAAAGGTAGCAAGGTCAAATGTCAGTTCCATACGCTTCATTAGACGCCAACGCATTTTAGTAGGCAATATTCGATACGTGCTCCCTCTTCCCCAAAACCTTTTTGTGCCACTTATTCTCGGACATCTGCGAATCACCTGCCTCATTTATTGACCGTGAGAAAGGAATGCCTCCATCAAGGTTCTCACTGCAAGCTAGAACGGACTCCGCCCAAAAGGGTAGCTTTTGATGACGTCGAGGTCGTTCTTTCCAATCTCGACGCAGCCTAGTAGTCCGGCAAGCTTCCCGTGTCTTTTTCACACCCTCATCAATTAGCATAGTTCTGATGACGCTTGCAGCAAGCCTGTTGTCGACGCACATGCAGATTGGACGTAATCCAACACCCGGACCTGATCAGCGGGTTCCAGCTTTTCAAGTTCGTCTATCAAGTCTTTAGGCATCGGTTTATCCATGAAATTACTCCCGCCTAGCCAAATACAAGTTTGGCACTGGAAGCGCCACCTCTTATCACCAACAAGGTAGCGTCTCCACCCACAATACTCACAGGCTGGTCTCGTGGCTTGAATAAATACATGGCCTTGCAAACGTTAAGTGCCTTTTTCACATTTGTGTACAGGGCGCTACCCTTCAAACAGTCCAATCCTCACATTCGTAAGGAATCAGAACAATTTTGGCTAGTGTTAACCATTATCCCCATGCACGTAAGGATTTCAACAAATTCCTATCAAATTCTGCCATAACCCTAACGACCATGAGGATTTTGTATGCAAATTCCAATCAAATCACCTCACTCACTGGGTGAAATAGTCAAAGCCAGCCGTAAAAGTCTGGGTTTGAGACAAGATGATGCGGCAGGTAGCATCGGTGTCAGTGAGAATTTTCTGGGCAAAGTTGAAAAAGGCTCAGACAGTGTCACTTGGGGCAAATTGTTCCAGGTGCTTGACGGGCTCGGCATACACCTGAGCGCTGATGTGACTGAAGCCACAGCCATCAGGCTTGGTATAACAATCTATGATGCTGGTGACACCATCAGCATCCGGCCAGGGCTGGGTCAGCCTAACACCATAAATGATGACGTTGTCCAAGTGAACAACGTCAAGAAGACTACACATCAGTGAATTCCACTGGCTCTTCGAATCTACGCCAACTGACAGCCTCTATTGACGAGCACTCTGTAGGCCTGTTGGAGGAAAATCAAGGCATCTGGTCTTTTCAGTACACCGATCATTGGCTAGGTTTTATAAGCGCTTTGCGTAAAGCCCCCAATTACCCGTTCAAAAAACAACAATAATTGATAATAGTTCGCAACGCCATGTTCAGTGGTATTTCGACCACTGGTACAGGCGTCACCCAAGCGCATGTCATTGGCTGGGGCGCAACACAAGTTAGCAGTAGTGTTGCGTGCAGGTAAGCTTTTCGAACCTAATATCGCAGCTGTGTCCACGCACATTCTCAAACCCGACCATCCCGATTCAGACCATGTGAGCTCTGTTATTAATGAATGGTTTGTTATGCAGCTAGCACACCGACTCGGGCTCGCCGTCCCAAAAACACATCGCCTGTATGTACCATCACCTGTGTATGTCGTTGATCGTTTCGACCGCCTGCAACAGACAAATAAAACTACACGAATACACAGCATCGACGCCTGTCAGTTGCTGGGTTTGAGCCGTCAGTACAAATATCGCAATGGCAGCGTAGAAGCACTGCTTGAACTCGCAAATCTGTGTCGCAGTCCTGCTGCAACTAAAATCCGACTGTTTTCATGGATTGTCTTCAACTGCCTGACCGGCAATACGGATGCACATCTGAAAAATCTCAGCTTCCTTGTTTCCCAAGAAGGAATTACGTTAGCGCCATTCTATGACTTGCTAAGTAATGCCGTCTACGAAACACGAACGTTTGAACGAAACGAATGGCCAGAGCAAACACAGCTTGCCTGGCCTCTATTAGGTGTAAATCACCTCAACGACGTGAATACGGCACTACTTATGGACGTGGGCAAAACCATGCAAATTTCCGATGCGACAACGCATCGACTGATTCAAGCTCAATGCTCTAGAATTTTTACTGAAGCTACCAGTTTAATAGCGAGCATTGAACAACAGAATACTGACATACAAACCAAAAATACCAGCACCAACATTGGCATCACCCTTACAAGCGAATTGCGTTGTTTGCTAGCAATTACGCATATCGTTATCAAACAACGAGTTAGTGCTCTTAAAAGTTAGCAAATCTAAAAGGCCTTCTCAATTACCAGCTTCGGTAAGATTCGAGCGCTGGTAAAAAACAATATCGTTGATACAGTCAACTCGTTCGAGCACTCTCTCAAAACGCGAAATTACAGTGAGCGTTGTATTTGCAAATGCTTCGATAACTTCAGGTGGCATCATGAATTCGCCATCATCAATGACTGAGCAGATAACGGGGAACCCCAAAAAATTGTTTTTACTGTCAAAAGCTATGGCTGTTATCTGAAAATAACCACCCGGTATATTCGGCCTTGGCTCCCAGGTAAAAGGACCCGCAACATCAGCAGCCGTCAGAACACCGAGTGCTGGCGTTATCCTTACGGGTACATCAACAGGCGCAACCAGCTCATAAGCAGGAACGTTTGGAAACTGTGCGCCAGGAATAGACAAGGTGGCATCAGCGGGTAAAACTCCGGGAAATCCATTGATACTCTCATAGAAGCCAGTCTCAATAGCAGGCACTTCAAGCCATGTGCCACCTGCGGTATTGATCGTGACACTGGTACCACCACTGACGCTGAGAGGGAAATCATCGCCTCCACCGCCACCGCCTTCTTGCAGGTCGTCAATTTCACAGGTATCAAGTGTTGTCGTATAGAAATCGACGTGCTGTGAAACTCTGAAGTCCTGAGGATACTGAAATAGCTCGACAGTCACATCGCCAGTAGCCGGTGTTTCGGACGCGTCACGAAACAATTTGGTGGTGGCAAGCCAGGATGAGGTCAGCTCGCCCTCAGGATCATTTTCAAGGCCTGTGACGACAAGACCCGGCACATCATCGTTCTGGGGGAGTTGTTCAGTTACAGGCACATCATCGTCCTGCGGTAGCTGTTCAGTTACAGGCGGATCATCACTGTCACTGCAGGCATTAAGAAAAAAGACGATGCCGATAGACAATGCGCAGATTCGAAAGTACCGCTGCACAGAAAAAGGCTTACTCAATCTCATCGGTTTGATTCGTCAAATATTAGACCCATGGACATAACATCGATTAACGACAACCGATTTTTCTGATTATTGCCAGACGGAAATTCAGCGCAAGCCTCTCTCTAACGTGCACTTCTTTAGACTTGGCTGGAGGCTGTGCACAATCAGTAAGAGGATTTTGCAGTATGAGGATTTTGACATCACACCCACTTTGTTTACGAGACGAACCATGCTTCGAACAACCCTGCTGACAGTTGCCGCGTTGTTAGCTGGCGTTGTCCCATCAGCACATTCACAAAGCTCAACAGTTGATGGAATAGCCGAAGTCGGTATACCGCTCAGCCCAACTGACGGCGGGCCAAGGCGTTGGCAACTCAGCGCGAACAACTCACTGGGCATGCGGTCTTCACCATCACTTGATGCACCGGTTACAGAAGACATTGAAAACGACGCAATACTGTCTAATCTGGGATGCCAGGCTGCTAATCGTAGTGTGTGGTGCTATGTAAAGCGCATACATGGCAAGCAACGGGGATATGTGTTGGCAGAACATCTGCAACCGGCTGTTGCTCCCGATGGTACGTTACCAACCGGTGCCGATAACAGCGCGCTACGCGTCAGAAAATCTGATTATGACGAACGCGGGGAAATTCCATGCGCGCAAGAGCGCGGGCAATCAATGGGCACATGCGTCGTGGAGATTGCGCGCAGCAGCGGTGCTGATGCAACGGTTGTTGCAAATTTTCACAACGGATTCAAACGCACGTTGTACTTTGTGCATGGTGAATTCATATCGGCTAATGCCACCATGTCGGGAAACGGGTTTGATACCGACTGGTCAATAGAAGGCGATAAGCATCTGATCCGTGTCGATGATCAGCGTTATGAACTGAGCGACAAACTCGTGTTTGGTCGCTTGCTTGACCGCTGATATTGCCTGCTACCTGACAACACCAGCGATCGAATCGTGCCGCCTCGCAAAGAGTGCGACACGGCCGCTTCACACTATAAACTCAAGTGTTTATCACTCACTTACGGGGTAAGCTTGTGAATCATGCCTTCGTCAACGGCTGCGTACAGACTGCCATCTGGCCCTTGAACCACTGAACGGAATCTACCTGCATCCATCGGCAATGTCATTTCTACAACGTCCACCACTGACATGCCATCTGCAGACAGTTCCATAACATCAATTCGCTGACCCAATGGCGTTCCACCAAAGCCAATGCCCATGATGCCAACCACCAGATTACCGTCCCAATCGCCCCATTGTTCACCGGTCAGAAATTCCGCTGACGATGTACCTTGCGACCAACCATTGTTATCCCACATAGGTAGCATGACATCAGGATAGGTCTCACTGTCAGTCATTGGCATGAATGCCGCGCGCTCATATCGATCCATGCCATCCATCTGGTTGGGGCTATAGCCGCAATAGTCATCAGGGCAGTCGCCTCGGCCTGCCATATTAGGACGAGGATCCCAACCTGCATTGCCGCCATTTTGAAGGGCAGTGATTTCATCCGAGTGCCATGGCCCGTGTTCTGCTGCAATAGCCATCCCTGTCTCGGGATGAAACGCAATACCCTGAACATTACGATGGCCGTAAGTGTACGTGCGCGGATCAAACCCTTCTGGCGGTGCATTATCTGGTGCAGCGTTACCATCAGTATCAATCCTGATCACTTTACTGCCCATTATTGTCGGGCTTTGCGGCACTTCACCATTATGCGTATCACCAGTGGTCAGATATAAAAACCCATCCACAGGATTGAATCGAACGCGACCGCCATTGTGGGCGCCAGGGCCACCAAACGGATGGTCGGAAGCGGCAACCTTATAGGGCACATCGTCAACAATATCCGTGCGATTCGATACGTTTGTGAAATCCTCATTCATCTCAAAGCGCATCAGTCTGTTCGTCTGAGGACTGGACATTCTGGACGTTGAATAAACGTAGATCCGACGGTTGGTGTCAAAGTCCGGATCGAACGCGACTCCCATCATGCCAGCCTGACCTTCACAAAAAAGATCGTCAGCGGTACTGGCATAGCCTTCACTACCATCCATGCCCAGCAAGGCATTCACTTCGCCCGACGGCATAAGCACAGAAAGTCCTTTGCATTTTTCGGTGAAGAGCATGGTGCCATCAGCCAGAAACGCCATATCCCACGGGCTTTCAAGGTCGGACAGAACAACACTATGCGTAAGACTGGATGTGTTTGCCCCAGCATGCGCAACAACTGGCCCTGCACACACGAGTGCGCCAGCCACTAGCGGAACTATAAAATTACTTGTTTTTCCAAGTGATCTATCAATCATGTTTTACCTCTGGGTTTTTGTGGCGAACGTTGAGGCCTTGCAGAACCCATGTGAGAGCTCTTAAGACACAGTCAACAAAACCAGATTACACTTTTTGACGACTAATAGACACTATTGACATGAATTATTGCTACTCGAACGACGTCGAAATGTACTCTGAAAGGCTATCGATATCCTCGTCGGACAACTCGGCTGCTATCGGCCACATTAACGCAGAGTTGTGACTCACCTTTTCTCCGGCACGGTACTGCTCAAGACGCATGCTCAGATATTCCGCAGTTGTACCGGCCAGCTTGGGAAAACTGGCCAAGCCTTTGGCCGTAGGGCCATGACAATTTTTGCACACACTCTTATACAGAGCCTCACCCGCTGATACTTCTTGCGCATAGGCATGAACCGAGCTGAACATCGCCGTCATAACAATCGGTAACCACATCATTGTTCTCATACAACCTCACTAAATATTGGTGATAACGCCTGCCCAACAACACAGGGAGCCCTGCTATTTTTTACCTAGTGTTGCATAAAATGTAGAGTCCAGAAGATTATGGAGCCTAATATAAGTACCGAGGGTGGCCCTTGGATGCTGCTGTGTAAGCAGCGAAGCGGTTCTTAGCCGTAATTTCTACAACAATTAGCGCAAATGACATAAAACCACTACTGATGCATGTATCAGCGATAACCAAGATAGCACGACATTACGATCCGAAAACAATTGGCTAGCCACTTACCGCACAGCGCTGGCCCTTAACAACGCATCGTAATAGCGAACGCCCATTTCCCGCAGTGCATCACTGCCAAAGTGAATGCAAGAGCCGATGCCACAACCAAAGCCGTTGGAAGGTACAAGATCGTCGTGCAGAGACACTTCACTGTAGGGCACCAGCATGCTGATGGAGCGATGAACATTGTCAACGATGAGCTCATTAGCATCAGGATTGCTGAAATCGCCTCGTGGATCTACGCCACGCGTCAACGTACCTGTCACGAAGAGTATCGGTGCATCGGGTCCTCGTGCCTGAACCCCGCGAGCATCTACATTGATCCTCGAGCGTAGCTGTTCAACCAGAGTCACCAGATTCTGTTCATAGGATGGAGCGCAATCTGCTGTACCGTCTGCCTCCCCTTGTAACCAGAGAATCCCGCGAAGTATGCCGCCTGTTTCTGTTATCGCTGTGTTGACACGACTCAGTGCCCGATCAAATAGCAGCGTGTTGCCCAGCGCAGGATCTGTTGGCATTGTGGCGTTCCATTGAGCTTCGAGAGCCGTGTTGCCGCAGAAACCGGTACCTGCCCAGGCTGCGGGCACCAGTACGATGTTTCGCGTAGTCGCATTCAAAGCCTGCTTGGCAAAAGTCAAACCCAGGCCGATGGTGTCCCCTTCCTTGGATAGAGAATCAGGATCTACCGGCACATGCAGTGGATCTTCTGCAGGCACGATTCGAGGCGCTGCCACGTTCAACGATGCGCTGCTGAAATCTGCAGGGCTTACAAACCGACTGCGCTCATTAGCGGTCACATTCAATTGACGGATACGCAGATCGATGGCATCCGGCTGCCCGGCCCCCGCCTGTTTTGCACCGATCTCGCTAAAGCCCACCATGTTGCTCTGGCCGATTAACAGGTAGATGTCATCGCGCTCCACAGGCGTTACCGCAACCGTTACGCTCACGGAGTCGGTGGCAACGCCGTCACTCGCGGTAATCGTAAAGCGACGCTGTTGTGTGCGTATGGGTAGCACGTCAATGTCCAGACCCAGGGTCAACGTGCTCTGAGTTTCTCCTGATGACAACACCTCATTGGAAAAACGCATTCGCATCAAGGATGCATCCACGCCGCTCTCACCCACCACACTGAGCGTTATCGTCCCATCGAAGTCAGAGGCACGGACAACCGATACCGGAATCTGGACACCCTCGACATCACCCTCTCTGAGGTTATACGCCGCTTGCACAATGCTGATATCAAACGGCGCTTGCGTAGGTGTTGAGCCATCATCAGTGACAGTCAGCGTTATGGTTTCGCTTGTGCGTAAGTCTGTGTCAGTGAGATCGAAAGCGGTCAATGTGATATCCACACTGCCAACATCCGATAGTGTTGGCGTCCAACGCAATGAGCGTGTTCCATCACGGTTGTCTACGTTCTCCATACCTGGTGGCAATTCACTGGTTAAAATACCAGCTGCACCACCATCCAGATCAACCGGTTGCAGGCGCAGCTCGAACAACTCCCCGACACGCAGACTCTGATCACTCAAATCACTGAAAAAGGGAGGTTGGTTCGCACTACCCAACAGGCTCAACCGGTCTGAGCGGGCGGAGAAGTTGTCAAAGTTGTCAAACGCTACAATGGAGTAGGAAAACGCCTGGCCCGCTGCCACGGAATCAATGAACGAGTTTGTTCGCACGGTGGTCAGGTAATCGTTGTTTCGATAAACGTTATAGCCCGCCACAGTGGCAATGCTGGTTGAAGGCTCCCAGGTCAGAACGACAGTAGTCTGCCCGTTTACGGTGTCAGTTTCGCCAGCAAGACCCGTCGGGATGGAGGGTGGTACACCGGGGTCAGTAGAACCTGGCCCTTCAGGCAGTATTAGCGCGGCAGAGGCAATCGAAAAGTTACCGTCAAAATCGAATGCGACAACTGAGAACGCATTACTGGAACCTGCAGACACCTGGCCAACATATTCTGTGGAGAAGCGTGTAGCGATGTACTGACCATTGCGGTAGATGTTGTAACCGGCAACGGCCTGATCATCCACTGACTCATTCCACGTTAGCGTCACCGTATCTGAAGCGTCTCCCTGCTGCACATCACCTTCGAGGCCATCGGGCGGCTCAGGGCTGATGGTTGTATCAACAGGTCCTCTATCCGGTAGTGTGATGCTGGATGATCGCTGGGAAAAATTGCGTCGAATATCGAAAGCCACAACATAGAAGGACGTTGTAGCACCTTCCACTACCGTGCCTGTATACGCAGGCTCGCTTACCGTTGTTAGATATTGGTTGTTCTGATACACGTTGTATCCGAGCACGGCTTCGTCATCAGTAGACGCTTCCCAATTCAACGTCACTGTTGTGCCTTCAACTTCTCCACTCAACAGGGAGGGAACCGACGGCGGTATGGTCAGGTCGGTCGGCACGAGCGACTCAGGGAGGGTGACACTGTCCGAAGCGGGTGAAAACCGACGTGGTGATTCGTCGAAAGCAACCACGTAGAACGAGTAAAGCGTGTCTGGCTCTACTTGCCCGGAATACGTGTTATCGAACACGGTGCTGATGTAGGCGTTGTTGCGGTAGACGTTGTAGCCTTCCACCGTGTCATCAGGGTCTGTGGAATCATCCCAACTCAGTGATGCGACGTTTGCGCTGATGTCACCCACCAGATTCTGTGGTTTGGTGGGTGCCTCGCCAGCGGCAAATGCGGGCAGGCAGAACAACAACGAAAACACCAGGATAAGACACTGGCTTGAAGTGGCGAGTATTTTTGGCACGGGTGGAATCTTGGATGATTGATGCGTAGCGCGCTATGGTGGCCGTGCCACAAGGTAGAGTCAAGAGGGCGTAGTACCGCGCCCGCATCTCGACGAGTCACGCGACAAGGGGGTTTATGCCAATTCTGGACAGCGCCTCTGGATAACGACATCATGCCGGCCTGGACAACATATAGTGATACTGCAGGCACTATGCAGCCGCCGGATGATCCATACTGCCCGGACTCGAGGTAATAAGATGGGCGTCTAGCTCAGTAGCCAGCAGAAAGGCCGTTCTTTCAATGTTAAAAAATTCATGAGTAGCCTGACCGCAAACCTGGGTCTGCTTCGTTCACTCGTCATCTATTACGGTCTGCCATGGCGCAGACTATCGCTGGCGCGCTTCTACAGGGCTCTGATACCTGAGGGCGCCTTGGTTTTTGATGTCGGCGCCCATGTTGGCAGCCGAACCCGAAGCCTGCTAGCGAACGGTGCTCACTGCGTAGCCATCGAACCACAACCCGTATTCGCCCAACTACTTCGCCGCCTGTTTGCAAACCACCAGCGTGTCACACTGGTCACTGATGCTGTTGGTCGCGAACCCGGCGAAGCACAGCTGCACGTCTCAAGCCGACATCCCACTGTGTCAACCCTGTCGTCAGAATGGCTGAACAGGGTATCCAGCACTGGCGGTTTTGAGGAAGTCAGCTGGGATCAAAAAGTCACAGTAGCGGTCACGACGCTCGATGCCCTGATTGCCGAGCACGGTCTGCCTGAGTTCTGCAAGATTGACGTGGAGGGCATGGAAGCCGAGATTCTGGCTGGCTTGAGCGTGCCTATTCCCATTGTCGCCGTGGAGTACATACCGGCCACCATCGATATTGCACTGGCTTGTATCCAACGCCTGGAGTCACTGGGCAACTATCAATACAACCTGAGCGCGGGCGAGACCCACACCTTGCACTATCAAGACTGGGTAGATACCGCTACTGTGACGGACGAGCTGCAGCGCATAGCGTCAAGTGGTGTCAAATCCGGAGATCTCTATGCGCGCCTGACAGGCAAGCCTCACTCTTCACAGGCGGACAACGCGTGTCAGCACTGACACCTGAAGACCCTGGCTACGCACCCAAGCGGGCACGCCTTGTTGTGGCGTTGATCACCATTGCATTGTTGTTTTTTATCCTTCTGTTTCCGGATCACCCTGAATCGTTTTCGGCGCAGCACTTCTCTGTGCTGCCGCTGGAATGGCCGTTCATCGTGTTGGCCCTGCTACTGGTGGGTGGCAAGTCTCTGACCGCGCTTCGCTATTTGCTGGTTACGGTCCTCGGACTTGCGGTACTACTGCGGTCGGCCGACATAGGTTCCCGGCTTGCGTTCGATCGGCGATTCAGCCCACTTGTAGAATGGCATCTACTTGGCGATGGCTGGAATCTCGCCTCGCAACAAGTTGGATTGGTCGAAGCCGGATTGTTTGTTGCATTCACACTGGCCGTAATCATCGGGCTTCTATTCGCGCTGTTCAAAGGGCTCGGCGCTGTCGGGCAGCTGGAAGGCAAGGCCAGACAATGCATCGGTATTGTGGCCTGCTTGACGCTTGCGACAGGCGCGGCGCTTCTCTGGATGCCGCAGGATGAAAAGAACTCCGCGCCATTAGTGCAAGCCTCTTTCGCACCGGAACTGCTTGATCGAAGCAAAGACATGCAGCGTTCCATTATTGATCAGCAGAAGTTCATCGCCGAACTGGCCATTGATCCGGTTGGCCAGTCAGCGCCACCTGCTTTTGCTGCTCTTGCTGGCAGGGACGTAGCCTTTGTTTTCATCGAATCCTATGGGCAGAGTTTTCTGCTCGATCAGGATTTTGGTCCTGCGGCCGCTGAACGCCTGTCGCAGCTTGAACGTGACATTACGTCGGCCGGGCTTCATTCACGCAGCGGATGGATGACGTCACCGGTGCGTGGTGGGCGAAGCTGGCTGACGCATGCCAGCTTCGCGTCAGGCCTTGAGATCACCAATCAGGCGCGGTACGACCGTCTCATTTCTTCGGACAGAGTGTCCCTATACCGTCTTTTTGCGCAAGCTGGCTGGCACACTGCCGGCGTGGTACCCGCCATCCGTGAAGCCTGGCCGGAAGGCGCATGGTACGGCTTTGACAGGACATACGACTTTGAACGCATGAATTACAAGGGTGAGCCTTTCGGCTGGGTCACAATGCCTGATCAATACACGCTGTCTGCCTTTGAGAACAACATCCGGCAACCCAGCGAGCGCCCAGTTATGGCTGAGATAGCACTGATCAGCTCGCATGCACCCTGGACACCATTACCCACGCTGGTGCCGTGGGAATCGGTAGGTGACGGCAGTGTATTTGACGGCAGTCACCGCTTCGGTGAACCGATGACCTGGAACAACCGGATCCGCGTGCGCGAAATGTACGCCAAATCGCTCCACTATTCGCTTGCCACCGTCGGCGAGTATCTGGAGCGTCATGGTAAAGGCGCACTATTCGTAATCCACGGCGATCACCAGCCAGCTTCAATTATCGCAGGCTGGGGCAAGACTGCAGATGTGCCTGTTCATGTTGTCAGCGACGATCCGGCCCTGCTCGACAGACTGCCCGCCGATGTGTTCACCAATGGCATGATGCCCCAACCCACATCACGCAGTGTGCCGATGTGGTCGATGCGTGAACTGATGTCAACAGCGTTCGAGATTACCCGTGACGATGACACCGCAGCACCACCTATTCAATGATCAGCGCTCAAGGATCAGCACTCACGCAACGCTGACGAACAAAAGCGTCGAGTAGACATACCGACTTGCAATTGTACGTTTCATAAAAAGTTCGGGCTAACCCGCCTGCAACTCTTCTATCAATGTCCCAATTGCCGCCAGCAGATTTTTGGTTTCTTTCTGCCCCTTTGGCAACTGTGTTGCTGCAACCGTGGAAAAGAACGTCAGATGTCCTGTAATTGATTTGAATTGACGCTCTGAACCACCCCGCTTCAGCGCTTTCAGGTAGCCTTTTTTAATGGCTGGCAATTCATTCTTCGACAGTATCCTGTTATTGCTCAGAGCCTTTAACAGCAGCAGGTCGGGCTCCTGGCATGCCGCCCAGAAATCGGCATCACTTAGATCCATCCCGTTTAGATACCGCTCAAGTTTTTCTATATCCGCTTTGATGTCACCTGGCTCAGGTGGCTGCTTGACACCAGTACACCATGACAATGCTATGTTGGCAGCCACACAGTTTTGCAAGGGATAAAACTCATTGGGCTGATTGCTGGCGACTCCACGGGCATGAGCGTTGTGATAGGCCTCTGCCATTTTTATCAATTGATCACGCTGGACACTCTTGCTGCCAAGCTCGGCCCAGCGCTTATGCACACCGCCTTTGATAGCGTATCGCTCCTGCGAGGGATTGATTCCGATAAGGGAGTCGATAATTTTCTCGGCACTGGCCAATTCGGAGAACGCCCGGTCGACACTCTGTTTGGAATTATCCTCATTGAATATCTCAACAGCCAACCGAGCTTTCATGTTGACGAGTTGCTCCAGTGACGATATCGAGGCGTCAGCATGCTCACTGGCATTTGCTTTCTGGTAATAGGTTGCCGCTTTCTCAAGACAACCCAGCTGAGCGTAGGCAGTTGCAATGGCCGAGCATACAGCGCCTGATTGATACCATTCACTGGAGATCGTCTTGATCAGGCCTTCAAGTCGCGCTGCAAGCTTCTGCCTCCCACCCTCACTGTTCTGGTATCCGGCACTACGTGCAATGTCCACAAGCCGATGAATAAGATCGGCACTCGACAAGGGCGCATCCTCACTATCTGCCGAGCTGTAACTGCTTGAAGCGCGCAGAGAGAAATCCGGATCGCCGTAACACTGATAAGCTCCCCAGGTGTTGCCATTGCGACGAAGCTCCAGATCATAGGCGGCACTGCGTGCTATTGCCACCGAATCGCCAAACTTACGCCCCCTGAGCAGATTCTCGTAAAACGTATGCGCAAACAGCTTGGCTGCATCATCATCCACGGCCCAGCCTGCAGCCACCACGCAGCGTACACCCATGCGAATCAATTGCGTGGAAACGTTGGCGGCCAGGCGATGATATTCAACCGTGCTGGTGGCTTCACCCTCACCTTGCTTACCCAGATAGCAACAGTTCACGAACACCAGTTCCGGCACGCTGCGCATCTGCTCGAACTCTGAAGGTGTTAGATAGATGCCATCACCCAGCACGACACCCGATACCCGCTTGTGCTCGGATAGTTGAGCACCGTGTTGAGGATTGCTTACCGGTCGCCCTGCATCATCAATCGGCATATCAAAGACACCGTGGGCTGCTATGTGCAGAATTCTATAGGGCTTTGCATAGAGCGCCGTCACCACATCCAATGGCTTTGCTTCCGCCCCGACCAGCACCGTGGTGTCGTATGCAGCCGCATTCAATTGAGAGGCAATCTGATGCGCCTCATCGGCTGCGCCCGGAAGTCTTGGGAACGCGCTGCTGTTCAGGTCATCAGCCACTGGATCTCCTATAACCAGTGCGCTGGAAGCCTGTGACATCAGCGGTTTCTCACGAAACTCGCCCGACATCAATTGTCTGACGATCCCGGCCTCCACAGCCATGGGTCGTCCCGAGGAATCAAAGCCGTCTTGCAACAATTCCCACGGATACGCCGCAGCCCTTTCATCAAGCATGAGAATCAAATCGCGTCGATCCGGCGCATATTGCTTGAGTTGATTGGGCATGATCAACTCGAACAGCGTCTTGCCCAGAGACGGATCGTAAGTCCCTGACGCTGCCGCGCGCTTCAGAAATCTATCCACCAGTATTCGCTGTGTAGATTGCAATTGGGATTCAATACGTGCACGGTCAGTCAAGGTTTCAAACTTCAGATCGTCGTTATCCAGAACACTGATTCGCATACGCTGCCACCAGTCATGTTCATCATCGAAACTGATCCGGCGCCGCCCATCCTGTGCTTCAACCACCTGCCGATGAAACTCGAACTCCTCATTAAAGTCATTGGTGTCGGCAAGGTTCACTAACGCCCTGGTTGCTTGTATGGCACGATCCTCCCAATATTCAATGATGTCCAGTTCTGGGATGCGGACGTAGGGTTTTTGCGCCTCTGGAGACGGGTCTTCGCTATCACCCGGTGGCGGCTGCAATCGCGCGTTGACTATGGCAACGGCGCGCAGGATAGAACGCAGAGAGTCGCTGACGGTCAGATCGTTGCCAGAACTTATGAGCAGTGTGGTCAACGGTGCGTTTACAACACTCAGTGGTTCAGATTCCTGCTGCCGCGATTGCTCTACAACCTTGTCGCGAACCTTCAATGCGTATTCCACCAACCCATCCACCAGCGTACTGGTCAACGATCCGGGAGTCAGATCACCCACTGTTCCAAGGCCTACAACAACAGCGCCCGGATGGACTGGATTGTGTTCCCGTTTACGCTCATGTTCGTCTGGCCAATTCAGGAGAACAATAGAAGTTCCCCGCTTATTGGGATAGATACCCAAATGATGCCGTTCACGCAATCCGCCATTCAATTGCTGATCAAGATAACTTTCCGCACTCACAATCGTGTCACCGTCGTAATGTCCGACAGCTACCGGAAAGCGCGAACGTGCCAGATCACCATGCACGATTCTCACCTTGCATTTTGTGACAGGCAACCTGTTGACCTTGCGTCGACCACCCAACACCTCTGAGATAAGATCAGCCCTGTCAGGGTACATAGCCGGCTGCGGCGATGGCATGACAAAACGCTTTTCAGACGCACCGCGATCCACCTTCGGCGTATTTGACAACTGCCGGGTTGCACCATCCTCAAGTAGCTGCAACAACGCCGGAAAGGTCTCGGGCGTATCAGCCAGATCACCGTGAAGTGCGTCCATGTAGTACACGTTTCTGGCCGGCAATTCAGAGGGTATGCCAGATGCCCATGTCACTCGACCATCGCCATCGGAGGTTGCATGCACCTGAACCTGGTGCTGCTTGCGTGCCTGTTCGTCAATAATCACGTCAACCGCTGTCGCCTTGGCTACACCGGCAACATAGATAGTTCTTTCAGTGTCGATGGGGCTGTTCTGAATGAGATCTCTGAGGCGCGCAGCTGACTGTAGCTGCGCCTGAGACGGTATTGTCCAACTGACGCCAGCGCTCTTGTCTTTGTTGTTACTGGAGCCGAATACACCGCGCTTGTCCGGTACATCATGCGCACGCAATTGCTCCCACACTGCAGTGTCATAAAGATCAAGTGTTCCGACATGAGGTAGGAGTTGTAGCACGCCGTCATACTGGGCAATGGTTTGCAGCAGCTCGGCGTAACTGTTCTTGAAATCAAGCAAGGCCAGTTTTCGCACCAGCGCGTCACGCCCTATCAACATGGCGGCCATGCTGTGCGCACCACCATTGGGCGTACCCAGCATCACGAATCGTGCGCCGTCGTGTTGCTTGATACGTTGCCAGAGTGCGTCGCCTTCAGGTGTTGCCAGCATGGCTCTGACCACAAGCCCACCCATGGAATGCGCTATGAATCGTATAGGCTGATTAGCCGCGCTGGCCTCTTCCAGTGCCAGCTCCACCTGCACACGCAGTAGCTCGGCACTTTTTTCAATGGATATACGCCAGTCGTAAGTGAAGGGTCGAACGTCATGCGATGCGGCCAGATACTTGAGTAAGTCACCGTAGGCGTCGCCCACCGGTTTCCCAGGCTGAACGGTCGGTGCACCCTTGTCGATGCTTAAGCGGCCAACTCCTCCAGCAGCAAGTTTCAGAAAATCCAGCCAGATGCGATCACCGTCTAACATCAGATGACTGCCCATGACACCAGGCAATACAAACACGATAGGTTGGGGTTCAAGAGAGCGCTTACGGTAATGGTCTTCGCTAACCTCAAACGGTTGCACGTCAAGTGTATGGAATGCTGCATCGTTTTCCAGCAACGCAGCGGTCAGACGCGAGGCGGTAGCAGTGTTGCCAAAGTAGCGAAAATGGTTAACGCTTTTACCTGTGTCCACCCAATAGCGAACATCATTGGTGCGCGATGCTCCCCCAAACATCGACGGCGTATTAACAACCAGATCATGATCTTCGCGATAAAACAGATCTGTGATGATGACCTTCAGGCGATTGATGAATCCAGAAGCCTTTACATCGCCACCAATAATGTGCAGATCGGCGTTAACCTTGACATCAGGTCGATTCAGCATCCGAATCGTTGGCGAGCCCGGCATCATGGCCTCCATGCCCGGTAGCTCTTCGGGATCTGTGCGTTTCTTTACTACCGCAAGCATCAGGCTGCTCACGCCATCAACAACAGGATTCGACAAGCCTGGCACCTTGTCCATGATATTGACCATGCCAGACAAGTAACGATCGAGACGTCCATCGGCAAGCGTGGTACCTCTGGCAGGACAGGCAACCCGAACAAAACGCTCCACGATCACATTCGTATCAGACATTAGGTTAGCCAGTTCCTGCAGCGCTGAACTGTCTCTACGGTATTGCTCACCCGAAAAAAAGGCCAGATCGTTTGCATCAAATGCAGACCCTGTGTCTCTTGTGGCGCGACACAGAATTTCACCCACTAGTCCACCGCGTGAATGTGACACGAGATGTAAACGCAGTGGATGTTTGCCTTGCACGGTGGGCTTTAAGGCAACCAGCAACTTCAACAAAGCCAACGCATTCTCGATAGGGCTGAGACTTAAAGACTGATGCTGGTACGCCAACACCTGATCCTGATAATGGCTTAGCAAGTCCGCTATCGGATGAGCATTGCCTTTCCACAAGCCCCCAAAACTTCCATCAGTGCTGGACGCAGTACCGTGCAAAAAAACCAGCACCGGCTTGCTGGTGTCGATACTTGCAATGGTTTGCAGATCGGTAGCCGTGGTGTTAGCACATTGATAAAGCCCGGGGCCTGGAGCAAGGCCGCCCTCCACTTTACCTTTGACAAAATCGGTGATGCTACCGGCAATGTCGACACCGATTATCTTCAGGCCTTTGATTGCCCAGCTGCCCAGCCCTCGGGTGCGCCCATCCAGAGGTAGTCCAAGTGGTATGCGCACAGCACCTCTGTCATCAGCGCTTTTTGACCGATTCAGGGGTATCCCGAACTCACTCTCCAGATCATCAACCCGAACCCAGAGCCGCTGACCGTCTTCCATTTCAAGTTCAACAACATCCGTGTTGTCGACATCAATGCTCTGCTCCCTGCCATCACCACGGTTAACCTGAAAGCGTGCGCTGTACCGCGTGGTAATAAAGTCACTGCCGATTCTTTGCTCAAGATCACTGGCTTCAGTGACTTTGTCCACTTCACTGGGCAGGATGAGTCTGGTCACGGCTTGCTCCTTTTTGATGTCTCTACAGGACCCGCAAGTATGTGAACACCGTCACTGCGAGATACAAGCTCAACAGTACACGAAGCATCGACCAAATCGGTCTTGACTAGACTTAAAGCTAGGAGGCTGGATTATTCATGAAGCCACGGCGACGCCCAGTCCAGATTCTTCCGCGCCCCGATCCCTTGCAGCGAATTCTACGCAGGCTGCGCGCCTCGGACTGGGTGTCCCCGTCGAAATACAGTCTGTATTTTGCCGGGCTGCGATCAGCCGGGCCACGTTGG
>CAYGSW010000113.1:0-17904 GCA_964352535.1 uncultured Granulosicoccaceae bacterium | reverse complement strand
TCGCCGAGATTTACGCGGAAAGCTGGCTGGAGGCAGCCCCGCCAAAATATCGCGCTCTCGGCCGATCAGCTTATTCTCGGACAGACTACTAGGAGTCATGAAACGTGATGCGTCATCAAGATGCATTATCAACATGAATCGTTGCGGGTATAGGCACGAACGTAGTCAATATCGTATCGTGCCGGAAATTCTGTTGTTGCATCAGGTGAGCCTGGCCATGTGCCGCCGACCGCAAGATTGAGCAAGAAATGTACGGGCTGTGTGAAGTCCAGTGGTGTGGGGTGAGCAGCCCGCCATTGTCCGTCCAGATACCAGTTCACTGACGCTTCGTTCCATACAGCGCTGTACACATGAAAGTCTCTGGTTAACGGCACATCTTCGGTGTGATCATAGGGATGAGACGTTAACTCACCAGTTTGATTGGTATGCAGAGTGGTGTGGAAAACGTTTGGTTGATGTCCGAGATGTTCCATGACATCGAGTTCTGGCAGAATCGCAACCCCTTGTGGCCAGCTGTCAAAACTTGGCAATAACCAGAAGGCCGACCACAATCCTTGACCTTCAGGCACTTTCGCACGCACTTCAAAGCGGCCGTATTTCTGGGAAAAGCCTTTTTCGGTAGTCAACACACCCGACACATAAGGCTGCCCCGCGACAACTCCTCGCAAAGCACGCGGTGTTGGCTGTGCGGTAATTGAAAGAATGCCATCGTTGATGGTAAACGGTGATACACCGTGCACTTGCGGATCGATGTAGAACTGTTGCTCTTCATTGATGATGGTGTCACGTGGCCAGATGTATTGTGTCCGCCATCTGCCTGAGCCTGCATCTGAAGGCTCACTCCACAATGACAAATCATCAAACGGATCTTCAAAACTGATCTGCCAGCAGCTCTCATTGAGCGTTTCCGGACCTCTTATAGCCTCATTGGCAGCGAGGGCAGGTTGCTGAGCCGTCAGTCCCAGTATCACCGCCAGAGCAAAGATGCTTTGTGTGTTGGTCATCTGATAAGTATCGCCTGAAATGAGTCTTCATGCCGGTGCTATTGAATTACCAGGTTGTTGCTTTATAAAAGTTACCCGGGTGGATGGGCAAGAAACCACGACCACGCATGCTGGATGCTATCGGTTATGTCAGCATGCGCTGGCGTCCAATGCAGTTGCTGCATTGCCCGTGACGCATCAGCCACAAGTTCGGGGGGATCACCAGCACGTCTGGCCGCTTTGTTGTACGCCAGATCGACACCTGTAACTTGACTGCAGACATCGATCACTTCCAGCACCGTGTAGCCGCGATTCACCCCCAGGTTGAATTGCTCAGCACCAAGTTCTGGTAACTCAGACATCCTGTCAAAGGCTTTGATGTGAGCACTGCACAAATCGTTAACATGTATGTAGTCACGTATACAGGTGCCATCGCGGGTATCAAAGTCGTCACCAAATACGCGTAGCGTAGTGTCTGCCGGATCACCACCGGCCTTGACTCGTAGAGCCTCAAACAGGATCAGCGGTAGCAGGTGTGTTTCAGGATCATGTCGCTCACCAATGCTGGCATCCTCACTGCAACCTGCTGCGTTGAAGTAGCGTAAGGCAATACTGCGCAGACCATAAGCCACGCCATAGTCCTTGAGCATTTGCTCGACCATAAGCTTTGAATGCCCGTAAGGGTTTATCGGGTTTTGCGGCGTGTCTTCAGTTATCGGCAGAGAGTCTGGTTGACCATAGGTGGCACAGGTTGAAGAAAACACCAAAGAGGTCACCTTATGCCTGAGCATGCTGTCAAGCAAGCTCTGGGTGCCACTGACATTGTTGTGGTAATACAAGGCTGGATCTTTGACAGATTCGCCGACATAGGCAAGAGCTGCAAAGTGCATCACACCATCAACATCGTGTTGCTCGAACACAGCGTCAAGGCTTGCACTGTCGTGAAGATCGCCGACGATGAGTTTGCCTGCACCCACGGCATCAGCATTGCCGCGTTCAAGATTGTCATAGACGAGCACGTGGTGCCCTTGCTGTGCAAGCATTCTGACCATATGGGAGCCTATATAGCCGGCACCGCCTGTCACAAGAATAGTCTGGGTCACGATGGGTCCTTAGTCGAGAAGCGTCAAGATTGACGGTTAGTCTTTGTTCGAGACTTATCCTTTTGAGACATAGCCGCAGTCTTGTCAGTATCGCTGCTGTGGGGGTTGATAACCTTGAGTCGTTTTTTGGGCTTTTTCATGCGATTCTTCAGGCTTAGTTTCTGTTCCTTGCGCTCGCGGCTCAGGCGACGCCGATAAGCATCACTGACACCTGCAGCACTCACGCTCTGGCCCTGCGTGGCAACAACCTGTACCTGCTGCAACATGCTCAGCGGCAAGGCTATGAGAAATATCCAGTACAGATCGCGATTAGCCAGTAAACGGGCTTCAGAGTAGTTGCTGAGCAGCAATGCCACCACAAAACCCAGAACAAACAGTACGCCGGGCTGCTGTCGCTGGTATTGGCAATAGACGAGCTCGACCAGTTGTTGTACCAGCATCAGCACCGCAAGTGCCGTTAGGGGCAATCCAATCTCCGAGGCAATTTGCAGCAACCCGTTGTGTGCGTGGTAGACCGTCCAGGAGAAGTCAGTCAGTGATTGCTGAATCCAAAGACTTTCTGCCGTCGGGTACCATAGCGTGCCATATCCGTATCCCGTCAGGGGGCGTTCGAGAATAAGTCCCCATGTCTGAGTCCACACCTCGCCACGTCCCGTCAGATCGCCTGAACGGCCGATAAGCTCTGCTGTGTCTATGAAGTAGAAGGCAATGCCGACGATCCCGATGCCCAGCCCACCGAGCAGTATCATGGCCAGCATGCTCAGACGCAGGCCGAACGCTGCGTGCAGATACAGCATGACAACACCTGCGCATACCATCGCAAGCAATGAGGTTGCTGATGCGCTGTTGTAAAGGCAGAGTAGGGAGAGTACGGAAATGCTCAGGTATACGATGCGCTGGTTTGTCGTGATGCTCCAGAAACTCAAGCTGGTACACAGCAAGACGGTAATGGCTGCCCAAAAACCCAATGTGTTCTTGGATGCCAGCGTTCCCCTCCAGACCATTCTGCCCTGATATTCCTCCAGTCCCAGGCTGGGAATGAACAGAGCTGCAATAACACTGGTCAGCATGATGAAGCCGAGCACCCATGCACTGATGCGGAGTATGCGATGCAGTGGCAAACTGAAACCGAGATAGAACGCTACAAGCGTTGTGCCAATCAGATGTATGCCACGCTCCAGACTCAGTGCTGTGTCGATGGACCATGCCACCGAAAACGCGGTTCCGGCCAGCAGGCAAACCAGGAGCAGTCGGTAGCGGACCAGCCATGTTATCCAGTTAACGCCTGCAGAGACGAATAGCCCGACTGCGGATATGGCGTACATGGCCAGCCATAATAGCGTGATTAATGTAATCAGCGCGCCGCTGGCAAGTGGTCCTCTGAAGGCCAGTGACAGATTGAAACTGGAGGCTTGCAGTAACGTCAGAATCAGCAGGGCACAGGCGAGCAACGGCACCCGATTGCTGGCATGGTAGCTTGAAAACACTACCTGCTCTGCCGAGCTTGGTCGAGCGTCGCACCGCGCAAACGCACATACTGATCAACCAGTCGTCGGTACAATCTGGGGGTGAGATTCTGGATGGTTTGTCGCAAGACGCCCAGGCTGCTGATGGCTCCAAGCTGCCGGGCTTTCCACAATAGCTTGAAGCTTTGCAGTGGTGCACGACGCGCCAGCCCTACACTCTCCACGCGAGCCTGGTAACCTGCCCACGCCTGCCTGGACATGAACGGCTTCTGGGTGGCCATCCAGCTGAAGAAGTTGGTGTACTTGGGAGAACTACCCGCATAGATAGGCAATTGGGAAAGTGCATCGTCACTGATGAAATCTGCATAGTGAGTGCAGGGTCTGGGCAGCATGTAAAATGCGATGCCGGTACGCCAGCAATCGATGGCAAACTGATCGTTGTCGCCGTAAGTCACTTTCTCATTCCACTGTACTTTTTCGCCCAGTGTGCGGGGAATCACCATTGTACTTGTCTGAATGAAGCCGCCGTGGACAAACAGGAAGTCAAAGATGGATTCCTCCGGTCCAAGTGCTCTTTCAGGTTTCACCCAGTAGCGTGCAAAGCCCCGGTCAACGATGATTCGTCCGTAAACAAGCACCTCTCCCTCCACCTCGAGCAGGGTATTCACCGCCTCAAGAAAATCAGGATACCAACGATCATCAGAGTCAAGAAACGCGATGTACTGCCCCTTTGCGATGCGCATGCCATGATTGCGAGCCGCTGCGGGACCTGCGTTGTCCTGTTGTACGACAATCAGGCGTGGGTCTTCTAACGCTGAAAGCACCGCGACAGTGTTATCGGATGAGCCATCGTCTACAATGATGAGTTCAAAGTCTTCGAACGTTTGTTCAAAGCATGAATTCAATGTTTGCAGCACCGAGTCGGCGCGGTTGTACGTGGGTATGACAACTGAAAAGCGCGGCGACATCAGTAGGTTTCCCCTCGTTGCGTGATCTTTCCCAAATGTGCGCTTAGTTTGCCCACGAACTTCCAACGTAGTAACTGTGCCTGATGTCGCAAGGACGGGACAAAGACACCTGCAATAGTCAACAGCGCTGCTACGCAAGCCAGCGCACAGGTTTTTATAAGCCGGATAAGGCTATCAGGCAGAGCAGGGTGCAGATGCTGCATAACCCTGACCCGTGAATTGTGAATATTGATGACTCGCTGACGAAGCCACTGGGGCGCCAGTCGAACATCGGGGACGGGTTCGTGAACAATGGCCTCAGCCGCCCAGCGCATGGTGTGTCCTGCGGTGGCCAGTTGTGTGAAAAATGCCAGGTCTTCACTGCCTGAATGAGAGAACGCTTCGCTGAAGACATCAGGTGTGTACTGTTGCAGCACTGACGCTTTGATAAGAAAATTGCCACCAGCCTGCAATTGGCAGGGGCTGCCATCGGGCAAATTCAGATCAGCCCCATAGTAGGGGTTGTCACGCACCGATGGGTGAGCATGCTCCGGAAACTCGGGAAGCGTGGGACCGCCTACAAGATCTGCATTGGCGTGCATTTGCACACGCAGCAGCTCAGCAAGCCACTGTGGTTCTGGCCATTCATCGTCGTCCAGAAACGCAACGATGTCAGGCTCAAGGGACAACGCCTTTACTACCACGGCGTTGCGCACGGCTGAGATACCTGACGATGTCTGGCTGAAGGCGATTACCTTAAACGGATAGGTGTCGGGGAGCTGATTGCAGACGTCAATGCCCTGGGAAGCGGCGTCATTGTCTGCAACAACAATTTCCAGCGTGTGGATGTTCCTGATATCCCGTAGTGCAGGCAGAGCGTTGAGCAGTTTACGTAGCCCGTCGGGTCGCCGGTAAGTGCAAATGCCCAGAACAATCTTCACGCGGGGCTCTTGATCGGGTTAACTGATGTTGGCTTGAGTCGGCTGTATAAGGTGTGCGTCAGGAACACCGCCATAAACAGCTCTGCTGCAAGGATGCCCAGTAACGTGGTTTCGGGTTTATACAGATACAGTGTTACGCTGACCAGCAGGCCGCTGATGATTGCGCCATAGATACTGGCCATGGCCAATACCCTGAAATCTCTCATTGCCTGCAGTGCAGCTGCCGGTGCGTTGTAACTGGCGGCAAACACGGTGATCACCGACCACAGAGCAACGATCAGAGCCATCGGTTGATCGGCATACTGTTCGGCATACAGAAACACATGAATCCAGGGCCAGCCAATCCATAAGCATAACCCCAATGCCATGACAGCGGCGATCATGCCCAGGCTGGTTGTCTTTATCTGTTGCCTGACAGCTGATTGTCTTGACTTGGACAGATCTACAGCCAGCTCTGGTTTTACCATGTTTTGCCATGTCAGCAGCGCAACCCGGACCGGACCAAACAGTACAAAACCTGCGGCTAGTGGCGCATAGGCGTCGGGGCCATGTGTTGCCGTAATGATAACGCTGTGCGCTTGTGCCAGAAACAGGGTTGTCAGTGAACCGATCAGCGCCCAGCGAGACTGAGCCCAGACATGCCCATAACTGCTGATTTTGCCAAAACATAGCCAGGAGCTGGAAATACCTTGCAGACGAATACGCTCGACAAGCATGGCGCAAAGATTGGCTGCGGCTAATGCCAGCAGCACATGGCCGATGGACAGCGTGTCTTGGGTGAGAAGTAAACCAGCCATGATCAACACGCCCGAACCCACATAAGTGGCATCGCCACTGGCTGTGACCAAAGGGCGCATCCGGGCATAACCGGTGCTGCGACTGTAATGGCGTGCAGAATACACAGCGACAAATGCGGTAACGCCTATCCCGACCATACCCGCCAGCTCAAACCAGATAGCGTAGGCTGTGCCAAAAACAATCAACAGAGCAAACAGCAGTACATTGAGTGTGCTGAACATGGCCTCTTGTTGCTTACGTTCGTCCACGTCTTCTATCACAGGGGTGTACACCGTGAGTGGAGTGGATATCAATGCGTTATTGATAGCTGAAGCAAACATGGCCAGGACGAACGCGAATGCGAACACGCCGTATTCAAACGGTGTAACCAGACGAAGCAATAGCAGGTTGAGCGCAAAGTGAAATCCGCTGACCATCGCTTGCGCACCCACTGACAGTGCGAGTCTGGAGGTTGCTAACTTGCCGAGCCTTGCCAAAAGTGAAATCGGTGATTTGTTGCTGCGCATGCCCGGCTCAGGAACGTTTGCCGGGACGTCGTTGCCCGGTTATCGCGTTGCGTAACAGAATGGCACCCAGAACCAATGGTTCAACCAGGTAGCGAAACGCAAAGCGGCGAGGATTTTCGAAGAGTCGGAAGCTCCACTCCAGGCCTGCCCGACCCATCCAGCGAGGTGGTGTTCTAACATGACCTGCTACATATTCCATACAGGCTCCACATGTGAAGACTATTTGCGCTTGTATGAGGTGGCGGTGAGCAGCTAGCCATGCCTCTTGCTTAGGTGCTCCAAAGCCAATCAGCAACAGATTGGTATTGTTGCTGTTGATGGCTTCGATGATACGCAGGCTATCCGAACTGTTTGGTGTAAGATCAAAATAGCCGTCGTGCCCGTCGATGTTGATGCCTGGACATGCCGCGCGAATACGTTCAAGTGCTGTCGACAATACCGTTTTGTTCTGGCCGATGTGATAAACGTTCCAGCCCTGCTCAGCTGCTTTACTCATCAATGGCATGATGAAATCAACGTACGTCAATCTATGGTCCCGGGTAACCGGGATGCGGCATAACTGCATAAGCCAGATCAGCGGCATACCATCAATCAATACCGTCATGCCCTGATAGTGTTTACGCAATGATTCTGATGTGAAATAGCTGTAGAGAGAATGCAGGTTGTGATACAGGACAGTGGCGCGTTTATTCCGGGTGATGCAGTCATCCGAAAAACGCAGGTAGTCATCCAGAGTGCCGGGGTGTGCATGGAAGCCCAGGAGTTTGTGCTGCTGAAGGCGGTGGGCGGAAGTTTCCATGAGTACTTTGTCGGAATTTGAAATGGCTGTGTTGTGCTTCACCTTTGGTAGTACTATCAAAAGTGGTGCCAACGATCGAGGTTGCAGGCGTTACGGCAATGAGGGCGATCCGTTGGCGTGCAACGACGCAGTGGTAGTTGTGCCATGAAGGTGCACTCGAGCAATTGTTTGCGCTTCATGAGCTGCTACCATCGAGATCTTCAGGCAGAAAAATGTGTGCTGTGGCCCCGTCGTTGTGCTGACAACGACCTGCACGCCGAAAATTATATCTTACCCTTGCGAGCGTAAAAGCCTAGTAAGCGTTTTTGTGAACCCAGCCTTTGAATACGGTCATTACCAGAATTCTGATATCGAGAAACAGTGACCAGTTCTGTATGTAATGACGGTCATGCTCGATACGAGCCACCATGTCACTGACTCTTCGGGTTTCACCACGAAAGCCATTGATTTGCGCCCATCCTGTAATGCCGGGTTTAACGCAGTATCGTGAATTGAGTGAAGGTATGACGTAGAGAAAATCCTCGTCGAGCTTCAGGGGATGTGGCCGTGGGCCAACCATCGACATGGAGCCCTGTATCACGTTGAATAACTGCGGCAGTTCGTCAAGGCTTGTCTTGCGCAGAAATGCCCCGACACGTGTAATGCGGGGGTCGTTTTTCTGGGCTTGGGTGAATTCGGCACTGCCGTTCTGGTACATGGTACGAAACTTGTAGACTTTGATTACCTCGCCGTTGCGTCCATTGCGCGCCTGGCAAAATAATGCAGGGCCGGTACTGTCTAACTTGATGATGATGGACACGAGTGCCATCAGTGGAAAGAGGATAAGCAGGGCGATGGATCCGAAGATGAAATCCTCCAGTCGCTTCAACGCTGCACTAAAACCTGCGATCGGTTTCAACGCTGTGTTGTCGCTGTTAATCAGCGGTGTCCATTGAAGCGTGGAACTATCGTTCTGCGCCGTTGCATCAAGCGGATCGAGGCCTGCCGACACATCGGTGATCTCTGCAACTGTACGACGGACTTCCTTATTCTTCTTCGCGTCATTCATGAGCGTGTAAGTCGACACCGATCCCTCCAGGGTAAGATCGTGAAACATCTGTGTGTTAAATACAACAGTATAACCCTCAAATTGGAAGTGTTATACAAAACTGCGGTGATGTAATTACAAGAGTGTTGAGACGCGGATGACAGTAATCTCATCCGCGTGTCGGGTGCATTCTCTTTGATTTTATTGCAGACCTGCTCGTTCTTGATGAGTGTAGACAACAGGTCGTTAACGTCTAGTGGATGTAACAAACTAGGTGCGTAGGGTAGCGTGGATTGATCATTAAATAGTTGATGCAGTGCCGGTTTGGGAAGATTACCCATGGATCAATCGTCATGCAGGGAAGCTTCAGCGAGGCAGCTTATCGCACTAGTCTATGCACATGCGTGTCCATCCTTTGACACTTCCAGACTTGCCAGCCGGTGAAAACACACGCTGAACATCTCCACGGCTTATCTACGCCCGCAAGAGTAACGGTAAGCAGCCCTCTGTGCTCAAGCTGGCTGTAAACGAATGTAAATCTGAACGGTTTGTTGTATTAGTCCAACTGCTCACGATAGTACGCGTAGTGCCTGGGAGTCGGAGCAGAGGAGCCGTTCATAATACAGCCGCTAACCCGTACACCTGAAAATGTGAGGCGTTTAAGCGCTTCATGCAATTGTGGTTCTTTAACTTCACCTTCCTTGACAACCATAATGGTAGAACCTGCATGTTTGCCCAAGGCTGCAGCGGTGGAAACGCTGAGCACCGGCGGCGTATCGATGATGGCGATATCAAAACGCGGGGCTACAACGTTGAGGAACGCACCGAATTCTTTATCGCTGGGCATATCGACACCATTGCCCGTCCCTGAATAACCTCGTGGAATACAGTAAAGATTCTGTACCGTTGTCGCTTTAACAGTTTCCTTGAGCTCGCTCTTCCCGCGAACCACTTCAGGCAAGCCCGGGCCCGCATCAAGACCGAGGGATTTGTGCAGCTGGCCTCGTTGGTAGTCTGCATCGATCAGTAAGACGCGTTTGCCGGTTTGCGCGACCAGCACGGCCAGATTCAGACTCAGAAATGATTTGCCCATGCTCGGTAGTGGGCTTGTAAACATCAGAACGTTATTATTCGCCCCAGCCATCACATCTTCCAGCATGCTGCGCAGACCACGCATGTTTTCGATGGAGTAATCTTCAGGTTTTGAAAGCGCAAGCACGTTACCGGCAATCGCTTTACTGGAAGACTCGCCGTCTGGCCCCGGCAGCAAACGTCTTGGATCAATAGTGACCGGAGAGCCCAGTCGACGCTGCGCTGAACTTTTCGGGATATTCATGTAAACCGGCAGACCGGACGAACGTTCCAGAGTTTCCTGATCGCCAATGACCGTTGACAAGGCAGAGCGAAGCGTCAGGTAGAGTGTGTACAGAAACAGAGTAGTGAGCGTGCCGCCAACGATGGCCAGCAACTTGTTGGGCGATACCGGCTTTCGAGGTGCCAGTGCTTCGTCGATAATCTGCACTTCGCCCACATTGCCAACATTTGCCAGGCGCAACTGCTGCAGCGTCTCGCTCATGTCGATGAACAAGTCCCGGCTGGTATCCAGCTCATCCTGCAACACCGCAAGCTCTCGCTCGGTGTCGGGTGCTGCAACGATACTTCCACGAATCTGGTTGATCTTGTCGTTCAGAACGTCAATCTCTTTCTGCAGCCTTTTGGGTGTGGGGTGTGCAACCGTATACCGTTTGAGCAGATCGTCGCGCTCTACCTCTTTTTCCAGGAGCTGGATCTCAAGGTTGTCCAGTTGGCCGAGCTTCAAATCCACCTGCGTGTCCCGGACTGTGCCGGAATTGCGACGAAATTCGGCTAACGCAATTTCCGCTGCACGCAGTTCTGCTTCGACAGTGGGCAGTTGTGTCTCGAAAAATTCCAGTCTTTCATCAGTGGAGCGGTTTTGCGTGCCAAGCTTGACACTTTCATACTCCTGCAATATCGCGTTGGTGACGTCAGCTATTCTTGCGGGGTCCTTGCCGCGCATTCGTATTGTGATCATGCGCGACTTTGAATCAGTTGTTTCAGTGGCCAGATTGCTGCGCAGTGCTGTCACGGTTGATTGCAGAGAAGAGCGAACCAGCGAGAACTGCACACCAGCTGCAGCGTCCACCTGCGCCACTGAAATCAGCAACGGTGAATCCTCATCAAGCTCGACCTGTATGGATTCTCCCACGCTGGCCTGCTCGATGATGACTCTGGAATCGAATTCGAGTGAGTAGCTGTTGTCGTCCAACACAGTGAGGCGCAACTCGGTGTCTTCCCATGTGCGAGGAAGTTCAAGTTGTGTCAGTTCAATCGACTCGTCGCCCCAGGCAAAGTGCTTGAGTGGTCCAAAGCCTGCGGCGAACTCCGCCAGAAAAGGTATCTCGCGAGTAATGTCCCCAAGCACAGGCAGTCGCCTGGCTTCTGCTGACAGTCGCAGATTGTAGGCATCGATGACAGGCGTCAGCACCCGTCTGGAGGTGATCAGATTTGCCTCTTCCTTGATCGTTGGCGCGTTCCAGTCGATTTGCTGGTTACGATCTTCCTCTTCGGCAAGGTTGAGCCTTTCGCTGACTTCGACGAGTGCCGAGGCCTCGTAGATGCTGTCGGTGCTCGTAAGATACACCCAGGCTAGTCCGAGGCCTAGTAACAGAGTGATCAGCAAGCCAAACTTATGGCGCAGCAAGAGTCTGAGATACTCTTTTGCGTCGCTTGTTGCTGGTACTGTCGCATATCCTTGCATGGGCATACCCGTTTGCGGATAGTTCAAAGTCTTCATTAAAACGTGGTCCGTCCTGTCTGGCCCAGTGCTGTGTAACAAGCAAACGGGTTATTCTGCCGATTGCTTGTTGCACAGCACTAGTATTTCCTGTGCTGAATTATAGGTTGTCTCGCTTCGTCCGCCATTCACAAGACTCACGATATTAGTACCCATCGGATTTCAATATGCTGACGCAGATTAAGCCGCACGTGAAACTTTTTCTGTTTTTGGCTGCGATTGGCATCGAAGGCGTTGCAAGTGTAGCAATTCGCATGCGCGCATTTGTGTCGTTGTCCTAATAAATAGGTTCGGGAGCCCAAATTTGCACAATTTTAAGACAGAGAGCGGCTTATTGTCTGCCCGCAGACTGCTCGTTGGGTTATTACTGGCCTATGCGCTGGATCTGCTGTCAGGGGAATTGGCCTTATTGCACATGGGCGATGCCTCGACGCTTGCCCAGCGTATCGAGATGACACTTGACACCATGGAAATCTCGATCGACGCTGTGTCTGCCAAGCCACCGGCAACGCTTGAGCAGGGACCACTCGTGAGTCCGCGATGACTATCGCAACTCGTCGCAGTGGTGCTCATCGATTCTGCCTGCCAGCTGCGACTCTAGTGCTGGGCGCTTTAGTACAAGGCTGCTCCGGTGAGTCAGCAGTGTCGCAGGATCCACCCGCATCCAGCACAGTTAATGTGTCAGGTCAGTTGCTGGCTGCATTACGCGATGTCGCTGAGCAATTCAGCCCTCCGGGTGAGCCGCGTTTGCCTGCTGATATCTACGTGCACCTGCAGACACAGTTCGAATCGTTTGCGCTTGAGGCGTTGTTGTTTACCCATGATGGCACCGGAGCCGCAGGCGGTGCGCCTGCTGCTGCCGTTATCGCGCAAATTGATCGATTTGCCTTGCAACCAGCTGGCGCAACGGGCGAGGTTGATTCACGCTGGCGTTATGACAGCATCATGCGATCCAGTGTATCGATTGATGCAGCTGCTTCGCACAGTACATTGGCCAGTCTGGGTGAACTCGAGCGCCGTGAGACGATTCAGCGGATGGCACTGGAGCTGGCCGGTGCTACGGCGCAAAGCGTCTGGGTGGGTAATGACCGACTCACAATCGACGTAAGCGGTAAGGATCAAACCCCTTGCGAGCGTCAATACCGCTGGGAGGCCGCGTTGTCTGCGGAGCAACAGATTACGCTTGAGTTCAGCATTGCCACATGCCCGCAGGTTCGCGCTGTGGGAGAATTGAACACGTGGTCGGAATCGGCAGTCAGTATCACTGGCACGCTGCCATCAGTGACGCCAGCGGGCGAGCCAATGAACGCTGCTGTTTCGGGGACAGGCTGGATACGCCAAAGCTGGGGGAATGTACCTGGCGCTGCGGGTGCCGTTGTGATAGATACCCTGACTCTTGCGCTGGATGATGGTCAGCGCCTTGATGTATCGAGAAGCCGGCGACGCAGTGGTCGAGGTCCGCAAACTGTATCAGCGACACTGCATGCAACCGGGCAGAAGTCCCAGGCGCTCGATCTACAATGGGTAGACAGCACCGAGCAGCTGCTGTCGGCTGACTCGGGAAGCGCTTACCCGCAGCACGTGTCTTTACGATCCAGTGACGGGTCCCTCGATATCAGGGCAAGCATAATGAACCGCCTTTCAGAATCCAGTGTTGGCTCTGATATTCGCGCGCATGTGCCGGTTGTGGTGACCGGCACACACACAGGCGCCGGATTCCTGTCGCTGACAGCATTACCGGCATCGCCTGGTGATCGAGCCGCTCAGTAGAGAAGTATTATTGTGTATGTTCACGCCCATGAATCGTCCATGAATTGCCAGAGAGCACTCCTTCGGTGCAACACCCGGTATCTGAGTGTCGCAACACGGTCGACGTTGGATCTTGCACAGACGCGTTTAAAAATTCGCGCTAAGACCTTGCAGCTGTGTGTGGTGCTTGGTGCCCTTATGCTTGTCAGCGGCTGTAACGGTTCTGAACAACAAACGTCAGTTGAAACAGCCGGCACAGCGAACGCCGATAATACTCGCGATTCTGCTGGCGACGAGAAAAGTTTACCGTCAAACACGGATGCGTTGGTCACCAACCGGATCGCCACTGGCAACAGCGAGATCGTTGCTGAGTCCTATCTGGCAGACACCTCTGACAATCAGTGGCAGGCGGCACGGTTTGCAACCGCTGGCACCATGGCAGCGGCTGAGCAACGCCCTGGAGACATTGCCGAGGGCCGACGTGCCTTGCTTGAAGAGCCGTATGTCAGTTGTGGTATCCCCGAGCGCGTTTTTCGGCAATTAAGCGCCGAGCCCGATGTGGTGCCAATAGAAGGGCGACATACTGATGCTGACGGTTTGCCGTACTCGGTCAATGTATCGACCAACAGTGAAGGTGTGCGTATTGTCAGTAATAACTGCCTGACCTGTCACGGCACGCCATTGTTCGGCGAACTGGTGGTCGGGCTTGGCAATGAGTTTCTTGATTTCACTCATGACGCCTCGCAGATAGTTGAGCGCGCGGGGGCCTTCGTGCAAGGCGAACAGGAGACACGTGCCTGGGAGCTCTATGCTGATCGCATCAGTGCAATAGCCCCGTACATGCGGCCACATACTGTGGGTGCAAACCCGGCAAACAATCTGACATTTGCCTTAATCGCGCATCGGCGCGCGGTTGACAATGCCTGGTCCGAGACACCACTGCTGCCATTGCCGCCGACTGATGTACCGCCGGTTAGCGTACCGCCCTGGTGGCGTATGGCGAAAAAGCCAGCGATGTTCAATCTGGGCGAAGGCCGGCTGGATCATGCCCGCATCATGATGGCAGCCTCGATGTTGTGTACTGACACACCCTCGGAGCTTGACGCAATTGATGCGTACGCGCCGGACATTCGGGCCTATATCGCAAGTCTGAATCCACCTGCGTATCCGTTTCCGATACAACAGCCTCTGGCAGAGGCCGGGCGCGATGTGTTCCTCGCCAATTGCTCGCATTGTCATGGCAGCTACGAAAATGAAGCGTCGTATCCAGCCAGACTGGTACCGATCGATGTTGTTCAGACCGACAGAACTCTAGTGGACTTTGCGCACGGTCCGGGCTTGCCCTATATCGACTGGTTTAACCGCTCGTATTACGGCGAACTGTCAACGGCTGCTCCCGGACCCGGATATGTGGCACCGCCACTGGATGGTATCTGGGCAACCGCGCCGTTTCTGCACAACGGTTCTGTACCCACTATTGCCATGGTGCTAGATAGTTCGCAACGGCCACGATACTGGCAACATGAGGTACGCGACGCATCAGACAAGGAAAGCTACGATCAAACAAGGTTGGGCTGGGCGCATCGGGCGCTTGAAAACGGCAAGTCGGCCGCTGGCGATATCCATATCTACGACACTGACAAGCCAGGGTATGCCAATACCGGTCACCTGTTTGGTGATCATCTGTCGGCCGACGATCGGCGTGCCGTTATCGAATATCTGAAAACCCTGTAGAGCAGCACATACTGACGATTCGCCTCTTCATCTGGTGCCCGATATTGTCGGCAGCTGGCTCCTGTCCACACGTGTCACCTCGCACACTCAATATGTTGATAAGACTAGAATCATCGCTTTCAGGCGATTAGCGCAAGGTTCGTAAACATGCTCAAGACCCCCTATCTGCTGTTTCTGGGTGATGCGCCCGATGCATTGGCTGCCAAGGTTGCACAAGGTGTGAAAGACTGGCGTCCCGAATTCTGTATCGGGCAATATCGCCAGGAGGGCTGTAACGCTGATATGGGGCTGGACGATTTGAGCATCGAGGAGGCGGTGGCTGCAGCCTCCTAGTGGTCGGAGTTGCCAATCGCGGTGGGCATATCAGCGAAACGTGGAATGCTGTATTCGAACAGGCGTTGGCGGCTGGTATGGATGTGGCCTCTGGTTTGCACAGTCTGCTCATTGACAACCCGCGTCTGGTGGACCTGGCGGCGCAGCACGGTCAGTCATTGTTTGATGTCAGGATCCCTCAACAGCGTTTCCCCATCGCTAATGGGGTGAGGCGCACCGGCAAACGCTGCCTGGCGGTTGGCACGGATTGCTCCATTGGCAAGATGTACACCGCCATCGCCATGGAAAAATCGATGCGAGATCGAGGCATGAAGGCCACATTCCGGGCAACGGGCCAGACAGGTATACTTATAACACGTGGTGGTATACCGCTGGATGCGATTGTGGCCGACTTCATGGCAGGCTCTGTCGAATGGTTGACTCCTGACAATGAAGCAGACCATTGGGATCTTATTGAAGGGCAGGGGAGTCTTTTTCATGCCTCGTACTCCGGGGTAACGCTGGCCTTGATACACGGGGGTGCTCCGGATGCGTTGATTTTGTGCCATGTGCCTACCCGGACGCACATGCGTGGTTTGCCTGAATATGCATTACCCTCTCTTGAATCATTGCGTGATACATCGCTGACGCTGTCGCGGGTTGTGAATCCACAGTGTGAGGTGGTGGGTATTTCAATCAACAGCTCAGCGTTGGGCGAAGACGAGGCCGTGAGTTATATGGCAGAGGGAGAGTCCCGCATGGGATTACCCACCATTGATCCTTATCGGCACGGTGCAGATCGTCTTGTGGATGCGCTGGGATGACAGGCAGTACAACGCTGTCAGTCACGCAAGACTCCTTCGCCATTGACGGGACGTTCACCATTTCCCGCGGTTCGCGCACTGAGGCTTGTGTACTGAGCGTACGTCTTGTCGATGGTGATGCCGTGGGTGTCGGCGAGTGTGTGCCTTACGCGCGTTACGGTGAGACACTGGACAGTGTTACCGCACAAATTCTGTCGATGGAGCAGAACCTTCGCAAAGGCATGGATCGACAGGCCTTGCAGCAGGCCATGCCACCTGGCGCTGGCAGAAATGCGCTCGATTGTGCTCTATGGGATCTGGAGTCCAAACGCTGTGACACGCCGGTCTGGCAGCTTGCCGGTCTCGACGCCCCGGTACCCGTGGTTACAGCCTATACCTTGTCGCTGGACACACCGTCTAACATGTACACCGCCGCGCTGAAGAATGCTTCCAGAGCTGTGCTGAAAATCAAATTGGGCGGCAAAGGTGATCTGGAGCGACTACAGGCTGTACGCCGAGGTGCGCCTGATAGCGCATTGATTGTGGATGCCAATGAGGGATGGACAGCGCTGGACTACGATGAGCTGGCACCCGTCATGCTCTCGCTGGGCGTTACTCTGGTTGAGCAGCCTCTGCCGGCAGACCAAGATGGCCTATTGTCTGGGCGTTCTCGGCCGCTACCAGTGTGTGCGGATGAGGCATGTCATGATCGTCAGGGTCTTGATCAGCTCAATGATAAGTACGATGTGGTTAACATCAAACTGGATAAAACCGGTGGTTTGACTGAGGCTTTGGCATTGCGTGAAGCTGCCACTGCTGCAGGCTTTCGAGTCATGGTGGGGTGCATGGTAGGTAGCTCACTGGCTATGGCGCCAGCATTGCTGGTGGCTCAGGGCGTCGACTTTGTAGACCTTGATGGTCCGCTGCTTCTCGCTGAAGATCGCGAAATACCCATGTGTTTTGAAGGGAGTCTGATTCATCCTGCATCCCGTAAGCTTTGGGGGTGAGAGGCGCTGCGACGCAACAAGTATTGTCAGCAGCAAATTGAGATATTCAGCAGCCAGCTGAATACACCGAACGGAAAATATCAGGCAGGCATGGTTACACCAACAAGTGTGAAGCAGATGGTCGTGGTTGGCGGTGGGGCAGGAGGCCTCGAGCTGGTGGTAAAGCTTGCAAAAAAACTCAAACGCGACGACAGCGCAAGGGTTGTTCTGGTTGACAAGAACGCCTCCCACATCTGGAAACCTCTGCTGCACGAGGTGGCTACCGGCTCTCTGGACAGCCATCATGATGAGACCAGCTATCGCATGCTAGCCAGAAAGTACGGGTTCGATTTTGTCCTGGGCCGAGTGACGGGCGTCGACACAGATCAGCGCCGCATTGCCATTGCTGCTGAAGCGGACGATGACGGAGCTGAGCTGGTCGAGGCGCGTGAATTGTCGTTTGATGAACTGGTGTTGAGCCCGGGCAGTCAAAGTAACGATTTCGGCACGACGGGCGTGGCGGAACATTGCGTCAAACTGGACTCCCGGGAACAGGCTGAGCGCTTCCACAAGCTGTACCTGCGACAGCTGCACAAGGTGAGTGCGGCGAAAGACGACAGCACGCAGTTATCGGTGGTTATCGTTGGCGGAGGAGCCACTGGCGTTGAGCTGGCAGCTGATCTACATAATGTTGCCGGCCGACTTCAGGACTACGGATTTGAGAGCTTTTCGCAAAAGCGGCTCAAGGTGTCAGTTGTCGAAGCTGGACCCATTTTGCTGCCGCGTCTGCCCGAGAGAATTGGCGCAAGTGTGCAAAGCGAACTTGAATCCATCGGTGTCGATATCTTGACATCAACAAAAATAGAAAGTGCCGAGGCCGACGCGCTTTTCACTAGCGAGGGTGTGAGAATTCCAGCTGCGATAAGCGTCTGGGC
>CAYGSW010000112.1:0-18062 GCA_964352535.1 uncultured Granulosicoccaceae bacterium | reverse complement strand
AACTGGAGCTCAGCACAGTACCTGACAGATCTGCTTCTGTGCCACCGTTAGAGGCTCCATCGCCTTTGCCAATAGCGATTTTTCCGAAGCCCCCTTGCCAATAGAGATCCTGATAACGGTTGTCCACAAAGTCGTCGTTTCCCCCACCAACTTGCGCAGCCCCTTCACTGGCGAACGAAGGATTTGACTGAAGTTGTTGTTCGAGGCGAAAACCAACCTTCGTGCCGTTGTCCAGATCCTGCTCACCAGTAAAACGGAAACGGGTTCCTGACCATCCAATATCCTGATGCTGAACCTCATTGCCAGCCGCATCGTCGGGAGCCACAACCATGCGGCTGACCTGCCCTGACAGTTTAAAATCCACGGCCTGAGCCGCGCCGGTTGCCATCATAACGACGCCGATGATGGGCAACATATGGTAAGTTTTCATGTGATCTCCTCGATGTTGAGTGTGGGCATGTAAATGCTCATCCAAAATCACTTTGTGCCATTGTCCACTCGTCAAGTGGCACGAAAGCGATTACTTCAGAGAGGGATGTCCAGCGATATGGTTCGGCACAAATGACTGAAAGCGAAGCATTGTAAAAAACATAAACGGCTATCGTTTGAATCAAACACGATTCGTCACACCGCGAATTTCTTGCTTGCTACTGGCTAAACCATTCAAATACAAACGAATTGCCTATTACCATGCACACATCTGCTTGCATGCTTTGCAGGTTCCATCGAGGTACTGAGCAGCCTGCCTGATTACGCGAAACTTACCAAAGCGTATACTTACGCTGACCGAAAGCTCCTTGACATTTAATGTCTCGATTGATCAGGTAAATACGCTACGGCACAACGGCTTCGATCAAGAATGGTCCTTTACCAGCGAGTGCTGTATCCAGAGCACTGCGAAATTCATCGACCGTAGTGGCTCTCTGAGCAGTTACTCCCATGCCTGTTGCCAGAGCTACCCAGTCAAGTGTTGGCCGATCAAGTTCCATCATGTCCAGTGCTACTCGACCACTGGCAGCCTGTACGTTGTCCAGCTCGTGTTTGAGTATGGCGTAACTGCTATTGGCAAACAATATAGTTACAACATCGAGGTTTTCTCGAGCCTGAGTCCACAGTGATTGCAATGAGTACATGCCGCTGCCATCGGCCTGCAAATTGATCACCTTGCGTTCGGGGCAAGCGACAGCTGCGCCTGTAGCTATCGGCATACCGCCACCAATTGAGCCTCCGCAGACTTCAAGCCAGTCATGTGCAGCCGAACTTGCAGTACTGTTGGTGGATCCGATTCCAGACGTAATGGCCTCGTCAACAATGATGGCATCCACGGGCAGCCGATTCGCCAGTAGTACACCAACAGCATCAGAACTCAGTGTTGCGTTATCAGGCTCCTCATGAGTCATCTGTACTTGTAAACGCGGTGCTAAATCAGCCACGTGCAGAGCGCTGACCAGATCCGTCAACGCCTGTACACCGTCGTCATGCATGGTGGCGAGACTATGCACCTGAGCATTGTCTGGATAGAGCGTGCTGGGCTTGTCCGGATAGGCAAAAAAGCCCACTGGAGCTTTGGCGCACACCGTAACGATATGTTTGAAAGGTGACAGCAGCTTGATAGCATTGTCTATCGGATACGGAATCTCTCTGATACTTACCCGGCCGGCGCCACGCTGAAATCGCGCTTTGAATGTTTCAGCCAGTAGCATTGCGTTACTGTGCTGCGCAATTTTATCTGCCAGCTCCAGCGCATTGGCGTGTAGACAGTGACCACCAAGAACGATGGCTACATCTTCATTGGATTCCAATGCACTGTTCAGCACCGCAGCCATGTGAGTTATGTGATCCGGTGACACCTTCGTGCCTGTCTGCCTGTTGGCAACGGAATCCACAGGAGACGGGGCACCAGCGTCATCAGTTACGGCATCCCACGCGGTATTGGCAGGCAGGATGAGCGTTGCAATATGGCCCGGATGACGGCGTGCCTGGCTAACTGCCTCAGCACCTGCCGATGCCAGAGAGTCTGCAGTTCGTGAAGTATGGACCCAATGCGACAAGGGCGCAGCGATTGCCTGGATGTCGGATGTCAGCGGGGCATCATGTTCGATATGACTTAGCGCATGTTCTCCGACAACATTCACAACAGGAGTCCATGCTTTGCGTGCATTGTGCAGATTAGACAAACCGTTTGCCAATCCAGGGCCCGTGTGCAGTAGTGTCACAGCGGGCTTATCTGCCATCCGTGCGTACCCGTCAGCAGCACCTGTTACGACTGTCTCGTGCAAACCCAGAATACAGCGCAATCCGGGGACCTTGTCCAGAGCGGCCACAAAGTGCATTTCAGAGGTGCCCGGATTGGCAAAGCATACATCTACCCCATTGGCGATCAATGATCGAACCAGGCTTGTCGCACCGTTCATACTCGCACCGCTCATAGTGTTGTGTCCGTTGTGTTGGTCAATCGCGTCAACATCGCGCAGCTGTAACGTATCCCGATAGTGGTGGCTGTGCAACATCCCTTGCCTCTATCACCGGCGTCACCTCGTGACGAGATGTTCAGATAAAATGCGCATCGAAAATCCTGCCAGCTTGAACAGTCCCCACACGCCTGTCTCTTTGAGTTTGACAGCTTCGATCGACTCTGGATCGTCATGAAGTGTGGCAAAGTTGGCCTGTTTATCAGCTTCGATAGAGCCTACCTACCCATCGACTTTCAATGTATGGGCAGCAGCAACCAGGCGCTTGCATGCAAGACCTGAGCAACCGGGATTTTTTCATACTGACCTTGTGTTCGGGCGGACGCGGTAAGTCGATTTACCGCGCACCATACCGCACACAAGGACCCAAGAGGAGGTATGGGCACATCACGCTAATCAATCATCACCCATTCTTATCGAAGACTGATCCTTGACAACTTCCATGACCGCGAAAGAATGTGTTTGCATCACGCCCGGCAAGGAACCGATCTGCTCACCCAGCACCGATCGGAAGTGCGCCATATCGCGGGTTCGGACCTTTAGCATGTAATCGAACGAGCCAGCGATCATCATGCAAGTCTGGACCTCCGGGATTCTCTGCACAGCCTTGTTGAACTCCTTGAGTGTGCTATCACTGGTGCGGGTCAGATTCACGTGTACGATAGTGACGTGGTTGGCACCCACCTTTTCAGGATCGATTGCGGCATGATAGCCAGTCAGGATGCCAGCTTTTTCAAGTCGCTTGACGCGTTCGGTGCACGGCGTTTTTGTAAGGTGCACTCTATTGGCAAGTTCGACCATGGACAACCTGCCGTCACTTTGCAATTCGTTCAGAATATTGTAATCGATGGAGTCTAAGTGTCTGGCCATGAAGAACTTTTACCTTTTATGCCCTCTTTTTCAGACAATTTATCTAAATATATACCAATTGCAGTCAAATTTACCAGACCTATTTCCTACAGTAGCTATTCGACGCTATAAGAGGTATTAATAGCGCATCGCGGTGTGTGAATTATTGAAACTGTCTGATTGTTCCCCAACTGCGATCAACTATTTGATGATTAGGAGGTAGATAGGATGAGCACAACTCTTGTGGTTGGTCTGGATGGTGAGGGCTCCGGCGATCGCGCGCTGGCGTACGGTTCCAGGTTGGCAAACCTGATAGGTGATGTGGAGATACTCGTGGTGTACGTTATCGAGTGGTCTCCATTTTCGTTTCAGACAGCTGAAGAAAACGCTCAACGTCACAAGCGTCGAGAGGAAGAAATATCCATGGCCATGGATAGAGTCGTGACCCCCGCAGTCGAGAGCTTGACTGCAAAGAATCTGAAAGCGAAGGGTGTTGTAAAACACGGTGATGTGGCCACCACACTCAATTCTGTTGCTGTGGAAAACAATGCCGCTCAAATCATTGTAAGTCGCAGCTCTGAGGGCGGATTTGCCAAAAGGGTATTCGGTAGCTCGACCTCCAATCTGGTCATGAGTGCCAGTGTCCCGGTTACCGTTGTCGCCTGATCACTCGGAGAACAATAATGAAAAACATATGTCGACTAAGCCTGACAGGCTTGCTACTAGCGTTTGCCTCAAGTTCAGCTCTGGCGCAAGAGGCGGAAAGCCTTGACGCCAAAGTCAATGCCATGTTCGCGGCCTTTACCGGACCGTTTGTCACTTTTATTTTCGCCCCGTTGCCGGGCACCACATTTCCATGGATCGTTCTGTGGTTGGTCGTTGCAGCCACGATCTTTACCGTCTACTTTGCTTTCGTCCAGCTTCGCTGGTTTGGACACGCGGTCTCTCTGGTCAAAGGCGACTATTCGGATCCCAATGATGCTGGAGAAGTCAGTCACTTTCAGGCGCTCACCACAGCGCTATCCGGGACGGTTGGCCTTGGTAACATCGCCGGTGTGGCGGTAGCCATTGGCATCGGTGGTCCGGGGGCAACATTCTGGATGATCCTGGCAGGCTTGTTGGGTATGGCTTCAAAATTCACCGAATGTACATTGGGTGTGAAGTACAGAAACGAGTATCCCGACGGAACAGTGTCTGGTGGTCCCATGTACTACATTTCGAAAGGATTCAAGGAGCGCGGCCTGCCCGGTGGCAAGTTCCTGGCTATCCTGTTCTCGATATTCTGCATATTGGGTGCTCTGGGTGGAGGCAACATGTTTCAGGCCAATCAGGCACACGCTCAGATTTCGGGCATTGTTGGCGACTATCCGGGCTGGATTACAGGCCTTATCTTTGCCATTGTCGTGTTCTCAGTGATTGTGGGTGGTGTAAAGTCAATAGCGAAAGTAACGGAAAAAATTGTGCCATTCATGGGTCTGATGTATGTCGGCGCAGCACTTGTCATCATTGCAATTAACTACGACCAGATTGGATGGGCGTTTGGCCAAATATTCGAAGGTGCCTTTACAGGTCTTGGTGTTGCGGGTGGTTTTGTTGGCGCTTTGATCCAGGGGTTTAAACGAGCGGCCTTCTCAAATGAAGCTGGCGTAGGCTCGGCTGCTATTGCTCATTCCGCAGTGAAAACCAAAGAACCCATCACTGAAGGTTTCGTATCATTGCTTGAGCCGTTGATTGACACCGTTGTGATTTGCACAATGACCGCCTTGGTAATCATCATTACCAATCAGCTCATAGCAGACCCTGACACCGGACTCTATGTCCTGAACGAAGCCGGCACAGCAATATCCACCGTTGGTGGAACATCGGGTGTTGCACTGACATCAGCGGCATTCGGTTCCGCCATTAGCTGGTTCCCGTATGTGTTGGCACTGGCGGTAGTGTTGTTTGCGTTCTCAACGATGATTTCATGGTCCTATTACGGACTGAAAGCATGGACTTACCTTTTTGGCGAGGGCAAGGTTGCCGAAATCATCTTCAAGGTGATCTTCTGCATCTTCATTGTTATTGGTGCTGCCGCCAGCCTTGGGCCAGTTATTGACTTCTCTGATGCTGCAATCTTCGCCATGGCTGTTGTCAACATCACTGGTCTGTATTTCCTGATGTCGATTGTGCGTACAGAGCTCAGTTCATACAGCAAGCGCCTGGCCTCTGGAGAGATCAAGAAGTTCGCCTAGCCACACTGCGGTTTGCGTTTGGATGCTGCAGAAGAACCCGGCTACGGCCGGGTTTTTTTTGCGTGTTATTAAAGCGCCAGCATCGCCTTTCCACCCGTTACTTGTAAAGAACACGCCCGGGAGGCTGGCCGAGAATAAGCTGATCGGCCAGCAACCCGGAAGCTGGCCGTCTGATGATGGAATATTGTCCTGCATGCGGTGATTTGAACGGCCTGAACCGGGCACTGTGAAATTTGTGAACCAACTCTGTTTTTTTTTTTAGACATTCAGGGACGTACAAAGACAGGTTACGTCGCGAAAAATTCCTGTATTGAGGATTGATACCAGAAATCTAACATCCACTGACACACTCGCCATCAACGTGGCAGGTTAATTGAATATTCCGGTGTATAGGACACAGTGCCGGGGATTAACTTGACTTACAGTTTCAGTGAAAATCAAAACGGCGAAAAGTTCGTTGAAGAACTTAATCGTGCTGATTTTTCAGGCATGAATTCCATTGATTTCTTTGATGGCTCAATTGACGCTGATTTTGGCAAAGACAATACGCTATACCTTGTTGTAGGCAGTGATTCCGGTTTGCTTCTGCCTTACCTTAAAAAAAGGGCATCCGGCCGCGGCTCAAGAGTTGTCGTCATAGAGCACGACGACGTTTATCCGCTGGTAGCTGCAGAGTATCGGGGTCTACTGTCAACGCATGCGAAAAAGCACTCCAGTAACGATCTGAGAATCAGCCTTCATTCTCACAGTAGCTGGGTCAGGGAAGTGTTCGACGGATCAGACACACCCTGGATGCTCGGCGGAGCCATGGAGCTTGTCGAGTCAAATGCTTCTGCAGCTGACTATTCACGTCTGTACATGCCTGTCTTGCGCGCAATCAGAAAGTCAATCGAAGAAAGATACAGTGAAATCTCCGTCAGCCTGAGTCGCAAGAAATTTACCGCCTTGCAGTTTCGAAATGCCGCCGACAGCACGACACCACTCAAGGCAGATGAATTATTCGGAAAAGACAAGACGACGGTGATTCTGGGTGGCGGACCATCCCTGGATATGCACCTGGAATGGGTAAAGGAGCACCGCCAAAGCCTTTTTATCATCGCCGTATCCAGAATCGCGAACAAACTGCAGAAGCACGAACTGAAACCAGACATCCTTGTATCGGTTGATCCCTACAATATTTCCTATGAGATCTGCAAAACAGGGGTGCTGTGGACCGATGTGCCGCTGGTGTACAACTACCATGTTGCTGCTGAACTACTACAGCAGTGGCAAGGCCCGACGTTTTATCTGGGTAAGCGATTGCCATGGCATACAGAAAAACAGACTGCTGGCAACGTACCTTCGTCGGGACCTACGGTTAGCCATGCTGCAGTCGTTGTAGCTGCAAAACTCGGTTTTTCACAAATCTTGATGACAGGTGTCGACCTGTGCTTCTCTCGCTCCGCGTCAACGCATGCCGAGGACTCACCCGAGCAAATGATCCATCAGATGCCCTCTTTGTGTAATGCGCAAGTGGAGACATACAGCGGACGCAGGGCTGGCACCTCGATCAGTTTCAAAAGCAGTTCGGCCGCTTTGGAGAGCATCGGTGCCATGATCAATCGCACTGGTCCGATTTTATACAACATGAGCCCTGAAGCGACTCGTTGCCCTTCAATACCGTACATTGACTTTCAGGATGTCAAGTTGCCCACGAGCAAACCCGAGTTCATTCAGAGTGTACAGCCTGCGGACGCAAATGCTGCACTGAACGAGCTTGCAAGACTGAAAAAGGAGCTGAGCACAGCACGGCACGCGTTTACCAAAATGCGCTCGCTGAGTATCGATGCAAAAAAACTTGTCGCTGACATGCACAATGCTGAATCTGTCGAAAAGAAAAGCAAGTGCTCAACGAAGCTCACTCGCACTCGCAAGAGTATCCAAAATGATTACAACAACTACCTGAGTGCGATCATTCAGGACAATGGCGTAGACTTCAGCAAGACAGCCACCCCTATAGATTTCGAAGATATGACATCGGAGGAATTAATAGATTGGGGCACGAACTACTACAAATTGGTGGAATCCGGCGCACAGGCGATGATGGACTACATTGACGAGATGCAACCACGAATCCAGCTTCGACAGGATGAACATAGCCCGGATGTTGACATACGTGAATTGGCCAAACGTTGGCGAGATGATGAAACACCCGGGCGCATCTTGCGTTGGAAAAAGCAGTACTGGAAAAACGTCAAACCCAAGGATCGCGCGTGGGTGCAACGTGCCATAGGCAAGTTCAGAGCAACGCTGAACGAACCGAACGCCAAAGCAACCGACAATCTGGTCGAGTACAATCGAAACATCGACAACGTCATGCGCTCATTGGTTTTCCTCAGCGAAAGCAAGAGTCTGGACGAGCTACAGGCTATTGAAGCGAAACTGGATGAACAACGTTGGCCCTACTCAGCACTGAAGCGATACACCGCAGGCTTGATCAGTGAGATCGAAAATGAGGTTGCCACGGCGGTCACTGGCTTTCAGGCATCCATTGATATATGTAGTGAGCGTCTGGAAGAGGATGCCGATTCATTGGAATCCATGCAGAGACTCATCGAGGATTGTCTGGTACGAATGACCAGTGCGTATATAGGTTTAAAGGATTACCCGTCTGCCACAACAACACTTGGAATACTGTGCGAAATGCTTCCTTCCTATGTCATCAGCTACGCAAAACTTCTAAACCTGTGTGATCAGAAAGAATTTGCAGTTCAGTTGCTTGAGTCGTACATTGAGCTGTATCCGGAAAACAAAAAAGCGCGATTGGCATTAGCGGAAATTTCGCCCGGAACCAAGAGCGCCGCCCTCGGCGAAAACAACCCCGTGTATGTGCAGAAAATCAGCGGTGCTGTGCAGGCTATCATGGGAACCAGCCCGGACCGTGCAGCATAGAACTCATCACCTCAGAACGAAGATATTGGATATCATGAGAGTTACATAGCCTCAAAAGGTGTATCCTTTGGGTCTCGTAAGGTTCTGAAAAGATGAAAAGGGAACAAGGTGTGACACCTTGGCTGCCCCCGCAACTGTAAATAGCGCACATGTAAAGCGTAACCACTGAGCTTTCCGCTCGGGAAGGGCTTTACACGACACCATCGACTTGCCTGATCACGGCTGGTCGGCCTGTCACGCTATGAGCCAGGAGACCTGCCCTGCGAATAAATCCACAACTGGACGGGGCGTCTGGAGTGTTTGTAATGTGCTTGCGTCTTTCACTTGCGTGCTCGACGCCTCTGGCCTTGCTACACCCTACCTGAATCCCCGGCCACGTTAACCTTGAGGTAGCGCGGGGTGCGTTCCTGTTTCAGAGTATCAGTCAGTGAGCTTATCGGTCTGCGCCGACAGTCAGTCTGTGCAGGCTTGCAACCCGTTGAACAAACAAGTCCACGACAGACAGTAGATAGCATCTTTCGATGCCTGTGGTGCACACAGCTTATTGCCACAAGCTTACTGATCAGCTTTGCAGGTAACAGCCTTGCCCAGGACACACAATCGGACGCGCAACCAGCCCCTTCCAGGGTAGCAGGCACAGCAACAGGCACGCTTCAACAGATCGATATCACTGCCGGCCAGGAAGGCGTCGGGCAAACAGGCGATGTGGTTGCCGATGAGCACACGGGCAGCCGTAGCCGCATCCCCTACTTTCGTCTCGAGCAACCGGGCTCACAGCTGGCTGATCTACTGAGCAGCATCACCGGCGTTCAACAGCGGCAAACGGGGGGATTCGGAACTTACTCAAGCATTACGGTAAGAGCCTCGTCAGCGGCACAAACGGCAGTCTATCTGGACGGTATTCTTCTCAATAGCGGCGGAGAACCCATAGTCGATTTGTCCACACTCGAACTGCTCAACCTTGCCTCCGTTGATCTGTATCGCGGAAGCTCACCCTTGCAGCTGGGCCATGGGGGCATGGGAGGAGCCGTCAACCTTAATACACTGGGCGCAGATTCAGATACGGGACGCAAAACCCGGCTCAGAGTCGGTTTTGGAAGCTTCGGACATGTCTCAGCCTTGGCTGCCACCAGTGGAGCACAAGGTCAATGGGATTGGACAACTTCGGCAAGCCACCAGCAAAGTCGCAATGATTTTCCGTTTTTCAATGACAACGGCACTGAGCTGAACACCAGCGATGACCGGACAACAAACCGCCGGAACAACGATGTAAAGCGCTCTGCCATGCTTGCAAAAGCAGGCTATCAGGCATCGGGCCTGGCCAAAACCGATGTGTTGTTGCAGCTGGCAGCCCGCGATATGGGCGTACCCGATGTACTCAATTCAATCGCCAACCAGGCCCGCTTCGAAACCATCAAATCTCAACTTCAGATTTCCCAGACCATCGACGAATGGCATAACTGGAACACGCGGCACTCCGTGTACTGGCACGAAAACGACACCCGCTTCGATGACAGGTTAAGTCAGATAGGACTTGGCTCACAACTACTGGATTCTGAGATTCGCACGCTGGGAGCAAAGACCTATTGGGAGCGGTTTGTCAGCGCAGGTACAGCGGGTCTTTCTGTTGACTTAAGAGAAGAATCGATAGATTTGCGTGACGAACTGGAGCCAAACGATAATTTAGTGTTGCAACGGCAACTGCTATTGGCAACTGCACACATGGCCATCCTCGACGACCAGGATCGCTGGATGCTGACTCCAGCTTTACGATGGCAGCAAAGCGAGCAGAAAGGAAAATCGATCTCCATCGGCGCATCGCGTGCAGTGCAACCGGTCAGGGAGACTGAATTTGGCGCACAACTAGGTGCCGCCTACTATGCGACGCCGCAAGTCACCCTGAGTTTCAACGCCGGAAACTACTTCCGTCAGCCCTCATTCGGAGAAATGTTTGGCTCTATTGGATTAATCAACGGCAACCCGACACTGGAATCAGAAGAAGGCATCAACACGGATGTAGGTATCCGCTACACATCTGAGAATGTGCAACTCAATGCTACTGTTTTTCACAACCAACGTGATCAGCTTATCATTACCTCGTTTGATGCTCGAGGCATTGGCAGGCCACGCAACACGGGCAAGGCAGAGGTGTCTGGAGTGGAACTCGAAGCTTACTGGAAGCCCTCTGCTCAATGGCAGATCAACGCTAACATGACATACCAAAACCCCAGGAATCGCAATCCTTTTAGTAATTTCAGTAGCAATATCTTACCGGGTGAAGCCAGGCGCACAGCCTTTGCGCGAGTGCAGTATCAACCATCAAACATTGCCTACTGGTACGAATGGCAGGCCACTCGCGAACTTTTCTATGACAGTGACAACAACTTGCCCGCCACCGACAGTTCATTGCATTCGGTGGGATTTAACTGGCAAAACAGACACTGGCAGCTAGGCGGCACACTGCGCAATATCAGGGACGACAATGTTGAAGACTTCAACGGTTTCCCTAAACCCGGTCGCCATTTTTCCATTGCTGTAACACGCAACCTGTAGACCTTTTTACCAAATCCTCTGAAACACCATGAAAAACGTAAACATCAACCGACGCACTTGCACAACGCTAGCTGTAGCAAGCTCTCTTTCCCTACTGGCTGCCTGCAGCTCGAGTGAGGACAACATGGTTGGCATGTCATCGCCAATGCAAGCACCAACTCCCGACTTTTGCAATGCCGATACGCCACCAGATGCGCAGGCGCCAGACACGCCACTAAGCGGTGATGACACCATCAGTTATGGGTATGTGTTTACGCGTGGCCCAAGCTTTGAGTCTGGGCAGATAGAACGAATTTCATTGACTGACGGCAATGTGGTGGACGGTATGTATCCAGCGACAAAGTCTGATCACGGACTTGCAACTGACGGTGCCAGCGTGTTTCAGATAGGACGTTTTGAAATTGACACACTGACCAGTTTCAGCCCTGTTGATACCTCAATCGTTCAATATGAATTGTCACTTCTGACTCCGGGAGCCAGCACCACTAATCCGCAGTCGCTGGTGCCCGTTGACGATAACTTTGCCTATCTGACTCGGCGTGGAAGCGATTCTTTACTGGTAGTTGACCCCAGTCCCGAACTGTTAACCACCGAAGCGCTAATCCGCGGTGAGATCAGTCTGGCAGCCTACAATCGCGGAAGCGGTCCGACGCTCGATTTACCCGACATGACGGACGCCGTACTTGTTGACGACATGCTGTTTGTCCTATTGGAGAACCTTGATGGGTTTGACCCTGTCGAAAGAGGTTACGTGGCGGTGTTCGATGTTTGCACCAATCTTGAAATACCCACAGGACAAGGTGAATCGCCACTGCAGGGCATTCAACTACAGACTGTTAACCCTGTTTCGCTGCAATACAATGAAACAACAGGTCTTCTTTACGTAGCAGGCCGTGGTGACGCATTTGCCAATCCTCCAGAGCCGGGTGTCGATCCTTACACGGGCGGTGTCGAGTCTATTGACCCGTCAACCTTTGAGACGCAGCTACTGATTGATGATGGTACGGCTGCCGATAACAATGGTTTTTATTTAGAGGTGCTTGTCTTGAATAGCACCCTTGGATACGCCATCATGTTTGATGGGTTCGATACGGACTTCAACTCACTTGTTAGTCTTCGGACATTTAATCCCGAAACCGCTGAGGTATCCGAACCCATTCCGGGCACCGAAGGCCTGAGCCTGACAACCCTGGCCCTTGGGCCTGACAATCACGTATGGGTTGGCATACAGGATAATGCCCCGGGATTCATCCGTATCGATGTGGCAACAGGCATACCAGCACAAGAGCGTGTCAGAACCAATCTGATACCTGCCGACGTCCTGTTTCTCGAAGTGGATCGCTAGTGAACAACCGGCTTTGCCTCACACTACTTAGCGGATCGGTTGTTTTTTTGGGTCTTGTGAGTCTGTGCCTCGGTGAACAGTGGACCTCGCTGTATGACACACTTGTATTATCGTTTACTGAACCGGATTCTGTATCTGCAGTCATCACCCGTGAAATAAGGCTCCCCAGAACCTTGATCGCGATCATTGCGGGAATCTCGCTGGGAGTATCTGGTGCTGCCATGCAAGGCCTGTTGCAAAATCCACTGGCAAGCCCTGGCCTTGTCGGTAGTGCAAGTGGCGCAGCATTGGGGGCTGTTACAGCCTTGTACTTTTTTTCAGGTACATGGCACCCCCAGTCAGTTCCTCTGGCAGGCATGACGGGGGCCTTGCTGACCACAAGCCTTGTCTATTTGCTGTCCGGACGTGATTCGAGCGTCTCGACACTTATACTTGCAGGTGTTGCCATTAACGCACTGGCTGCAGCCTGCTTGTCGCTGCTGCTAAACCTTGCGCCGAGTCCGTTTGCCATACGAGAGCTGGTCTTGTGGACCTTGGGCGATATTTCTGATCGGAGCCTGCACGACGTGTGGATCATGTTGCCCTGTACCTTACTGGGCTGGCTATTACTTGCAGGCACAGGCCGCTCACTGGATGCCCTGACACTGGGTGAGCGTACCGCCAGCAGCATGGGTATCAATACCAGGCGGTTGTCATGGAGAGTCTTTATCGCCGTTTCTCTGTGTGTTGGAGCCGCAGTTGCAACAACCGGCATGATCGGATTCATCGGTCTGGTCATACCCCATTTGCTGCGACCGTTGGCCCACTACCAACCATCTCGCCTGTTGCCGCTCGCAGCCCTTGGAGGCGCAGCGATGTTACTGGCGGCCGACATCGCGGTGCGCCTTGTCTCGCTGTACACCGATGTGCCTGTACCTTTGAAAGTTGGTGTACTGACAGCGCTTGTCGGAGCACCCTTTTTCCTGGTGTTAATTCTGAAAAGCCGACGGGATTACGCACGATGATTGAGTCCACACACGACCATATTCCAACAGGACTTTCGCGTGACACTCAAAGCGATGTACGAGTCAAGGTCAATAACCTGGTCGTAATACGTGGCGGTCGGGCCATTGTCGATAACATGTCGTTCGAGTTGCTGGCAGGTGAAATGCTGGGTCTTATCGGCCCCAATGGTGCAGGCAAGTCCTCTACACTTGCAACACTTGCAGGAATAGATCACCCTACGTCAGGCAACATAGTCATCGACAATCGGGATATGTCGACATTCTCGTCCAGCGAGCGCGCACAGTGTATGGGCTGGGTGGAACAACTGGGCAATGTGCACTGGCCATTGAGTGTCGAACGGTTGATCATGCTGGGACGAATTCCTCACCTGCCGCGGTGGGGCAAAGTAACTGATGCTGACCACATTGCCGTTGAAGATGCGATAACAAAAGCCGACTGCCAGGCTATCCGCCACCGCAAGGTCACCACGTTGTCAGGCGGCGAGCGCGCCAGAGTCTTACTGGCCCGTGCACTGTCAGCCACGCCTTCCTTGCTTTTCGCTGACGAGCCAGTCTCAGCACTGGATCTTGGTCATCAGTTGCAGACCATGCAGCTCCTGCGAGAGTACGCAACTCATCGACGTGCAGTCGTGACGGTGCTGCACGATCTGTCACTCGCTGTGCGCTACTGTCATAGACTGGCGCTGATGCATGAAGGCAGACTTGTGGCCTTTGGTGAACCCGCTGCCGTGTTGACAGACCAGAATATTGCCGACGTCTATGGTGTCAGTGTCGTGACAGGTTGCGCTAGCGTCCCCTGGGTTATTCCCGAACATCTGCTTTAGTTCAAAAGCATCGTACACGTAGAACGTGAGCGCACTGAGCGCCTGTTCGCAGGCAATGCACTGACAAAATTCGTCAGTCACGTGCGGTACTGATTCACGATTCTCCATCCCGGCCCGTTCTGAGGCACTTGTTTTTGAGACATGCCCCTCATTGCAGGCACTTGAGTACCAACACGCTTTGAGAGTCGGAAAGGCAAGCCGTTAACCTTTCTAGCGACTTGCTTTAAGAAATAGAATGAACAGCTCCACAGACCATGAAACAACAACTCCAATGCACAGTTCTGGTTGTGGACGACGAAGCTGCCAATACAGAACTGCTGACATCTATTCTGCAGAACGAGAATAGGGTTGTTCTGAGTGCGTGCGATGCACATCAGGCGGTCGAAATTCTGGCCACTGATCATGTGGATGTCGTGCTCACTGATACTCTCACCAAAGGCATGTCAGGTTTTGAACTTCTTGATCATGTAAAGCAACATGATGAGAGCATACAAGTCATCATGATGAGCAACGATGACAGTAACGACATCGTCAAGCGAGTGCTCAGAGCAAATGCATACGACTATCTCAACAAACCTCTCGACCAGCACGACGAAATACTTAGTACGGTACAACGAGCAGTGGACGTTGTCCAATTGACACGCGAGAACAGTGCCCTGGTCGAAAGGTTGCAGACCAGCAACACCAAGCTCAATGCTGCGAACAAACGTCTGCTTCAGTTGAACAAACAACTGCGAAAACTGGCGATCACAGATAGCCTTACCCAACTGCATAATCGGCGCTATATCGATGACTGGATTCAGAACTACGCGTTCTCCAACACCAGTCTGGATGCCAGCTATTCGGTTCTGCTACTGGACATTGACCATTTCAAGAACATCAATGACAGTCTGGGACATGACGGCGGTGACAAGGTCTTGAGACACCTTGCCAGCGTTCTGAAAAACGTCAATCGTGATACTGATCTTGTGGGTCGATATGGCGGTGAGGAGTTCATTGTGGTGATGCCTGGCACAGATGAAACCGAAGCAATGCAGGCAGCAGAAAAAGTGCGCGCCCTGATCGAAGCAGCCTCGATCAATGTCAGTTCAGGGCCTGTGCAAATCACTGCCAGCATCGGTGTGTCAACCAATTTTACCGGGCTGACAACATATGCTGAACTGACACCCGCCGAAGCGTTTCTCTCTGGTCGAGCCCTTCTGGCACAGGCTGACAAGGCGCTTTACGCCGCCAAGGACAGTGGCAGAAACCGTTGCATTCACTACAACCAATTGTCTGAGTCCAGTACTCAGAGCGCGTGACATAGCCCGCATTCCCGGATGTGCATCCAGCTGCTCAGGATGCGAAAAAATCCACTATGCAGCGCACACCACTGGGCACTGCCAAGTCTGGGTTGTCCATTAATAAGGCGAACGCGATAGGTGGCACTTGCTGCATCTGCGAAAGCGTCGATGCAGCGAACAACCGCCCGTAAAGCTTTACCTTAATATCCGGGCACGTTCAAGGTGACAGATGCTCTCGTTACCGCATCGCAGAACGACTAATTCATCGTGTCTTGTTCCAGTTATGTCTATTACCAGGATCTTGAATAGTCATGCACTGGGGTTACACCTGCCGTTACGCTCATGCAAACAGGCACAGGCACCGGAAAACTCATCTGTATATAGGCATACTGGCGCATCACCCATCTCACCACAGGCAGCGAGCACAGCCGTGCCATCGGATCGAGTGTCTGTCTAGCAGCAACAAGCACGCCAGCTGACACCCTGAAGTGTTTTATACTCAGTGCGCATCTGCAACGCACGATCAGCTATTGCTACCCGATCAACAAAACTCTTCTCATGATTGAACAGACACCATGAAAAATTGAACAGACACCATGGAAACTCAACAGACTTCATGAATGCCAATCTCCTTGAAGCGCTGCAAAACATCGTCGGAATCGACCATGTCCTGGATAGTCAGCAGGTCAGTGAGCGTGCTACCCATTTCTGGGATGCCAATCCTCTGATTGCCCGGGCGCTGGTGCGACCTGCCAATACGTCCGAAACCAGCGAAGTTCTAAAGCTATGCCACGCGCATGATCAGATCGTGGTTACACACGGCGGAGTCACCGGGCTGGTTGATGGTAATCGCAGCACCGCAACCGACATCATTCTGAGTCTGGAGCGTCAAAAGCAGATTGAAGTCGTTGATCCTGTTGGCAAGACAATGACTGTTGGAGCAGGCGCTATTCTGCAACACGTCCAAGAGACGGCTGAAGAGGTCGGACTGCAGCTTGGACTTGATCTGGGAGCCCGAGGCTCTTGCACCATCGGTGGCAACGTGTCAACCAATGCGGGCGGTCTGTCAGTTTTACGCTACGGCATGGCCAGAGAACAAGTGCTTGGCCTGGAAGCTGTGTTGGCCGATGGCACGATCGTTTCGTCCATGAACAGCATGATGAAAAACAACGCAGGCTACGATCTGAAACACCTGTTCATTGGCAGTGAAGGCACGTTGGGAATCATCACACGCGTGGTTTTACGTCTGCGTGCGGCAACCCCCATCGTGCACACCGCCTTATTGGCATTTCAGCAGTTCAGTGATGTTGTGAGAACACTCAGCCATCTGGACAGATCGCTCAACGGTACACTCGACGCCTTTGAAGTCATCTGGAAGCCGTTTTATACACTTAATACGGATCCGGCAAGAGGCGATACCGTCAAAGCACCGCTATCAACAGAGTATCCCCTGTACGCCATTGTTGAGGCGAAAAGCGCAGCAGGCACGCAAAACGATGAAACCTTCAGCGACGCGTTGGAACAGCTGATGGAAAACGACGTGATCGTGGATGCTGTTATCGCTCAATCAACAACCGAAGCTGCCAACATCTGGTACATCCGTGAGCATATCGACATTGCGCTCGAACACAATCCCTTATTTGTCTATGACATCAGCCTGCCGATAGCTGATATGGAACGCTACGTTGAGAATCTCGGCCGCGACGTTGAATCTCTCTGGCCTGGCTGTAGTCTTTACGTCTATGGCCATCTTGCCGACGGCAATCTACACATCCTGATAGCGCCACACATGGACACAGCGGCACCAGGCGAAGCACTTGCAAAGAGCGCTAAACCTGACGATCAAGGTGCGGCCGAAGAACATGAACGCTGGAAAGAACAGAGTCATGCACTTGTCTACACGCCATTGCAAGCTATCGGCGGTTCGATATCAGCTGAGCATGGCATAGGGCTGCACAAGAAAAACTACCTTGGATTGTCGCGCAATGCGGTGGAAATCGACCTGATGAAAACACTCAAACGCACTCTGGACCCTAAAGGCATTCTGAATCGTGGAAAGATCATTGACGTATAGCCACTCAACGCATAACCCCGGCTAATCGGTAGTGCCCTTTTCCACAAGTCCCTTCTGACAAGGAAATTTACACGCGAATGTTTCAGGTTGCCACTCTGGTCATGCCTTTGTTCGGGCTCATCCTGCTCGGCTACCTGGCTGGGCGCTTCAGGAAAATTCCAGTAGAAGGCCTTGCGTGGATGAATTTTTTTATCGTCTACATCGCACTACCCGCGCTGTTTTTCAACCTGCTAGCCCAAACACCGGTCAGCGAGTTTGCCAACGGGACATTTTTGTTGAATACAACGCTGGGCACCTTCCTGGTTTTTGCACTCACGTTCTTCATTGCAAGGGTGTTGCGCAGAGCCAACACTCGAGAATCAACGGTCCAGGGCTTTGCCGGTGCGTACGGCAACATCGGCTACATGGGACCACCTTTGGCCATAGCGGCATTCGGTCCGCAAGCGGGTGTGCCGGTGGCACTGGTGTTTTGCCTTGACAACGCGATGCATTTC
>CAYGSW010000111.1:0-18198 GCA_964352535.1 uncultured Granulosicoccaceae bacterium | reverse complement strand
AACACAGACAGGCCCGCTGAATCCTAATATTTCGGGTTGACGGACTACTAGTGGGTGATGGTCTGGTCATGACATCTGCTGAAACATCGCGATCAGTTGATCAGGCCTGCACAGTCCTTAGCACATGGGACGGTGTTTACAATACCGATAGCGTTGGTGCCCATATCTTTCGCATCTTCATGGGGCAGTACGCCAGTGAGTTGAACACGCAATACACAGTGATGTTTGATCCCCTGGATCCGGTGGCGACACCATCAACGCCCACACAGTTTGAGCGGGGTACTGCTAACGATGCCATGCTAATCGCGTTAGCACGGGCATCTGACATTATCGATTCGGTGTCGTTGCCCTACGACGCCACATTGGGTAGCGTCCAGAGGGTACACAAATCCGGTGGGGTGCCACCGGGCGGCACACCTGAGCTACTCGGTGAAGCCATCGCCTGGCACGGTGCCACAGGCTTTCCTGACGGTGGTTTCAACGCTATTGGTGCGGTTGGACAACCGGTTGCAGAGGACACCCTGTTTCCACGAATCGGTCAAAGTAATTTGGCGGGAACCGGTGGGCTATCATCCAACCCTGGTGTTTTCTGGCGAATGGATCGTGGCACTAGCTGGCATTTTGGTCTGGAGTTCAACGATGAAGGGCCTGTGGCATACGGCCTGATTAGCTACTCGCAATCCACCGATCCTGCATCGCCCTATTTCAACGATCAGACTCAGTTGTATTCGCAGAAGAACTATCGCCCTCTTTTGTTCAAAGAGGCTGATATCGTGGCTAATCTGGTTACTGACGGTGTCATAGAGATTACGGCTCCCAGAGTAGGGCGGTAGCGCCTCTGATGTCGGTGGAGCATCTCTTACAAGGGAGAAGCCAGCGGAATTGCCCATAGTGGAGCACCCACATTTTCCGAGGTGTACCAGATTGCCCGGCCAGCGGACACGGCCAACGCTTCTGCTTGTGCAAGTTTATGCGCAGTAACCCGCTTTGCGGGCAAGCTGAATGCCTCGGCCCAATCCTGGTCTTGTTGCTTGGTGATGCTCAGTACTTCGCGATAAGTCAGGACGTAGGCTGTGTTACCTGCGATATCAAACGCCATGGCTGTCGGATGCGATAGATCCACTCCCGCAACAGATGCGGCCAATCTGGCCTCCAGTCCAGCGGGGCGCAGCGGCATGGTAGCAACTCGCCTGGCAGTGAGTATGCGATCTGGCAAACTCCATAGCGCTACAGGCAAATCCAGTTGATAGACGCCACTGGGTACCCGTCCCGCAGCACCTACAGGTTCCTTGCTCAATAGATAAAGGGAACTTCCATGCGCTGCAAATGCTTCAATATTGCGTGGACCATCATCAAACTGAAAAGTCACGGTGTGTTGCGGTTTTAGGGAGTCGCTGACCGGAGGAATGTCAGGCTCTGCCAGAAAATGAAGTTGCGCGTGCTTGCGTGTTTTTAGATTATCTCCGGTGTCGCCGATCACCACATAGTGTTGGTTGGCCAATTGTATTCGCGTCATGTCTTCCCAGTCACGATTTTCAGTATCGACGTTCCATTGGTGTATTAACTGTCCGGTTTCATTGATGGCATACAGTCGTGGAGCATTGCCACTGTCGTTGATGGCGTAGAGCAGGCCGGGATAGCGTTTTGAAGCGCTCATTCCACTGATTTCACGCAGCTCGGTATCTACCAGTGAGCCGGTCTTTCGCTGACGCTCTATGCTCAGGGGTTGAAATTGGGCAGCAGGCCGCTCGGTGTCACGTATCCCTTTGACACGCTGATCCTTCAGTATTTGAGCGCTGGATGGTGCCGGTAATGATGAGATAGTTGCATCGCGATCGTCGAGGATGCCCGACGTTGCGTCTGTGTGTGTCGACGCCGGGTGTTGCAAACTTTCCACACTAACCTGTACTGCTTCAGCGCGCGACAGGCTTCCCCGCTCAACGTCTGATTGTGGCGAGATGGCGCACCCGCCAAGCCAGAGGGCCGCCGAAATTATCAGAAGATTGTGCTGGTGCCTTAAACGAATCAATATGCCTCATCCGGATCATTGCTGATCTGATCACGGATTGCCTTGAACAACTGCCTGGCGGCCGCGGGTGAGCGCTTTGCCTTGCGCTCCCTCAGTGCCTGTTGCTGGAGGTGCCGGAAATGCTGTCTGTCAGCCGCAGTAAACTCACTGAGAAAGCTGGTCAGGGCATCTTTTGCGGACTCATCCTCTGCATCGCCCAGCAGCCTGTCACGCCATCGCTCGATCGTATGCAGTGTCAGGGTATTGGCGCGCGCCGCCTGTCTCAGATTCTCCAGCGCTGCCTCGACTGGCTCGACGTCCACATTACGCAGCCGTTTGGCCAGAAACCCCAATTGGCGCTTGCGTGCGCCATTGGCTTTGATTCGTGAGAACTCTTCAATTGCTGACAAGACGTCATCGGGAAGTGGCACGGTCGCGAGCTCACTGGCGGCAAGCTCAGTCAGTCGTGTGCCCAGATCGCGCACCGCGTCAGCTTCACGCTTGCGCTGACTCTTACTGATTTCGCGGTCAAGGAGGGGATCATCACCATGAGTGTCCTCCGTAACGCTGCTGGTTCTGGTTGATTCTTCGCCTATCATTTGATTATGTACTATTGTTTCCTAGGTGTTTTTCTCAAAATCTAACCATCTGTTTAGTTTTTTGCCAACAAATCTCGTTGTTTTTTTGCGACATAAGCGGTTTAATTACATCTAGGAAGCTAAGCATCAGTATTAGACTGTTATCTGGTGCTCGGCAAGGCAACGGCAACGCGTCTCAATGGCAGGATCTATACACCAGTGGTCGATGATAGCGCCTTTGCTGCTGTGGGGTTCCATGACGCTGGCGGATAATGTGTCATTGTCCGATACCAGCGCCGACCCTTTCAGCTTTGATTCTACCGATCTGGATGCAATCCGTTACACACGCGCCGAAGACGATCAATCGGATTCAGCGAGTCTGGGAGCCAGATTTGCGGTAGACCAGCCCAGCGACTATCCTAATCTGACGCGCCAGACTCAGTTTTCGTTCAAGTTGAAGCCCAAGCTGCCCGATTTTTCGCGTGAGGGAGCCTATGGTCTGGATCTTTTCGATGCGCCAAGGCTCGATATCAAGAGTGGATTATCAGGCACCAGCGTATTAGTGCCGCCTGCTGATCATCTAATTGACGGGCTTGAATATTCTGCCGGTGTTCGTCTGGAGCATGAAGACAAGCATATCGACGGAACAGCCTACGTCAGTTCCAGCTTGTTAGGGCTGTCGTATGGACGTCTGGGTCGGCTTTGGTATGGGGCGATCGATGTCAATCTTGAACAATTCTCATCAGACAGGCTTGGCAGTGCCGCATCGGATGTATTATCACTGGACGTGACAACAGGCCGGCGCTTTGGCATTACTGGCCTGGATGCCAATTCCCCGTTGTGGATGCTTTCAGTGCAAGGCAACCTGGACATGGACGAGTGGGAAAACAACGACGATCTGGATGCAAGCAGCAACTGGTTTATCAACCCCAGTCTGTTCTGGCAACAGCCGGGATTCATGTTTTCAGCCCAGATGCAGGTGCCGGTGGAGTTTGAGACGCTGGACGACTCAGGCGATCCTGACTACCGCCTGAGAGCGATTTTCGAAAAGCAGTTTAAGTAAGATAAATACAGAGCTCTATTTCGATTCCATCTCAATATTGGTTACTCGATTGGTCAGCTTTAGCAGGTTCAGTCGAGCCACCAGCTCGCCGCGCTTTCGATGTTCGATCTTGACAGGGACAAAATCCAGAGATGGTGCAAACCAGGTGATAGTCTGACGACTGCCGCCGTCAGCATTCTGGTTGCTCACGCGCACCGTATCAATCTTACCCAATGGCGTGTTAAGTTGCTCTGGGCCAATGTTTTCAAATGCGACCGCCTTGAGTCTACCTGTATCAAACACCTGGAGTTTTGCCGACTCGAAATCGCTGCGCAACGCATTCATCATTAAAAGTGTTGCGGATAACCTGTCTATGATCGGCGCATCAAAGGTTTCCGTTTTCTGTTCACCTCGGTAGGAGTGCGAAATGCTGTTGTTTGTCCAGTCAAACGTTGCATCTACCGCACGGCGTCGCTCATCGTCCTGACGAAACTGGTAAGTCTGTGGCTGGATCATGAGTCTGCCATCGATTTCTTGAAAGCGGATGGTGCTGGTTTCATTGATTTTGCCCTTACCTGCAAGTTTGATGATGCCACGTGGTTTCGTGTTCAGGCTGTAAGTCCACAGGTCGCCGTCTTGTGTAAGGGATAGTTGGGCTGTGCCCGCATTGATCAAGTGATTTCCTACCTCGTAGACCACTTCGAACGGTGCGATATCTCCAGGCTCCACAAATTGCTCATTAGCAATGGCAGCATTGAGGCTAATAAAACTGCATAACAAAACAACAGCCGTGCAGAGCTGTCTTGTCAATCGACCCAAACCTGATGGTTTTCCAGGCTGCGTATGATCTGTAGTGCCAAGGACGAGGCATTGCATGGGGGTCATGTGTCAGTCCAGTGTGGTCGATGTAAGGAATGGTGTCTGTAGTGTAGCGATCAATCAGCATTGACACAGTGTTTCAAGGCAGTGACGTACAGTGAGTGTTCCTGTGTTATCACACGCCGCGAAAGCGTCTCAGCGGTGTCATCGGGTAATATTGGCACGCGCACTTGTGCCAGAACGGGGCCTGCGTCCAGTTCCGGGGTTACAAGATGCACACTGGCACCCGCTTCGGTGTCGCCAGCTTCAATTGCCCGTGCGTGCGTATCAAGACCCGGATAACGTGGCAGAAGAGAGGGATGGATGTTAACCATGCGTCCCTCCCACTGTTTGACAAAATCGTCGCTCAGTATTCGCATGAAACCTGCCAGCACGATCCAGTCTGGATGAACTTTCATGAGCCTGGTCTGCATGGCAGCATCAAAATCCTCTCGCGACGTGAAAGCGGTGTGATCAACTACCGCCGTGGCGATGCCTCTATCCCTGGCTGACTGAAGGCCCTGAGCGTCGGGTCGGTTGCTGAGCACCAATGCAATCTCTGCCTGCAACTCTCCCCTGGCGCAGGCATCGGCTATTGCCAGCATATTGGATCCACGGCCTGATATCAGTACCGCAAGCTTTGCTTTTGATGGCTGTTTTGCGGGAGCAACGGTATCCTCAGTGGCTGCCCGGCACTGTGTTTGAGATGGCATTACACGTAGCGGACGGCACTCGCTGAACCACTGCTCTGGATGCTGCCAATAAGCATGGCTTGTTCGCCTGCAGCTTCAAGCGTGGAAAGCACTTCACCTTGCACTTCGCTGTTCACCACCAGCACCATGCCGATGCCGCAATTAAACGTTTTTAACAGCTCATGATCGGAAATATTACCGGCGTTCTGCAGCCACTTGAACACATCAGGCAATTGCCAGCTCTGACGGTCAATAACCGCTTCGGTCTCTTCAGGCAGGACGCGCGGGATGTTTTCGGTAAGACCACCACCTGTGATGTGTGCGATGGCGTGGACATCATGCTGTTCAATGACAGCAGCCAACGCCTTGGCGTAGATCCGTGTAGGTGCCAGCAGCGCACGACCCAGCGTTGTGCCCGCTATGGGTTCGTTGATGTTCTTGTTGTCCAGCAACTTTCTGATCAGAGAATAGCCGTTTGAGTGTGGGCCCGAGGATGTCAGAGCGACGATACTGTCACCTGCGCTGACCTTGCTGCCGTCAATGATGTTGGCTTTTTCAACAACGCCGACAGCGAAACCTGCCAGATCGTAGTCGTTTTCAGCGTACATGCCCGGCATTTCAGCTGTTTCACCACCCAGCAATGCTGCACCTGATTGCAAGCAGCCCTCCACAATACCGCTGATGACATCCTGTGCCTGGTCCACGTCGAGTTTCCCGGTGGCGTAATAGTCCAGAAACCACAGGGGTTCTGCACCACAGACAACGATGTCGTTGACACACATGGCCACCAGATCGATGCCGATGGTATTGTGAATACCCAGTTCGATGGCAAGTTTAAGTTTCGTGCCAACGCCATCAGCGCCAGACACCATCACGGGTTGACGATAACGATCCACGGGCAGCTCGAAGAGGCCGCCAAAGCCTCCTATGCCACCCAGCACTCCTGCGCGGCGAGTGCGTGCAACCATGGGCTTTATGCGTTCAACCAGCGTATTGCCAGCGTCGATATCCACACCGGCATCCGCGTAGGTCATGGCTACGCCGGAATTGCGTCGATCAGTGTTGTTCTCAGACTCAGTCACGGATTTACCAGCGTGGATAGGTGCGTTGTCACCTGAAACTTTGGCGATTTCACCAAAAGCTGCGGGGTTGGTGATTTCATGAATTGTCCTGGCTAAAGGCTGAGTGGTGCAGCGTACAATGATACGCTAATGATTGATGTAGTTTACGCACGTCTTGCTTGAGCTTTCCTGGACCGTTGATGAAATCTGTAAAACCCTATCCGCGACCGCTATTGGCACTCACTGTTTTGCTGGCACTGGCCGTTGTAACTGCATTCACCGCTGTGCAGGCGCAGACGGATGCCTACACCGTCGAGGTGGCGGTAATGGAGCGCAGCCAGGAGGAGCAGCAGGACGCCTACATGGCCGGACTGAGACGCATCCTGCTGAACAACAGCGGTGACAAGACTATACTGAATCGAGATCTTGTCAGACAGGCGTTGAAGCAAGCTGAAGATTACGTGCAGGCATTTTCGTATCGTCGGCCGCCACCGGGTACTGTCATTGGCACGGATACGCCCATAACTCGCAAGGTTCAGCTGAGCGGTCAGGCCACGCAGTTGATGCTCGTCAGCTTCGATCGTGCATTGGTCAGCCAGCTGATCACAGATTCTGCGCCCGCCAATGCTGCCCGGGCTGAGGAGGAAGATCCCGAACCTGCAGTGGCAAGCAATTCGGCTCTGGTCTGGATACTCATTAGCGATGAGGGGCGTAATATCCTGATCAGTGACCCCGCTGCTGCCAATGTGCAGCAGCGTGCACGAGAAATAGCCGGGGCGGCCGGCATTTCTCTGGTGTATCCCACAGGCGATGAGGAAGACCAGCAGACCGTCAGCATCGAGGCGATTGAAACCCAGACATTCATCGCTGAGAATCTGACGAATGCTGCCGAGCGCTATGGTCAGGACACCTTGCTAATGGGTTACCTGAGCCGCCTTGATGGTCGTGGCTGGCGTGGTGAATGGACCCGTGTCAATGGTGAACAGCAACAACAGGCACAGTTCGATACAGATAGCCTGGATGCGGGGTTGAAAGCGGGACTTGGCGTCTTGAATTCGGTGGCAGAAATCGATGAAACCTTTCGCTACGGGGGAGCTGCCATATCCGACACCGAGGGTCTGGTGTGGGTAGGGTCGCTGGACTCCACGCAGGACTACGCTCGCATGATGAGTTTTTTCACAGCTCTTGATGCTGTTAGTACGGTCTATCCAAAAGAGGTGCAACCCACCTCCATGGTTTTTTCTGTTGTGCCGCGCAGTGCTCTGGTGGATATAGAATCGGCTTTGTTTGATGTGCCGTGGTTGCAGCGTACCGCGCCACCGCTGCAGAATGATCCCGGCTCACTGGTGCGCAATGCTGATCTTGCGCTTGAGTACACTCGTTAAGCACAACGACGTAACGCGCCTCTGATGCATGATCACCCGCAGCTGCCGTTGTCGCTGGACACAGCACCAGCGACCTCCTTCGCAAGCTTCCATGTCGATGAACACAATAGACTGGCGAGTGACGCTGTGCAGTCGTTTGTGCGAGGCGAGCTGGATGACGTGCAGTTGTATTTATGGGGTGATGCAGGCACGGGTAAGTCACACCTTCTCAGTGCAGCCTGTGATGCTTATAACCGCCAGGGTTATCGCATTGCGTATCTACCCGGTGAAGTGGTCAACAACAGCGAATCACTGGTCGGTATGGAACATGTAGATCTTCTTTGCATCGATGATCTGCAACGTCTTGATCACGCCGCCGAGGTTGATCTATTTCATCTGATCAATCGTTGCCGTGCAGCGTGTACGCAGCTGCTGGTAGCCGCTGATCGTCCAATTGACGGGCTGGGCCTTGCATTGCCCGATCTGGTGACGCGTTTGAGCTGGGGTCTGGTGTTTCAGCTTAGGCCGCTGAGCGAAGACGGGCTGCGGCAAGCGTTTCGAACCGAAATAGAACAACGTTCCCTGAAGGCCAGTGACGAGGTGCTTGGCTACGTCATGAAACGCTTTCCCAGGCGCATGAATATTCTGAAACAGGTGGTCGACAAGCTGGATGAAGTATCGTTGATGGAGCAGCGCAGAATAACCGTGCCGTTCATCAAGAGCGTGTTCGGTGAAGCTGAGCGTGCCGCGTTGGCAGACCGCATTCGTTAGCTGCTGTTTGCTGACTCACGCATGGCCCGGATTCTTCGATCAGTTATTCTCGGACTACTAGTCTTCAGGCGGCGGCTTGAGTTGATCGGGAGGCGTTGGTGTATAGCGCGCATACATGCTGCTGCCCACCATCAGAAACATGCTGAGCACTACCATACTCATGCCCAATAGTTGTTCTATGGCCTGATGGTTGTACCAGACGTCCACGCCGATAAGAAAATACAGCATGCTGAGAAAGCCTATCCACTGATGGGTATAGCGCTTTGCGTGGATGATGCCTCGAAGTGGGAACAGAAGCGGGATGGCGAGCGCTGCCAGTACCATCGAACGAGGAACTCTCAGAGGTGGTGCGAGCCAGGTGAACCAGTTGAGAATGAGTGCCAGCAGACCGAAGTACCCGGTAAGTGTAAGCACTCGGCCAATTCGCGCATGTTGGGGGGATTCGAAACGCGGCTTGCGCTTCTTCTGCTTGCTACTCATAGAATATTCACTGTTATCGTTAGCGGGCCAGGCAATATGCTCGACGACTCGCAGCCGTTTGTCCTTGTGCGTTTGCTTGTACGCAGGCACTGTTCAACGTGTGCACAATCTAGTCTTTGAGTTTTGCGGCAAACGTGGCCACGCGCACACCCAGCGATTTACAAAGACTGGCTTCGGCGTCACTCAAGGCACTATCACCAGCTTCACCTGATACGTGACTTGCACCGTAAGGGGTTCCTCCTCGTTGAGTCTGCATGAGTTCGGGGTTGCTGTAGGGCAGTCCGCACATAATCATGCCATGGTGCAGCAAGGGGATCATCATGGTGAGCAAGGTGGTTTCCTGGCCGCCGTGCATGCTGCCTGTGGACGTAAAAACACCCGCTGGCTTGTCTGCCAATGCACCTTGAAACCACTGCTCGGTACTTTGATCCAGAAAGAACTTCAGCGATGCTGACATATTGCCAAAATGTGTGGGGCCGCCCAGGATCAATGCATCACACGCGCTTAGATCGTCAAGCTGAACATAGGGTGCACCCTGTTCAGGAACTGCGGCGAGTCGTTCAGCTGTTCGGTCGCCCACTTTGGGCACTGCGCGGATGTTCGCTGTGCAGTGCTTTACTGATTCCACACCTCGGCCAATGAGTTGCGCCATTCGATAGCTGTTTCCACCGTTGGTGTCATACACCACCAGAACAGTGGTGTGACGGTTCTCGGTGTCTGCTCGTCCTGCATTCTTTATGGTCTTACTATTCACGTTTACTGTCCAGTTCCTGTATCCGGTGTCGAAATTTCAGTGTGTGGTCTGTCGACAAAATGCGCATTTTTTTGCGGGTAGTGATGAGGTTCGCGCACAAGGTGCAGAGCCTGTACAGCGGATGCTCGATCAATGGTGATTCTTCATACTATCCACCAGGCTGTGAATCAGTGCAGGCAGGTAGTGTGGGTTGTTACTCGTTTGTCTGATGTCCGGTTCATGCAGTGTGTCACATCTGGCACCCACTTCGTGACATGGGCAGGAACTTGTCGAGTGGGCATTCACAGCTCGGCAGGTTACGCCGCTAACCTGCCCATAATAATAAAAATAAGCGATTGCCACGTGCTCATAGAAAATGCTAAACGTTTTGCTGATCCTGCCACCGGGAAGCTAGAGCTTGAAGCCGTACTTGATGGTTTGCTGATTGATGGACTGATCAACGAATCGAACAGCGAATTGCTCAGATCCATTTCAAAACCAGACAAGGGGCGGCAAGTGGCCAGTCCGCTGGAACGCATTGCCAGCAGCGGCTGGGTCAATGCGCGAAACGAGGAAGAGAAGATTGACCTGGATTTTCTGACACGCTGGCTGTCGAAGAAAGTTGACTTGCCCTGGAAGCGGATTGATCCCTTGCAAATAGATGTGCCTGCAGTGACGTCCGTCACCTCACACGCCTATGCTTCACGCTTTAATATCATCTGTATCGAAGTGCATGCGGAACATGTCGTGTTTGGTACCGCTGAGCCTTTTTTTCTCGAATGGCAAACTGAGCTTCAGCGAGTACTGAACAAGGAAATCCGACTGGTTATCTGTAACCCCACAGATATCAAGCGCTACCTGCAAGAGTTGTATTCCGTTTCAAAATCTGTTCTGGGTGCAAAAAACGATCAGAGGCATCAGTCCAGTGCTGTACAGAACCTTGAGCAGCTCATGGAGCTGGGACGTCATGGCAAGCTGGAAGCCAACGACAGTCACGTGGTTAGCCTCGTTGACTGGCTTCTGCAATATGCCTATGAGCAACGGGCCAGTGATATTCACCTGGAGCCTCGTCGTGAAACAGGTGCCGTGCGTTTCCGCATCGATGGCGTCATGCAGCAGGTCTATGATATGCCCGGAGGGGTCATGGCTGCAGTAACCAGCCGGTTGAAGATTCTCGGACGGCTGGATGTTGCAGAGAAGCGTCGCCCGCAAGATGGCCGACTCAAAACGCGGAACAATGATGGCAAGGAAGTGGAGCTCAGAATGTCCACCATGCCTACGGCGTTTGGTGAAAAAATGGTCATGCGGATTTTTGATCCTGAAGTGCTGTTGCGCGATCAGAACCAGCTGGGCTTTGACAAACGCGAAGCGGGTATCTGGAATTCCATGATCCAGCAGCCCAATGGCATTCTCCTGGTAACAGGCCCCACAGGTTCAGGCAAGACCACTACGCTCTACAGCTCGCTGCAGCAGCTGGCAACGCCTGATGTCAACGTGTGCACCATCGAGGATCCTATCGAGCTTGTAGTGCCTGCATTCAATCAGATGCAGGTGCAGCACAATATAGAGCTGGATTTTGCCTCTGGTGTCCGAACCTTGTTACGACAGGATCCGGACATCATTATGGTCGGCGAAATTCGTGATCTTGAAACAGCTCAGATGGCGGTGCAAGCAGCACTAACAGGTCATCTGGTGCTGTCTACACTGCACACCAACGATGCAGCGTCTGCGGTCACACGTTTGCTGGAGCTGGGCGTGCCGTATTATCTGATTCGCTCTACCCTCATCGGGGTTGTGGCCCAGCGCCTGGTACGAACCTTCTGCCCCAGCTGTGTGGCCAAGGCGGATACTGATGAAGCCCGGTGGCAAGAATTGATGGCGCCGTGGAAAAGTCCTGCGCCTGAATACATCAACCAACCGGTAGGTTGTCTTGATTGCAGAAATTCAGGATTTCTCGGGCGTGCGGGTATCTACGAACTGTTGCAGATGACGTCCGGCATAAAAGAGATGATAACGCCAACGGTGCATCTGGAAGATTTACGCAAGCAGGCCTACAAAGAGGGCATGCGTCCCATGCGAGTCAGTGGTTTGCATAAGGTTGCGCAGGGGAAAACCACCTATGAGGAAATCCTGAAGGTGACACCGGCGCCGCTATTGAGTTGATTTTTAGGGCAAAGACCCAAGGGCGTTAATCTGCAGCCTACGTTCATATTATCGATATCGGCTGCCTCTGGGTTTGCCAATTCCGTTATTCTGTGTAATGTCGAACAACTACCGGTACCAATGCCGTGAGTCAGCCACTCTTGTCCCTGTCCCCGGCCACCGCTGAGGATCTTCCCGCCATGCATGATGTGTATGCGCACCATGTACTGAACGGTACAGGTAGCTTTGAAGAGGTACCGCCAACGCTTGATGATATTGGCAAGCGTTGGAACCTGCGTGAGCTGCGTCGTCAACCCACGCTGGTTGCTCGCTATGGCAACCAATGCGCAGGCTTTGCCTACGCCGCGTCTCACAAGGAACGCTCGGCCTATCGGTTCACGGTGGAGGATTCGGTGTATGTTGCTGCAGGTTTTGAAGGGAGGCGGGTTGGGCAGGTTTTGCTCAATGAGTTGATCGGCATCTGCTCACAGCGTGAATACAAACAGATGATTGCTGTGATCGGTGACAGCAATAACGTCGCTTCCATAAAACTGCACAAGCGTTGTGGCTTCAGACATGTGGGTACGGCCAACGGGTTGGGTTTCAAGTTCGGCAAGTGGCTGGATATCGTGTACATGCAGCGTTCACTGGGTTAATCTGTAAGGGTGAGTCCTTCAGCCTGCCACACGGTTTAGGCGGCGTGGCAGGCTAGTTGGATCACGTCTCCAACTCAGTGTCCACTAACGGAAGAAGGTCCAGGCATGTTTACAAAACCCCTTTCATTACTAACCAGAGTATGGTCTGCACTTCGAGGTGTTGCGTTTGTTGTTGCATGCCTCGGACTTGTATCTTGCGATGGAGTAAATTCGGGTGATGCTGATGTACAACCCACAGAGAATGTCACCGTGCAGGCGCCAGTAGCGGGGGCAGACGATAACGACATCAATGTGCTGGGCACTATTGAAGATAACCCTGTTTCTGAGAGCGCCACAGTGGGTGGCGATGCTGATCCGGGAACAGCTGAGCCGGGATCACAGGAAGGTCGAGTTGGTCTGATCGTGGAGTCTACGCAACGTTGTGCCAGTGTTGCTGAGCCATTTCAGGTCGTCGTAACGCGGCAGTTGCTGGAGGGTGAAGTGGCTAATCCCGATGGAAAACTTCCTAATGTCAGCGGTCTGGTCAAGTTTGATCAGAGTTTTGGCTCATCACTGAATCTGCTGTCGCGTACTGACGAAGGTGCCAATTTTGAAATGCGCGCTCAGGATATCGTTGGGCTCACGGCCTCCATTGACAATGGTTCAGTAACCGCTTTCATCGCTGGCTTCAATAGTGAAGCGCCACCCAGTTTCATTTTTCGCAAGCCCGTTCCCAACGGCTGTTTGTACGCCTTTAAATCCGGTGATTACTGTGCCACCGGGTTGAGTAAATCAGGCCCGTTGCTGTTCAATCGCAACGGTGCGTCCATGAGCGCCGTTGGTTGTGAGCTGGATAATCCCGATGGGCTGCCGGTTGTGGAAATTGCCGTTTTTTGAGGGTTGCCAGGCAAAAAGATTCTGGTTAAATTTTTGACGAGTTATGCAGGCTTTTTATAGCAGGTATGTCCCTGATCTGTTTCAGGCCGCTGCGGCGGTACTCATCCAGTTATCTAGTTTCTCAACGAAATCATCTATGTCCAGATCAATGCCAAGTGTCCTCCTGCTGGCAAGATCTACGATATTTTTGTTATAGATCGCGGATTTGACAGGTGGTTTATCAGTGGTCTGTAACCTGACGGACTGCGCTTTGCTCTGTGGCTGGGTGGCGGCCTCGCTCGCCAGGTAGTGGTGGTAGTTCAGATTGGCGAGTGTGCTGAGAGCCCAATAGCAAGGCACCACATAATCACCAAAAATCTCTACTATCATGGTGCCGGTATTGCAAAAAGCGATATTCGTTAATCCCGCTCCATGAGGAGCTACAACTACAGACGCTGTTGCCATCAGGTTGGCCTGTTCAACAACGCTCATTTCCTCAAGAACAACGCTCTGGAAGCCTCGCTGTTTTAGCTCTTCTACTAAACGCGCCTCGTTTTCCGGGGTTCTGGTTCCGTTTTTTGCGCGAGAGATGTATAGCTTTGACGATGGTGTCTTGCGCGTCGCGGTTGAGACGAACGATTCAGACAGCCAGAGCGGTACCCACTGACCCATGCCTAGACCCAAGCCGTTGTATATACGATCCCCGCGATCGTGCTTGAGGTATGGCACGATCAGTTTGTCAGCTTGCAGCACCTGGTCACTCGCTAGGGAAAGCACACGTTCCATCGGAATACCCAGATGTTCAAGCGTATGGATCTGAAATCCGGAGTGACACCGGACAGCAAAGTAGTCTATCGAACCCACATCAATGCCAGCCGCTTTTACCAATGCAATCTTGGGCAGCACATCAACCATCCAGTGGTAGTAGATGGAGGAGCTTCTGGCATCGATAAAACACACCGTGCCGGCCAGATGCTTTGCTGTTCTTTGCCGGACCACGTCGCAGACCACAACGGCATTACCTTTGATATGTTCTTTTACAATCCGTTTGCGTGCATCCCATATCACGGTGTTGAAGCCGTCGAACCACATCGAGCCATTGTCAAGGACGCTGACAAAGTTGCCCCTGGACTCTGTATGACTGGCCCGGAACTCAGGTCTGCCTCTGGAGTCTGCGTTGCTGACAGGTAACGGTAACTCACGTTTTTCAGGGCTGTGTATCTTGTAGTGTTTATTGTTTGAGGCTCTGCGCGCGGACACATACTTGATCCCGGATGCCTTGGCGTTGAAGAATTGAGCTTCGGCACATTCGGGTACCACACCACGAGCACAGAGGGTGGCAGATTTTGCATCACCTGCAGCTTGGTATATCGGAGCGATAGAATGCAGAACTGTGGAGTTTCCTGGATGCAGTGCATAGGCACGAAATCGCAAGGCAAGTGCTGCCTTCAGGTCACCTGATTTCTGGAGATCAGTTGCTAAGTCCATTAGCCTATCCCGCAACTGCTGAATAGCTCGGGCACAACGTTCCTGATTGTCAGTCTCTGGTGGGGGCATCAGAGTGTGTGTAACCTGCGAAGAGTATTCAGAGGTATACTCAATTACCGTGCCAGAGGGAAACCAGGTTATGTGCTAACGCGATGGTGGTATTTCGCAAGTGATGACGTACGGCAACTTAGCCTGCTCCAGTCCTCTTGATGATGTCCAGCACAGGTTTGAATTCATCTGCATCAGCGCGTTTCAGCCATTCAAATAAAACCATTTCAGTGGTCACTACACGAACACCTTCCTGCCGGGCGCGTTGAATAGCTACGTCTCTGTCCAGGCTTTTCTGTGAGTTGGTAGCGTCGGCAACTATAAACGTAGTGAACCCGCTTGATTGCAGATGCAGCGCGGTTTGCAGTACGCAAACATGAGTCTCCATACCGCAGAGAATGGCCTGAGGACGATCAACGATGCGCATTCTGTTTTGGAATTCCTCTTGCGCATAGGCCGAAAAGTGTTGCTTCTGCACAATCTGATCCTCGGAGAAACGGGATCGCAATGCGGCTATAGTGCTACCAATCTTGTCTGAGCAGTGCTCAGTGGCGCTAGCTGGTATTTGCAGAAGTGATGCCGTATCGACAAGCCGGGCGATACATGCTGTGATTTCGTCGCGTGAAGGTATGGCTGCTGCCAGTTTTTCTTGTACATCGATAACTAAAAGCTGGCTTGTTGCTCTGTCTAAAAGCATGTCATTGGCACGCCATGGGGTTGAGGTTTCCGGGCGGTGCCTAGAATAAAGCTAGCCGCGCCGGAAATGCAGATATTCGGCTAGCGTCTGTAGTGTCATTACACCCGCACTGCAGTCATGTTACCAACTTGCCAACAGAATTGTGGACAGCACTTCAGGGCGTCTTGGAATCAGGTGCGTAGAGAGAGCGCGCTGGCAACTCTACACACCCGCCTTCTGATTTAACCCAAGCGGATGTTTTCTTCCGACGAGCTTTTCTTAAGCTGAAGTTTGTTTTGTGCGTCTGGCTGTCACGCTTTGATCGACCAGTTTTGCAACGTTTATTGTCAGAGTGCCATTGTTGTACCGGGATTCGATCCTGTCCTGGCACAACTGAAAGCCCAACGGGATTACACGTCGGTAGCTTTCAGGTTCAAACTCTCCCAAGTAATAGCTCTGGTTCTCTTCGTGCTTTGACTGCATTTCAATAATCAGTGAATCCTCCCAAGCGGTCACTGTGACATCATCTGCATGAAATCCGGTGATATCTGCGTGTATCTCGTAAGCGCTGTCGCTCTCGGAAATCGTGACGCTCAGTAAAACAGGAAACTGTGAATTTGTAGACATGCATTTCTCCAGGGTTGTATTGTCACTTCGTTGACAGTTGCGCTCACCGATAGGCGGAACAGACGATATTTTACGTACAGTACTGGTACGTGCGATATGCTACTCGGCTCACATCTTTTCAGTCTCGATCCTTTGAGATGTTTATCTCGATGGGTTACCTCGTAAAACTCGCGCAGTTCGGTGGGCAGCCCAAAGTGATATGGTCTGCGGCAAGTCCCGAAAAGCTAGCCTTCCTGACATGCGTTTTGCCACGTTTAATTTGTATCAATATCTTGCACCGCCAGAATTTTGGTACGAACGCTCTGCGCGAAACACCTACAGTGCCAAGGCCTGGAAGGCCAAACGGCAATGGGTGCAGCAACAGCTAACGGAGCTGGATGCCGACGTCGTAGGCTTTCAAGAGGTTTTCAGTGGTACTGATCTTGAGCAATTACTGAAAAAAGCAGGGTACCCCTACTTCGCTATCCTGCCTGGCGAGGTCCGTGATCCTGAGGATGAGCAGGTTCGCCTGGCACCGAAGGTTGCCCTTGCGTCCAGGTTCCCGTTCACAACAGTATCTGCGGTTCAGCCGGATGCCGAAGGCATGGAGCAGCTTGGACGCACGGATAACTTCAACTTTAGTCGAGTGCCGCTGGCAGCCTTGATTGAACTGCCCGATCTTGGCCTTGTTCGCGTTGTTGTTGTGCATCTGAAGTCCAGCCGTTCGGGTGTCGTTGCCGCCAGCTACCCCAAGCGCACACCGTGGAATCGCAGGGTGGCTGACACCATGAGCCAGCGAAGCCTTGGAAAGATCATGTCACTTGGGCAGAGAGCTGCTGAGGCTACATTGCTATACCGGCACATCGTTGCTCAATTACTTGCCGAGCCTGATATCGCTCACATCGTGCTGGGGGATCTGAACGATTCGGCTGAGTCGATTGTATTCGAGTCACTGGTTATGCAAGATTCTGTCAATCGAATCGGTCAGGACAGGAAAGAAACCTGGCCTGCTGGCATTGAACAGAAGATTCACGCTTACCGTCTTACCGACGCCTTTCGGCAAGCACCTGATTACAAGACGCGTATACGTCCTTACACGCACGTGCACTCAGGTTCGCCCAAAACGCTGGATTACATTCTGCTAAGCAACCACTTCAACCGCAACAATGCCAACCACAGTGCAAGGGTCAGTGCCTATCAAGTGCTAAATGATCACCTGATTCTGGATGAAAAATCTCAGACTGAACAATCTGATCATGCTCCGGTTGTTGTGGAAGTCAGTTCGTTGGCAAAGTCTGTTGCCATTGAGCCAGCGACGTCAAATGTGCCCAGTCGCGGATCTTCACTGCTTGCCCATACACTATCCAGAGAAGGCTTCATTGCACAGGCAGGCGGTGTTTTTGAGTCGCGGATGTCCTGGCGGCAATGGAGTGGGCGGGACAAGTATGAAAACTATTGGTCGTTCTACTTTGATGCTGATTACGGTTGGGTGAGATCGGTATACGGACGCATACCGGTGTCTGAGCTCTATCAACGGCAACGTTACAGCGTCGAGCATATTATTCCGCGTAGCTTCTTGCGTCAGTATCTGCAGGTGCGAGGGGCGCCCACGGCCGTGCGATATGGCGCCAGTGTCAATCCGCTGAACTTTGCGGCTGCGGAGCGAGGAATCAACTCCTCACGCTCAAGCTTTCCTTTTGACATGGACGGCGATGCAGTGCTCAGACCGTTTCGCATTGATCTGAATCCGGCTGCCTATGGCACGACGGGCCTGGATGGGGACTGTGAATGGGTGATTCCGTCAATCAGTCGCGGCGACATAGCACGCTCGATCCTTTACATGGTGATGATCTATGGCATCGATGAGCTTTATAACAGGCATCTCGAGACACTGGTGCACTGGGCGAAAGTTGATCCTGCCACTCCGTGGGAGCTTGCGTTCAATGCGTGGGTGCACGGGCGACTGGGTATCCGAAACCCTCTGATCGATGAGCCCAACGTGGCTAACCAGTACCTTGACGATTTCGAGCTACTTCAGTCGGTGCTGGTTGCCGATAGTGCTGTCTAGACCAGATTATTTATGAAATCACCCAATCCTTCCGGAAGCCCGGCGCCCGCATCCCCTTCGTCCGTAGCGAAT
>CAYGSW010000110.1:0-18270 GCA_964352535.1 uncultured Granulosicoccaceae bacterium | reverse complement strand
GTCCAGCTCATAGAGTAGGAAGCAGCGGCTTCGAGTAAAAGTAAAGTGCTCCGCATTTCTACCTGCAGGAACGGAATAAAGCCTCACTAATGCACTGAATCCGTACAGATGCGTGCACCGCCGTCGTTACAGTTTTCAAGTCATCGATAAGAATGACGGCGCTGCTTCCATCAGTGAACGTAGCATGTTTTCCCGCAGACACAGGTTTGCAGGAGAGACAACTCAGGGGTAGCCGGGACAGGGATTTCCCGGCACCAATTCTCCCGGCAGCTCAGGCTTGCAAAGTGTTCAGATCTGCATACCTTTCCCGCAGGCTTTTCTTCTGAACCTTGCCCATCGTGTTGCGTGGCAGTTGCTCTACAAACACCACATGCTTGGGCAATTTGAATCTGGCCAATCTGGGTTCAAGGGCTTTCATGATGCTGGCTGAATCAAGCGTCATGGCACTTTTGTCTCGGGTAACAACCACCGCTACCACCGCTTCACCAAAATCAGCATGCGGAATACCGATTACAGCCGACTCTTCGACACCATCGACCTCATCGATCAGCAATTCGACTTCCCTGGGATAGATGTTGTACCCGCCAGAGATGATCAGATCCTTTGATCGGCCTACAATGGTGACGTAGCCCTGCTCGTCGATCACAGCCAGATCACCCGTGATGAAAAAGCCATCTGGCAGTAGCTCTTCCGCGCTCTTCTCAGGCATTTGCCAATAGCCCTTGAACACGTTCGGCCCGCGCACATGCAGCACACCCACCTCACCCGTCGCAACAGGCTCATGGCTTTGCTGATCACACACTCGCACCGTGACCCCCGGTAGAGCTAACCCGACGGTGCCGGCAATACGCTCACCGTCATACGGGTTGGACGTATTCATGTTGGTTTCTGTCATGCCATAGCGCTCTAGAATCCGCTGCCCGGTGCGCGCTTCAAATTGACGATGAGTGTCCGCCAGCAACGGTGCACTGCCTGACACAAACAAGCGCATGTGGCTGACAAGCTCACGGGTAAAGCGCGTATCGGCAAGAAGGCGTGTGTAGAAGGTGGGCACGCCCATCATGCTGGTTGCATGAGGTAATGCACCCAGTACATCGTCGAGCACAAATCTTGACTGGAATATCATGCTTCCACCACAGAGAAGCATGACGTTGCTGGCAACAAACAAACCGTGTGTATGAAAAATCGGCAGTGCATGCAGCAAAACGTCATTACTGCTGAAGTGCCAATAGCTGACCAGTGTCTGTGCATTGGAGAGCAGATTATCGTGTGTGAGCATGGCCCCTTTTGAGCGCCCTGTGGTTCCCGATGTATACAGGATAGCCGCAAGATCCTGTGCATCTCTTGGCACCACGCCCTGCATGGCATCCGCCTGCTGTGCCCTTGCTATCAAGGAGCCGTCAGCATTCGCAGACAGCGTCAACACCCGCGAGGGTTCTGTCAGCTGAAGGCCGATGGCCTCGCGCTCTGGATCGACGATAAAAAGCTGTGGCGTAGCATCATCGATAAAGTACTGAAGCTCGGTTTGCGTGTAAGCGTTGTTAAGCGGCAGGAACACGCCTCCCACCCGCAAGCATGCAACATACAAGGCCAATGCCTCGATACTCTTGTCAACCTGTACAGCAACTCTGTCGCCAGGTTCAACACCGGCCGCCAGAAGCACACTTGCGATACGGGCACTGAGATCAAAGAAGGAGTGGTTATCAAATAGCGGCACACCCGCTGAGACAAATAGCGTTCCATCACCTTGAGAACGCGCAGAGGACAAGGCATCGAACAAGTGATTAGACATCAGGCACGTTTCCGTTTTTTTCGTGGTGTTTCCAGCAAGGCCTTGACGGCTTGTGAGGCCTGAACGGTTCGCTCATTGGCGTACAACTCATGGTTGGACGCTACTTTATCAAGATCATAAAGATAACTGACCATCACTCCGGCCGACTGCGACAAGCCTTTCTCATGCAGATCAGCCCCTGGCAGTACCGCATCCAGACTGGCACCGTTGCCCAGATGAAACCGCGCTACCGGGTCCACTGGCTGCTGGTCAAAGCGGCGCGCTTGCGTCAGATAGTGTGCAACCAATCGTTGCAGCTGCAAATTATCGTCCGCCATGAAATCATATGATGAAGATGTACTCACCTGTTGCGCAAGCTTCAGCCATTGCACCGGCACCGGACCCACCGGCTGACTGTTGTCCACTTCAATGGATGCGCTGCGGTCATCGAGTCTTGCCAGCTGCTCATCCACCCAGCGTGTAAACCCGGGGACCGGCGACAGTGTGCGGAAGGTCTCAAGACCTGGCACTGACACCGAGAGCTCACTGGCAACCTGCTTGATCAGGAAGTTGCCAAAAGAGACGCCAGCCAGACCTTTCTGGCAATTGGAAATGGAATAGAAAACCGCTGTCTTTGCCTCACTTTCAGGCACAATTCTGCGACCGGTACTTTTCAGGATTTGACCGATGGCCGTCGGGCTATCCACGGTCAGCGCCACCTCAACAAAGATAAGCGGCTCATCGAGCATGGCGGGATGAAAAAACGCAAAACAGCGTCGGTCAGCAGGTTCGAGACGTTTTCGCAGCGACGCCCAGCTAGTAATGGCGTGCACCGCTTCATACGCTATTATTTTTTCAAGGATGTTGGCAGGCGTGCGCCAGTCAATTTCGCGCAACACCAGAAAACCCTGATTGAACCACGAGCTGAACAATCGCTGAAAATCCAGATCGATGCGCTTCAGATGAGCATCAGTCTTGCAGGCCTGATGCAGCAATGCACGCATCTTGACCAGCTCATTAGTCGCACCGGGTAAGCGGTTAAGACGGCGAAAGAGCTCCTGGCGTCGTGGCTCTACGCCATCCATCAACGAAGCCAGATTTGCCGCAGTCCTATCTTGCGAATACTGCTGTGCCGCCTCGATAGCGTGTTCGGCGTTGATATCGAAGCGATCGGCGAGTAAGCGGAAAAACGCCAGCTGCTCATCATCAGTGGCCGAGTTGAACTTGCTGATAATGCTGCGAGCCAACCGTATCCCCGAGCTCTCGCCCTGGTGTGACAGGATGGCATCACACAATTCAGCAAACGAACCTTCATCCGTGGTGTCGTCGGTAGCACTTTCCCGGACGAAAACCGAGGACAACAGATCGGAAAGGTAACTTATTCGACTCACGCGCGTACTGCTCCTGCACAGAACTTGTTCTATAAAACCCTTCCGTCGTTATGATACGGCTTTCCCCATGACAAGTTCTGGCAACCAGGTGGCCAGTTCAGGGAAAACAGACAGAATGACTATGGCTAGCACCATACAGGCCACATACGGTAAGGAGCCCATCAGGATAGTCTTGAGCTCAATATCCGGCGCAATGCCGTTAATGACATACAGGTTAAGTCCTACGGGTGGCGAAATCAGCCCGATCTCCATGTTGATGGTAAGAATCACCGCAAACCAGTAAGGGTCGAATCCGGCCGAGATAATGATCGGCAACAGAATCGGCGCAGCCATGAGTATGACGGCTACCGGTGGAAGAAAGAAGCCTGCCACCAGCAAGAAAAGATTCACCATGCCCATGAGCACCCAGCGGTTAACATCCAGCGCACCGATGTACTCGGCAATGCTCTGTGTGATAGACAGGCTAGACAGCATGTACGAAAACACACCAGCGGCGGCGATGATAAAAAGTATCATGACGCTTTCGCGGGTTGAATCACGCAGCACAATCCACAGCGACTTCGGATTCCAGAGCTTGTAGATGATGATGGCTATCATCAAGCACAGCAGTGCTCCGACGGCGGCCGTCTCCGAGGGTGTTGCTACACCACCGTACATGGCGTACAGCACCCCGATGATGATGAGTATGAACGGCAGAACACGCGGAAGAATTTCAATTTTTTCTGTCCAGGTGTAGGAACGTGATTCCAGTGCGCCGGCTATGCCTTGCTCTCGCCACGTGCTGTAGATAGACCACGCCATGAACAGGGCAACCAGCAACAAACCCGGGATAACGCCCGCCAAAAACAAGCGGCCAATGGAGGTTTCGGTTGCTATGCCGTAAACGATCATGGTGACCGAGGGTGGTATCAGAATGCCCAGGGTGCCACCGGCAGCAATCGAGCCAGCCGCTACGGCATCCGGATAACCGCGTTTGCGCATCTCCGGAATACCCATCTTGCCAATCGCTGCACACGTGGCAGGCGATGAGCCTGACATGGCTGAAAACAAAGCACAGGCCCCCAGATTGGAGATGACAAGGCCACCCGGTACCCGGGTCAGCCAGCGATCCAGCGCTTCATAAAGATCAGCACCTGCACGCGTGGATGATATGGCGGCACCCATGATTATGAACATGGGGATGGACAGCAGAGCAAAGCTGTTGAGCTTGCCGAAAAATATCTCGGGCATCAGTTCCAGCGAACGCACACCGTCGAAGATCAGTAGAAATCCAGCTGACACAATGAGCAAGCCTGTAGCAACAGACACGCCCGAGAACAGCACCGCAATGGTAGCCACAGCCACCACCAATCCCAGCGTTAACGGATCCAATTAGAGCGCCTCGTTGTCAAACGGCTTTTCGATATCAAATATGACTGCAAACAGATCGGTCGCCAGCTGTAGCAGATAGGCAGCGAACCCTATGGGCATTGCCAGATACGGAATCCACAAGGGTGGCCCCCAGACCGTGTCAGAGTTCCACCCGCGTGACCATGCAACATGGCAAAGCTCTGCCGAATAAAACAGCATGACGCCAACGACGGCCATCGCGATAAAAAGCGTAAAACAGGCCAGCGCCTTGCGAAGAGTTGGTGGTAGCAACCGGGGCAACAGATCAACGTTTACGTGTCCACGAAGCCGCTGCACATACGGCAAGCCAAGCAGAGTGGCACCGATCATCAGGTAGATAACGGCTTCGGTTTGCCACACTGTAGAAGCGTTGTTGACCTTGCGTACCCAGATCATCTGGCAGGTCAGCAGGACCGCTGCCAGAATCATGGTGGCTGACATCGCACCGCAGAAGGATGAAAACGCGCCTATGGCGCGCATCCAGCCCGGTCGTACGTTACGCACAATCGTGTCTTGCACGTGGTCGTCTCTACAACCGACTATTCAACGGCCAAAGCCAGATCAAGCAGTTCCTGTCCATCCGGCAAATCGTTGATGAACTCGGCATAAGAGGACTTCTGAGCCACGGCACGCCATGCGTCAAACTCCTCGGAGGTCATGTTGGCAATCTCGACACCGGCCTCGCGAAAGACATCAACCGATGCAGCATCTTCCTTTTTCGCTTCTGCCAGATAAAACGCTTCGGCTTTGGCCGATGCTGCCATCAGCGCTTGCTGTTGCTCGTCGTTCAAATCATCGAAGGTGGACTTGTTCATCAGCAGCGGCTGATACATGAACCACAACGCAACATCGCTGGCGGGTGTATAGCAACTCACCTGCTCGTAGATGCGATACGAGACGAAAGAGGACGATGAGGTGTTGGCGGCATCCAGCACACCGGTTTGCATGGCATTGTAGATCTCGCTGGATGCCATGGAGGCTATGGATGCACCGGCACTGGCCAGCATTTGTTCAAACGCCTTGCCGGCGGCACGAGTCTGCAAGCCACCGATATCATCGGGTGATGTGATGCATTTATCTTTTCCGGCAAAACCACCCGCCAGATAGCCATGCACCAGCACCATGACATCATCCTCTGCCATGATCTGCTCGATCTTTTCCATGAACGGTGATTCATTCAGCCGTGCAGCATGATCGTGGTTTTTCACAAGCCCGGGCATCAGCGTGAGGTTGTATGCAGGCTGCTGGCCACCGGCATAGGATAGAGGCAGCACCGTCATATCAAGCTGGCCTCGCGATAACGGGTTGTATTGCTCACGCGCTTTAAACAATGACGCTGATGGAAAGATCGTGATGTCCAGACCCACATCGGCAGCGGCAACTTCATCGGCCACCATCTGGGCAACCTTGTGCCTGATGTCCTGTGTAGACCACTGATGAGACAGGCGTAACTCAGCAGCCTGCGCTGCATTTGCTAACGCAAAAGTGGCGACACTTGCCGCCAGAACACTTCCTATTAAAGCAGGTGACTTCATGAACATCCTCCAGAGACGTTTTGCTGTTTTATGAACACGCGGACTTTCATTGTATACAAACGCTCACTAGTCGTCTGGATGCATGAACACTCAAACTCACACAAATTTATTCGGGAGCCTGTCAAGGGCATCACTGATTAATCCGAAAGCCTGTCGAGGGCATCACTGAAAAAAGTCTCGGCACCAAAATTTCCGGACTTCAGCGCTAACGCAATACGCTTGCCTGCACTTTGGCAAAACGTCCAGGGTACACCCGGCGCAATCTCAGGCCCTATATCCAGCTGTTGCACGTCCAGTGCTTGTGTCACAGCACCCGATGTCTCACCGCCAGCCACGATCAGTCGGCCGGCACCTTGCTCTATGGCAGCCACCGCCAATGCTGCCAGTGCCGATTCAATGAGCTCGCTGGCCGTCTCGATGCCCAATCGCTGCTGAGCGGCCCGGACATCATCAGGCTCGGCAGTAGCATAAACCAGTGGGCTCTCTTGTAGCGATTGGGCAGCCAGCCATGTCAATGCATCGTCGACACCCTTGTCGGCCAGTACCAGCGGATCCAGTCGATAACCGGGTGCCTTTGCACTGTAGCTGGCTACCTGCTCGCGCGTTCTTTGCGAACAGCTGCCAGAGAGGATCACGGCTCCCGGAGCAACATCAGGTATCTGTAGAGAGGATACATCCGCCGACAGTGCACCACTGGACTGATAAAGGCTCGGCAATGGCATGGCAATCGCGCTACCACCGGTGATCAGTGGCATGTCTTGACAGGCTGCAGCAATCAGCTGCAAGTCGTCATTGGCAACGGCATCGAGAATGACGTGCGCTGTACCCTGTTGTTCAAGAGTGCTGAGTTCTGTCTGGATAGCATCTGCACCTTTGGCCACTGTCAGTCGATCAATCAGGCCGACGGGTTTTGTTACCTGAGGCTCTAGCAGACGCATCAGATTGCTGTCACGCATGGGTGTCAGCGGATGATCTTTCATGGGACTTTCAGCTAGAAGTTGCTGCCCAACAAACAGGTTGCCCATGAATATTGACCGTCCGTTTTCGGGAAATGCCGGGCAATAGATGGTTTGCTCGGTTCCCAGTGCCTGCATAAGCGCTTCAGCCACAGGACCAATATTGCCCGCTGCTGTGCTGTCGAACGTGGAACAGTATTTCCAGAAAAAACGATGGGCTCCTGCACCTTGCAACCATGCAAGCGCTTCCAGACACTCGGCAACCGCTGTCTCAACCGGTGCTGTTCGACACTTCAATGCAATGACTTCGAAAGCTGCGGTATCAACAGGCTCAGTGGTTGGTATGCCGATGCGCAGCGATACATGTACACCACTGCGCGCCAGCAATCCTGCAAGGTCGGTGGCGCCGGTAAAGTCGTCTGCAATACAGCCCAGAATTGTGCTCATGTCAGAATTGTGCTCATGGTTGTGCCCTCACTTTTGCTCCAGCGCTAACGCTCACCAGCTTGCCCGGGTTCATGATGTTGTCAGGATCGATAGATTGTTTTAGCAATCCCATCAAGGCATAGGCATCGCCATGTTCTTGCTGCATGTATTTCTTCTTGCCAATGCCAACGCCGTGCTCACCGGTTACTGTGCCATCGCATTCAAGCGCGATCTGATTGACACCGCTGGCCAGTATCGATGCTTGCTGCATCTCCTGCGCATTATCCGGATCAACCAGAATCAGAAGATGAAAATTGCCATCGCCCACATGCCCGACCAACGGTGCCAGCAGTCCTGACTCGTTGATCAGCACCCTTGTCTTTGAAATAGCATCAGCCAGGCGCGATATCGGCACACATACATCGGTAACAATACCTTCTGATCCCGGTCTCAGCGCCTTGCCGGCGTAGTAGGCATTGTGCCGGGCTTGCCATAAGCGTGTGCGCTCTTCAGGTTTGCTCGCCCACTGAAACTCACTGACTCCAAACTCGGTTGCAGCTTCCTGAAACAGCGCTATCTGTTCATCAACACCGTTTCGGGTGCCATGGAATTCAAGAAACAGATGCGGCTTTTCGGTCAACTGCAAATCCGGGTTATAGAGATTCATTCCGCGCATTTGCAGCTCATCCAACAGCTCGATACGCGCCAAGGGGATACCGTACTGCATCGCCATGATCACCGCATTCACGGCCGTATCAACGCTTTCGAATGCGCAGCTGGCTGATGCGATGGTATCGGGTTGGGGGAACAATCTGACGGTGAGTTCTGTGATGATGCCAAGGGTGCCTTCCGAGCCGACAAACAGGCGTGTCAGGTCATAGCCTGACGACGACTTGCGCGCACGCGAACCGGTCCTGATGATGTCACCCCCGGGCAACACGACCTCCATGGCCATGACGTTTTCGCGCATGCTGCCATAACGCACCGTGTTGGTTCCCGATGCACGTGTTGCAGCCATTCCGCCCAGCGTGGCATTGGCACCCGGGTCAACGGTAAACATCAGCCCACTGGTACGTAGTTCCTCGTTAAGCTGGATGCGCGTCACCCCAGGCTGTACCACGGCATCCCAGTCACTCTCGTTGATCCGCAGCACCTGGTTCATGCGGCTGGTGTCGATACTGACACCGCCGTACTGCGCAACGATGTGCCCTTCCAGCGATGTGCCGATTCCAAACGGGATAACCGGGCACTGATAGTGCGAACACAGGCGCAGGATATCAGCCACCTCTGCGGTGTTATCAGGAAATGCTACGGCGTCAGGTCGTGCCGGTGTGCTGTAGGCTTCATCACGCCCATGCGTGTCGCGCATGGCAGCGCCAGTGGACAGTCGATCACCTAGAAGTTCACGCAGTTTCTCGCAGCATTGCTTGATGTTGTCAGACATGGATGAACTCCATTTGCGCATCAGAACTCTATTTGCGCATGAATTGTACGATGATTGTCGGGACGATCACCAGCACTATCATACCTACCGCGGCTGTGATAAAAGCGGTCGACAAGCTATAACCGATAACCACCGGTTGACTCAACAGCGGCGACACAAACTGACCGACAAACACCGATGTGGTCATGCCCCCGGAGGCTCGGCCGCGCATGGTTGATGGCACTCTGGACATCAACCAGATAGTAAGGTTAGGAAAATTGAATCCCAGGCCAATCCCGATCAAAGGCATCGACAGGTACAGGGTGAACAGGGAATTAGCTTGAGACAGACTTAGAAAGCCTGCACCCATGCATGCATAGCTGATAAGCAGAATCTGAGGATTACTGAAACGCACACGCAAGCGCTGATAATTGGCCGATGCAACAGCCGAGAAAAGCTGACTGAGTGCTATGGCAAAGCCACCGTATTTCAGGCTCTCGGCACCCAGCTCTATTGCAAAGAATGGCAACTGCGTTGGGATGAAATAGAACATCAGCATGCTGATACAGGCCAGTGCGTAAATCATTGCCGCATGCGCAAACGGGAACGTCTCGTTACCCGCTTCGTGTTGTTCACTGCTGACAGGTGGTTTGTAGACAAACCAGTAGATCAGGGGGAACAATGCAATGGGAAGGATATAAACGGCAAAGGGTGCACGCCAGGAAACATCAGCCAGAATCGAACCTGCCGAAATGAATACAATGCCGCCCACTGCCATCGCCGATGACTGTATGCCCATGGCACGATCTCTTTCCGAACCTTGAAAATGATCGGTAAGCAACGCCATGGAGCACACCATGATCATGCCCACGGCAATGCCCAGAAGAAAACGACTGATCAGGAGCAGGATCAGATCGTCAAGCCACAGCCCTGCACTGCCTGCAACAATGTACAACGCAATACCCACTTGCAGCAGCACGCGTCGCCCCAGCTTATCGGCCACCCACCCTGCCATGGCAGCACTGAGCGCAATTGCCAGCCCGGGGGCTGTGAGGATGAACCTTGACAGATAGTCCGCGTCAGGGTACGCCTCGAAGTGCTTGACCAGGCCTGGCAATCCGGGGGCAATCGTTGCACCCGCCATCACCGTCAAGCTGGCACAGGCGAGCAGAACAGGCAGCAGGAACGGGGATCGAATCGTTGGGTTAGTGCGTTGCAAAGTCAGCGTTCGTCACGCCGTGCAAGACGCCGCTCCAGCCAGCGCACACCCGCAGATACCAACAGGATAAGCAGTAGGTATTCAACAATAAGTACAGTATATATTTCCAGTGGCCGGTATTGAGATGTCACCAGCTCGTTAGCCCGTCGTGTCAGCTCTTCCATACCGATAACAGAGACAAGCGACGACATCTTCAGCATGTACACCAGCTGATTGCCCAATGGAGGTAGCACACGCCGAATGGCCTGCGGCAGCACCACATATCGCATCCGGTCGATATACCCCAGCCCCAGAGAATCGGAAGCTTCCAGCTGACCACGGTCAATGGACTGAATCCCCGCTCTGAAAATCTCTGCTTCAAAGGCGCTGTCTGACAAGGCCAGCGCGATAACACCAGCCCAGAAAACCGACACGGCCAGCCCCATGACGATGGGCAGTCCGTAGTACACCCAGAGTATGAGCACCAGGATGGGTATGGCCCTAACCACTTCCACATACACCCGGTTAACACCTCGCCATACAGGGTTGGCTGACAGTCCGGGCAATGCCACCAGCAACCCCACCACAATTGAAATGACAATGGCGGTGCACGACAGCAACAAAGTGTATTTCAGACCACCCAGCAGAAACAACAGATTGGCGCGTCCTGTTTCAGTCGCAGGTGATACGACATACCATTGAAGATCACTGGCACAGCCTGCAAGCAATACGCTCGACGCCAACAACACCCAGAGACGATAACGTCCGATGATTATTTGCATGCTCAATGCTGCAGGATCTGTTGCAGGAACAATCGGCCACGCTCTGATTCTGGTTGGGTAAAAAACTGCTCCGGAGGCGATGACTCGACAATCTTGCCGCCGTCCATGAATACCATGGTGTCAGCCACCTGCCTTGCAAAGCCCATTTCGTGGGTAACCACCATCATGGTCATGCCGCTCTCGGCCAACTCCACCATCACATCCAGCACCTCTGAAATCATCTCTGGGTCCAGTGCCGATGTTGGCTCATCGAACAACATGACCTTGGGCTCCATGCACAGGCTTCTGGCGATGGCCACGCGTTGCTGCTGACCGCCAGAGAGCTGACTGGGGTATTTGTCAGCCTGCTCAGGAATACGCACTCGATGCAGATAACGCATGGCAAGTTCACTGGCTGCTGCCTTGCTCAGCTTGCGTGCTCGCATCGGTCCGAGTGTGAGGTTCTCGAGCACACTCAAGTGCGGAAACAGATTGAATTGCTGGAACACCATGCCAACGTCTGTTCTTATGGCACGCAACTGTTTCTTGTTCCGGCCGAGCTCAACGCCATTGACAATCACTCTGCCAGCATCATGCTTTTCAAGCTGGTTAACGCAACGGATAAGCGTTGACTTGCCCGAACCCGAAGGCCCGCAGATAACCATGCGTTGCCCGCTATGCACACGTAATGAGACCTCGTTCAGGGCCTGAAAACTACCGAAGAATCGGGAAACCTTATCCAGCTCGATAATCGCCGCTGCAGGCGCACTGCGCTTTGACACTGTATTCATGAGCGCTAGCTTAGCGTATGCGGCGTCAACAGGTAGCTCAGTGCGGTAAAACAAACGATGTGCATCGCTTGGCGGTATACTGAGTGCAACCAATCAAGAGTGCTTTTTACACTATGACTACTGTTCTGACGATACTACGTATCGAGCAACGATTCGCCAGCACATTAAAACGCATTGGCAAACGCACGGGATTTTTTGCCAGTGCCTTGATCGCTTCTGCACTGATAGTAGCAACACCTGCCAGTGCTGCTGATTCTGTACTCCAGGATATCCTGTCAAGTGGCACGCTTAAAGTAGGTACCACAGGCGACTGGGATCCAATGACCGTGAAGGATGTCGCCACCAATTCCTACAAGGGCTATGACATCGACGTTGTCACAGAACTTGCCAAGGATCTTGAAGTAGAACTTGAGTTTGTTCCTACAGACTGGAAGACGTTGGTCAGTGGCATCTCAGCTGGCAAATATCACATGACCGGCAGTGCCTCCGTGAGTGCGGGACGAGCAAAGGCCGCAGGCTTCACCAATAGTTACTTTGCTCTGGCGACGGTGCCATTAACGCTTAAAAAGAACAGCGAGCGATTTACAGACTGGGAAGATCTGAACAAGGAAGACGTTACCGTTGCGGCCACTCTGGGCACCACTCAGGAGCAACAGGTAAAGGATTTTTTCCCCAATGCCCAGAAAAAAATTGTCGAGGCTCCGGCACGTGACTTTCAGGAGGTACTCTCCGGACGAGCGGATGCACACATCACCTCTAATGTCGAAGCTGCCAAGCTGGTGGTCAAATACCCTGAGATGATGGTGGTTCCTGTCAAGGAAGATCGCGCCAGAACGCCAATCGCCATGCTGGTTCCACAGGATGATCAGGTGTGGATCAACTACCTGAACACGTGGATCACCTTGAAAACAGAGCGTGGTTTTTTTGATGAGCTTGCCACCAAATGGCAACTCAGTAATTAAGCAACAACCAATAAACGTCAGAATTCACCCGAGTCATTGCTATGTTTGAAGCCCTACCAGAACCCAAGGCAGACGCCATTCTTGCGCTCATGACGGCTTTCAGAGCCGACACCCGTGAGGACAAACTCGATCTTGGGGTTGGCATTTATAAAGATGCTGTTGGAAAAACACCGGTGATGCGTGCCGTGAAATCGGCGGAAAAGAAGCTGCTCGACACGCAGGACACCAAGGCGTACGTCAGTCCGCTGGGCAGTGCACCGTTCTGTTCAGCCATGATTACGCAGGTGTTTGGACCGGATGCCGATACGGGGCGTATCAGGGCAGCACAATCCGTGGGTGGCAGCGGTGCTCTGCGAATCCTGGCAGATCTCATGAAAAAGGGAAGACCTGATGCAGACATGTGGGTTTCAGATCCAACCTGGCCCAATCACACGCCTCTTCTGGGTGCTGCCGGTTATACCCTGCACAGCTATCCCTACTACGATGCCAGCCATGGTCAGGTGGATTTCGATGGCATGCTGGCAGCGCTGGGCCATGCCAAGGCTGGCGACATTGTCGTTCTGCATGGATGCTGTCATAACCCGACGGGCGCAGATCTCAGTCTCGAGCAGTGGAGTACGCTCATTGACCATCTTATGGCTAACGATTTGTTTCCGTTTGTTGATCTGGCCTATCAGGGTTTTGGCGATGGCATGGATGAGGACGCTGCAGCCGTCAGGCTCATGGCCAGCCGCATGCCGGAGATGGTAGTTGCAGCCAGCTGTTCAAAGAACTTTGGTCTGTATCGTGAGCGTGTAGGTGCGGCCATGGTGATGGCCACAGATGACGCTGCCGCCACGCGAGCACACGGGTTGCTGGGCACAGTGATTCGCGCCAACTACTCGATGCCACCAGATCATGGTGCAAATTCCACTGAGATCGTGCTCTCCGACAGTGCGCTAAACAGCGATTGGCGAGAGGAACTCGAAGCCATGCGTTTACGCATGGTGAATCTGCGACAACAGTTCAGCGATGCCATGCGCAAGCGATCCAACTCTGAGCGTTTCGATTATATTGCCCATCAAAAAGGCATGTTCAGTCGTTTGCCGCTGAACACGGAACAGCTTGAAACGCTACGCCGTAATCACGGTATCTACATCGTGGGTGATGGCAGGATCAACGTGGCCGGATTGCCGGAAGACAGATTGGACAAACTGGCTGATGCCATCTGCAATGTGATGGCTGACAGCTGACTCGCAACACTTTGCTGTGCACCAGATATATCCCGGGGGCGATTTCTGGTGTACAGCGAGTGGCAGTGTTGCCACATCCCGCCGTTTCAGACGCAGCACCGCTGGCACGCAGCACCGCTGGCACGCAGGCATGCAGCAACGCAGCCATACAGCAACGCAGGCATACAGTAACGCAGTAACGCAGTAACGCAGTAACGCAGTAACGCGGGATTTTACCAATCGTTTACCAAGTGTTCTCCAGATTGCTGCCCATTCGTTCTCAGGGCCTCGGGAACGTCAGCACGACGTCACAGCCGCCAACACAGTCCTCGTTCGAATCCTCTTGCCCGCTGCGAGTGGCGGCAGCAATACCACCTACTACAAGCACACCCAGCCCGACATACAGCCAATTGATCCCTCCTCGGGAGACCTCGGGTGCGGCAGGCTTGGGCGCGACAGGTGCTACTGCAGGTGGTCTGGCCTGAAACGGACGGGTTAACGGTTGAAACGCAAATCCCTTGAGCACCAGATTACCCGAAACATCTTCGGCTCGCAGGTAGTACTCGATGCCAAGGCTGTCAGAAGGCACGTTGGTTGTATCGACCCTGGCTGTATAAAATGATGAAGAGGCAATTTCTCGCATGACAAGCTCTGCGTATTCTGTTTCACCACTGAAACGATAATGCAGACTGACCCGGGCAAGCTCCTCATTGTCGACAACCGTTGCACCGAACACCTCAACGCCACCCACGGGCCCACCGCTGCGCTCCTCATGCTCGATGATGGGAGACTCAAAGTCTGGAAATCTCGCTTGCTGCGCAAGTACTGCACTAGGGGCGATCGCAGCTGTGACGCTGACCATCGCGAACCACAAGGCCCACGACAGAGTGAACCCTGTTACCAGTGTATTGCTGACCACTGTGTCTCCTTGACTGAGTAGATCGGAATGCTGCGAAATTCGTCTGGAGGAATGGCGATATCACCGTTCGACCGAATCATTCGTTGGATATATAGGGTAGCTCGAATTGTCTGGTCCTGCCTGCTGGCGCGAATGTTTCTTACGTTGACCTCCACTTTATCAAAGGTACGGAATACATAATCAAAGTAGGCGTACTTGCGCTCTGACGGAACCGTGATCTCTCGCAGCTCTTCACCGTTACGCTGCTTTATAGCGGTAGAAAGCGCATCAAAGCGGGCCAGCACAACAGACATGTCACCGTCATCAATGACCGGCTTCACCGCGTTACGCTTCAGCGCCGCCCGTTCAGCCTCGCGTTGACTGGCCTGCTCAACAGCCTGCTGTTGGGCCTGGCGCTCAGCCTCACGTCTGGCTGTCTCCAGCCTGGCGCGTTCAGCGGCAGCTGCTGCCTCTGCCAGCTCCTGAAGCTGGGCCTGACGAAGCGCCTCAGTTCTTTGCACCGCGCGATCAATATCTCTCTGCGCCTCACGGGCCGCAGCAACTCGCAGTTTTTCTGCCTCCTCAGCGGCTCGCTGGCTACTGGCCGCCGCCAGTGATTGTTGCCTTGCAGCCTCACGAGCACTGGCTACGTCATCGTAATCAACACTCGCGATCTCTGCTGAGTCCTCTGTCTGCGAGATTTGCTGTGTCACTTGCACCTCTGCAATGCCAGCTTCTTCAGAACCGGCACCCTCTGCGTCGGGTATTGCACCGTTTGCTGGCACCCTCTGCGTTGTTTCCAGAGCAGCTTGCGGAGGAACGGTGGTTGGGGCCTGCCAGAACTGCATCGCGACAAAAACAGCGATTAAAAAGAGCGGCAGGATGCCCAGCGCAAGGTTGCGACGACGAAGCTTCGACAATTTTGTCGATCTACCGTGATTGGCACTGCTGACGTCCCAATCATCATGTCGCATGGATGAGTCACCTTGAAACTCAAAGGTGTCAATCGGATTATCGGTGGAACGCCGCGAACGGTTCTGCTCCTTGATGACGGTTTTTTCATCAGATGCGATGCGCCGGGCGTCGGGCTTGCCACGCGTCAGCGGCACCGTGTGTGCATCCATCAGAGACAGCGTGGTGTTTGCCACGATGCGCTCTTCGGATTCACCGTTAAACAGTCGCGCTCGCCATTGCTGTGAAGTTTGTGGTCTATTGGATACCTTGAACTGCAAGGCCCAATCCACCGCCCGGCAAAAGGCATGACTGTAACCGGCAGGTGCAATAACAGTCAGAGGCACGAGCGGATCTTCCCGATCGTTGAGCACTGCCGCACCTCGCAGTGTTGAGTCAGCAGGCGCGTTGCCGGTCACGGCGTAATACAACACCGCACCCAGTGCGTAGAGATCTGTCCAAGGTCCCTGTTGTTCGTCAAGGCCGCTGTATTGTTCAAGGGGTGCAAAACCTGAGGTGACCATGGCAGTTAATGTGTCAGTTGCCTGTCCAACCGCCAGGCGAGCTGAACCAAAGTCGAGCAATACCGGCGAACCGTTGTCACGCACCAGAATGTTGGCAGGCTTGATATCGCGATGGATGAATCCGTGCCGGTGTACCTCATCCAGCCCATCAATTATGGGACCCATGATGGCTTTGAGCGCTTGTTCGGACACATGCTGACGGCGTGTAAAAAGCAGTTTCAAATCGTGCCCTCGCTCATACTCCATGACCATGTAAGCGGTCATGTTGAGTTCGAAAACACTCATGACACGGACAATGTTCGGGTGTTTGAACTTCGCTAGCGTTCTTGCCTCTTTTAAAAAATTCGCCAGGCCGCGACGAAACACGTCGACACTCTCGACGTCACGCGGCTGAACCGTGCTTTGCGATACACGTTCTGCGATTCTCTCAGGCAGATATTCCTTTATGACAACTTGAATATCGAGCATGGTGTCACGCGCGATGTACGTAACGCCGAAGCCTCCCTGGCCAAGGAAGCTTTCGATCCGGTAGCAGCCAAGCATGTCGCCCGGTGCCAGGATTGTCTGACGTTCAGCGACTTCCATGCGGATATGCGAGAACCCTGATGGTTGAACAAGGTGAAATGGGAATGTCAGCAGGCAGCGCACGCGTCGGCAACCACCCAGCGCTGTATTCTACACAGACCTGTCGCGGCCTGATCTGCCGAGGGTTAGAGCCTATGCTTTCGTAATGTAGTCGGGCTACACTCATGGTTAAGATGCCGGAATTAACGTACATAACGTAATGGTAATATTATACAACTCAGACAGGCATCTGGTGACAGGTTCCACACAAACGCTTTTTTTGTTCAGGTAAGAGTGCTTACGTTAACGGACTCAAATCCAAATTTTATCCTCATTGAGCAAAAAACCTCGTCGTTCAGCGTGGGGATGAAAGCGAAGGTTAGAAATGTGTTACGTTCGGCACCGCGGCATGGCATACCGTAGAGGCCTGTGAAGGTGATATCAGACTGGAACTGTGGCAACTTGCACATCGGCAGCCCCTTTGAAGCAGGAACCCGCGACGCGGCCCAGGCCGTAGCAAGCGGTAAAACCATGCCGAGCGCCGTAGAAGTCCCATCCGTTTGCAGAGGGGAGGATGTCAACGCAACACCAATGAACAAACGCATGAGAACAGCACTTTTCGCACGTCAGCCTACAATCTTACGGCTGGTCTTGCTTTGCTGCCTCACCATCATGGTGTCGGCTTGCTCGGAATTGCAAGAGAGTTCTCAACCCTCAACACCGGGCAACACAGATTCAACGGCCGGCATTGATCATGACGTCAGGCTGCCCTTGCCAGCCAGTTTTGCCAGTCTGCGCAGCGTGGAACTGGACAGACTTTATGCGGTGGTCAGTGTCACCGGAGAGGACCCCCTGATATTTCGAGGCGTCACACCAGTCTCAGTACCTTTCAAGGTTGCGCGTGGTGATATTTTCACTGCCAATATCCAGTGGTTTGAAGACAATTCACCCAACGCTGATTTATTGCTCGCCGCTCACACTGTGCGCCAGGTGGTAACAGACTCGGTTAATCTGGATCTGGACAGCAGCGTCTATCTTACCGAAGGCACAAATTTCGATGCTGACACTGACGGCTTCTCCAACCTAGAGGAACGCAATGCAGGCAGCGACCCACTTGATTCTCAGAGTACCCCTAATGAATTTGACACAACGGTAAACGTCAGAATAAATCCGATTGATCCTGCGGACGCCCCTGTTATCGATGGGCTGTACGACAACATCTATTCAGCCGCTCAATTCAACGATGTATCCGGTGAACCGCTCGCCATCGACAATCTGATGATCGATGATGGTGCCCTACGCCCGGATGGACAGACAGAATTTCGATGGTTCGCCATGCACGACGAAACCTTTCTCTACATTTTTGTCATGGGAGAAGACGCTAGCCTTGCCAATCCCATACGCGATTCCACGGCTGTCTTCCAGGATGATTCCATCGACATCTTCATCGATGGAAACAACAGCAAGGGCGAGACATACGACGGCATCGACGACCGTCATTTTCTTATCCCGCTGCTCA
>CAYGSW010000109.1:0-18342 GCA_964352535.1 uncultured Granulosicoccaceae bacterium | reverse complement strand
GCGTAAGTGGGTACTCAGTTTCGCGTATCCGACATGGCTGCCTGAACATGCTCTTCGGTGACACTTTTGCCTTTAGCGATGGCGGCTGCAGTGAGCGCGACAGCTATAAACGCCATATCACGTTTCTGACTCGCACTTTTTGACTCATTGAGGTTAAGTCAGTACCAGTCACCCATAGCGCTCTATTTCTGCAAGATCCACAGTGGACAAGGAATTACCTTCTACTGCAGGTTCGGCGCTTACAGCATTGTTCTCCTGTTTGCTGCTAACGTGCATTGACTGCGACGACTGATCGTCGACAAATGCGAGCAGCGCTTTTGAAAACTCACTACGATGCAGGCGCTGCGCACGGACAAGCGCCGAATTCGCAAGCGACCATTGTGCACTGAGGATATGGCCTACCGCGACACGCTGCAGATCACTTACCTGCTGTGCGATCTGCCATGGCAGGCTGAGATCTGTGCCGCATCGTGGGCAACTTGTGTTTGCCGACAATCGTGCTCGACAGTTGGGGCAGCGTACGAGGTTTAGGGCTGAAGACACGCTTGCATTATCCTAGTCTCAGGCATCAATGTAATACACCAGATCAGTCAGGTGTTCGACAGCCTCGTGCAACGAGCCGGCGCTGTCGTCATTCATGGCATCTTTGACCGCCTCGATCTGATCGACCAGATCTTCCCGATCCTCAGAGGATGCATCGGCCAGCAGACGCTCGGCCTTCTCCAGCAGGGCTTGCACCTGGACCTGCTCGCGATTGTGAGAAGCTTCTGTATCTGGTTGACCACCAGGCGTCTCAGTCGCGTCGGTTTCGTCGCTGAACAGTGCATTGATATGTTCGCGCGCAGAGTTCAGCTCTTCGCTTGCCATTCCGGAGAGCGCACCGTCGATGGTGATGCTTTTTTCCAGTCCCGTGCTTTTTTCACGCGAGGTTACGTGTAGGATCCCATCGAGATCCAGTGAAAACGTCGCCGTAATCTGATTGCCGGATGCCACCTTGCGCAAGCCTTCAACACGATAGTTGCCAATTTCAGTATTGTTCAATGCGTCCGGATCTTCACCCTGATACACCCCTACTTCAACGGCTTCCTGATTGTCGAATGCGGTGTAGAACATTTCAGTCTTGCTTACCGGAATGGGGGTGTTCTTGCGTATCACCGGGATGAAGCAGAACGGATACATGTCTCCGTTGAATTCCCCCAGTGCACTGGTTCCGAACGTATAAGGCGTGACATCCACCAATACTGTCGCGCTGTTGTCTCCTGCAATCATGGCACCTTGCATCGCGGCGCCGGCAGCGACACACAGTTCAGGATCCACATCCATTCGCGCTTGCAATCCCAGCGTAGATTCCAGTCGTCGACTGATCAACGGTGTACGAGTGGCACCACCGACCAGCAGTATCTCGTCCAGCTCACTGACATTCAGTCCAGCGCCCTCCATCGCAATGTGTACTGCATCCAGCGTCTCGTTAATGAAGCCGTCAATCATGTCTTCGTAGTCGTCACGAGATAATTCCAGCGAAAGATTGATGGGTTTGCCCGCATGATCGAGCAGATACTCCTCCTCTATCAGCACAAAGGGTTCATTCGACAACACAATCTTGGCATTCTCGGCGGCACGCGTGATACGTGCCATGGCCATGTCGGACGTGGTCGCATCCACTCCTGACACCTCCTGAAGGTGCGCAATGCAATGCTCCACGATTTTCTGATCAAAATCATCTCCACCCAGATGATTGTTACCGTGACTGGCAAGTACTTCAACGATGCCGCTCTCCATTTTGACAACTGACACGTCAAAGGTGCCACCACCAAGGTCGTATACCAGTACTCGCTTGCGTTGTTGGCTGGCACCCTCGTAGGCGAGCGCTGCAGCGGTCGGTTCGTTGATGATGCGTGCGACATCCAGACCGGCCAGTTCACCTGCTTCGCGTGTCGCCAACCGCTGAGCATCGTTGAAGAACGCTGGCACGGTAATCACAGCGCTTGTTACTGACTCACCGATGTGCGCCTCGGCGATGGACTTAAGACGGCGCAGGATCATGCCTGAAATTTCAGGTGGCGTATATTCGCGCCCACCCAGGCTGACCTTGTTATCGCTGCCCATCTGGCGCTTTATGGATCTGATGGTACGTTCAGGATGCAAGGCATACTGATTTCTGGCCGTGTCGCCAAGCAGCAACGCCCCATCATCGGACAGTCCGACGTAAGAGGGGAGCAGCTTTGTTCCTTTGGCGATATCCAGAATCTCGACACGCGAATCCCGCACCAGTGCCACTTCCGAATTGGTAGTACCCAGATCGATACCGATGATGGTGGTTGTCATTGAATTTCGCTCCTAGACTTCTTATTAACAATGACCTCGGCAATACGCAGCACCTCATCATTGCGGATATAGCCCTTTCTGACTTCATTGAGTACAGTGCCATCCGGCTTGTCCGTGCGGGTCTCCACCGCATTGGCATGCATTGTTACTGGATTTAGTGGCTGACCGATTGCCTGCAGCGGTACAACACGATAGCGAGCGAGCAGCTCATCTGTTCGACGCAGCGAGATGGCCATCCCGTCAGCCAGACTTTCGATAAAGCCAGTAGCGTTTCCACTGAGCCTGGCAAACCCGGTGGCACGGTATCCCTGTGCAGCGTCAAGGCCTGCCTGCAGACGGTCGCGCAGGTCCACAATCTCAAGCAACAATTTGTTTTCGGTATCACCAATGGTGCGTGATGCGGCACTTTTTTGTGTGTTCAGCTCGTGCGTCAACTGTTGATTGGAGTCGCGCAGGCTGTCAAACAGTTCGCCAAACTTCTCCAGTGCGGTTTTCAGTTGGCGCGATTCCAGACGCACCTCATTTTTCAGCACCGCCAGCTCGGTAAACACACTGAACAGATCGCTGCCGGTCTCCGTCCCGATATCACTGGCTGCCACTGCTTCATTACAGACAGCGTCTGCTGCGTTGTCGGCAAGGTAGGCACGGAACTGCTCGACGAGTCGATCCCTGGTCTCTGAGTTCATCGATGTTCCGCAATCAGATGGGTGTTCAAAACGGTGTGTTAGCTATCGTTAGTGGGTACGGTCACGGTGGCTGAAGCAAGGCTCTGTTTTATCACCTGGCGAAGTGTATTGACATCGGGTCGCTGCGAGCCGCTGCTTGACAGTGCTAGAGCAAGCAACTCTGGCAGAGTGGGTTGTTCCGTGTCAAACAGTTCGTACTGCAGTCTCTTGTGACGTGTCTCCAGCAGTTCAAACGCCTGGCGCGTTGCCTTGAATTGCTCTGGATAGCGCTCCGGCGGGTGCTTTCGTATCTTCCGCAAATACGCCTGATGAATGGCATCGTCGTCTGCATCGTGGCTAATGCCCAGTGTGTGCCAGGGATCCAGCATCAGAACAAATCCTTTTGGTTAACATTAGGGACGGGGCGTTTCGCATCACGTTTTCTGGGTTTGCGTGTTTGTGCAGGTTCACTGTTATCGTTCAGCGGCATGCCGACAATTCCATTTTCCAGATCGCGATCCATGGCTTCAAACAAACTCGCCAAAGTCTCTGGATCGATCTCATCCATTAAATTAGCAAGATCCCGGGATATGCCTTCGGCCAACTCTGGTGGAAAACCTGGCGGCGGCCCTGGTGGAAATCCTGGCGAGAACCCAAACGGAATGGGCGGCCTCATGAACTCTGCGATGCGATGCACTGTCCGACTATCGCCATCGCTCTGAGCTTGCTCAATGGCATCGTCAAGTCGATTCAGATCGCTATCACTGAGCTTCAGAACTGAGCCATTTGCCTTTGCATACAAGCCATGAAAGATAAAAACAGTCTGCTCCGGCCAAAGATCATGCGCTCGTTGGGCAAACTGTTCCAGTAGCCGCATCAGCCCATATCGATGCAGAGTTTCACACACCAGCTCCATCTCGGCTAAGGTATAAGGCTCGCTGATGCTTTTGCGAATGACGCCTTCAAACTCGAGTAATGAGCCGTAGATGTCGTCATCTTCCAACCCATGTGTATTGCTCACAGCCCGTACCAGAGCAAGTACATGCTCACGCTTGGCAAACTTGTTCGCCTTGGGTAGTGCTGCAAGTTTCAACCAGTTCTTACGTTGCACACCGAGTTTCTGCGCTTCGATCAGTAACTGATACTGACCGACAAGGCCACCGCCACTAAGTGCTGCGCCTTCGTTGAGCAAGCTCTGCCCGAGCGAGGTTTCCTGTGCCGAGAACTCCAGGAAACCGCCTGTCAGTTTGACTGCACCCTGGGCTTCAGGGCTACGCGCCCAGCTGGCAGCCGCCATGAGTTCGCGCCGGGCCAGATCGAATTTCCCCGTCTTGATCTGTTTGCGAGCATGCGCCACGTGGGCGTTCAGCAGAATGCCCTGTACCTTGACGTTGATGGGATCAATCTTGAGTATCTGCTGTGCGATGCTGGCGGCTTTCTTAAAGGCATTACCTTCAATGGCGGTGTGTACAGCCTCAATCAAAACGGCGGTATTGTCAGGAAAACGTTCGACTGCCTGCTTGACGCTAGCTCGTGCACCTTTCAGATCATTGTTCTTGCGTTGCAGGTCGATCAGTTGTATGTGCGTTGCAACATCATCGGGGTCAATCGTCAGGCTACGCTCCAGATCCTTGGCGACTTGCGGCTGAGGGTATTCATTGCGTTGAAATACAAGCCATTGATCGGCCAGTTTGCGTAACACCAGCGCTTCACGCAATCGATCACTACCCGGTTCACGAAGTTGCATTTGCTCCAACGTGTCAAGCACATCACGCCAGGCCTCATCGGCCTCGTAGGGGTCGCCTTCTACATCTGCTATCTGAGCGTCGAGCCTGGCATGTTCGAACGGTGACAGTTTGCCGAAATGTCTGGTAAAGCTCTGCTGTCCCTGTGGATAGTGAATAAGTATCTTCAATGCAGCCGAACGGGCGACCGGTGCTTCGAACACCGCAGCAAAGCGCACCAGTAAATTGAACAGTGCTTTGGCATTGGGCTCAGGTCCCAGTGAGCTTGCTGCCTTGAGTAAGTCAATCTGCTTGCCGGACCAGCCGTTTATCGCCGCTTCGAGCGTCAGTGTTGAAACCTCCTGCGGCGCGGTTGTCATTAGCTTTTGCTCGGATGAACACAGTTCCAGTAATGTATTGGCCAGAGAGCGAAAAGGTGAATGCTCGGCGATGCGGCTTAAGGCGGCGGGCAAGTCGCCAGGCGAGTGTTCGCCGATTTGCCAGGCCTTGATGATTTGGCGAAAATCTCGGTAGGGTGACCGGTATGAAATGGCTTTCAACTGTGCTTCGAGCGCTGTTGCATCATCAGCGCAGAACGCTATCAATAATGCATTGGCAATGCCATAATCACGGACCACCGGATCGTCAGCGGGCAGAAGCTCAACAATGCGAGACTCACCCGTCAGCGCGGAGGCTGCGAAGTACTCTGAAACCCGCGCTCGCTCATCTTTCGCGATCCGGGCATCCGGTAGTTGCGTGAACAATGTCACAGCTGTTTCAGGATCGCCGGACAGAAGTGTCCAGATGACATGGTTGCTGGTATACAACGCTGTGCCACAGCTTGTTGCCCGCTGCTCCCAGATAACCAGCGCTTCCTTGAACATGCCCTTGCAAGCAAGCTCGCAAGCACGGGCCGCGTAGGCGCTGGCAAGACCTGTCACCCAGACTCCGCGTCGCTCCTTTTTCAGCAGGGACTTGTAGGCGACAATAGCATCCTTGTGGCGCCCGGCGGCGAGCGCTGCCTGTGCCTTCTCTGCAAGAGCGCTACAGTTGCCAGCAGCCGACTGCTCTTCCGCCCGCGGCCTGCCGGTGCTCTTGTTGTTGGTATTCTTACGTTTTTTACGGGATCGTGACATAGCGGCAATCTGCTTGAAAAGGCGGGTCCCGAGTTCGTCGATATTAATGTATGGGCCAGATTCAGATGCGTAAAACAGTCAGATAACGAACGGGCGTCAATGTCCGACTGGCACTGGGCTTCCCAGATCGTTATATTAAACAATCCGGCAACTGCCGTCAGAGGTTTTTTTCTCATTTCGCAAGTTCGGGAAAGCATCCGCGGTAAATTCAACGCAGGCCGGGCATCAAACGGATGCCATTGCGAATAATCACATCTCGATTACGGTTGAAGTCACTATGACGCGCAATCATGGAGTATTCTCAAAATTATCTGACTGCGGGTTCGCTCGTCAAAATCAGCCCCGTAGAATTGCTTGAACAGTTCGACGCGCGCGTCCTGCTCTGGCAGGTGTTTCAGGCTGTAATTGATGGAGGATCGTTACGGGTCCAAATCCGCACTGATCACCAGTCAGCTGCCTGTCAAGCAATGGCACTGCGTTATCGGACTTACTACCCACTTGGAAACCCGCATCACTTGGCTGCAGAGTGATTTATCGGCAAAACTGAGAACTATGCCAAGTGTATGCGTTGCTGACTATGATGATTGTGCAGGTGTGTGATTTGGAGCCTAGCGAGTTTGTGCATACGCTGGGCGATGCGCATTTATATATTAACCATTTTGATCAGCTGGCCACGCAGTTGTCGCGTACGCCCAAGTTGCTACCGGTGATGAAGATCAATCCGTACGTGACTGATCTGTTTGCGTTCACGTTTGATGACTTTACGCTGGAAGAGTACGAGGCTGATCCTTCCGAGACGCTGTGTCACGACTGGGAGTTGTATGGGCTAACCGTGGCTTCTCTCCAGAATTTGCAGAATACCCAGATCCAGAAGATGCATTACTGTAATTCAATCTCTTAACTATCATATTTGACAGTTAAATGCGTTTTAGGCGTCTAATTTTAGGCGTCTAATATGACAGTCAAAATGAAATCCTTGAACGCAAAACGGGCCCTTGAGTCTCTGGGAGCAAACATCAAAACGGCTCGCTTGAAGCGGCGTATATCCGTTCAGGGATTCGCCGAGAGGGTCGGTGTGTCCCGAGAGCACCGGTATACGCTTGGAGAAGGGTGATAGCGGTGTCAGCGTTGGTACGCTTGCGATGGCTTGCCTTGTGCTTGGCGAGATCGATCGGATTTCGGACTTCCTCGATTTGGGGTCCGATGATACTGGGCTGCTGCTTGACAGAGAGATGCTTTCGAAGCGGATCGATCGGAAACGTGGATCTGGATCGGCGATGTCCAGTACAGGCGACAAGGCTGCCCCGGGCAGCGATGATGTCGAAGGGGTCGGATTCTGATGCCCGAAGCGAAAGTCGCCATTGGCGAAGGCAAACACATCGTTGGTCGTCTGCGTTTCGAGACCGACGGACGGCGTCAGCATTCCCAGTTCGAATATGCTGATGAGTGGCGGACAGCGTCCGAGCGTTTCGCACTCTCTCCGGGGTTGCCGCTGCGCGAGGGACGCCACTTCAGTTCTGGAAAGAACAACAAGCGCTCAGCACTCAGCGGATGTTTTTCTGATGCCGCCCCGGATTCATGGGGACGTGCACTCATGACCAGGGCGTTGGGAGGTGGTCTCAGCGAATTCGATTATCTAACGCTGTCCGACGACCGCACGCGGCAGGGCGCTTTGCGATTTTTGGGAAATGACATGGAGCCGTTATCCGAACTGACCCCACCCGAGCCCCGCCTGGTGGAACTGAAGCGCCTGCGTGGGCTTGTGCAGCGGTTCGAACGTGATCCGGCTGGCGCTGAGGAAGAAGCTCGTGATCTTGCAGAGGTGGCCGGGTCGCTCGGTGGCGCACGCCCAAAGGCCAATGTAGTGGGCGACGGACATCTGTGGATCGCCAAGTTCACTTCTGCACATGACACCAGACCGGTTGAGCGAGTCGAAGTAGCAACTCTCAAGCTGGCAGCCATATGCGGATTGCGGATTGCAGAGTCGAAGCTGGAACTAAAAGACAGCGACAGTCCGGATCGCCCTATCCGCCGGTTTGATCGCAGTGGTGATGCGCGCATCCCCTACATGTCAGCTCGCACCGCGATGGAATGGAACAGTGAGGACGGTGGGTTTTACACGGACATCGCAGACGTGATTAGGCAAATTTCCAGCAAGCCAGTCGACGATCTGCATGAACTCTGGAGCCGGATCATTTTTACAATTCTCTTATCAAACAAGGATGATCATCTGAAGAACCACGGCTTTATATACACGGGTGGAGATCGATGGCGGCTGTCGCCTGCATTCGATATCATCCTATCGCCAGCGCGTCATAGGGTCTTGGAAACTGGCATTGTTCAAGGTGGTACTTTTAACGCTTCGATTGATGTCGCTGTCGAGGCCTGTGAATTTTTCGATTTGGCCACTGATGATGCCAGGCAGCACGCAACCCAAATGGCCAGAACGATTGCTAGCAATTGGAAACAGGCGTTTCGCGATGAAGGAGCCACGCCGGAAGACGTTAAAAATTACGCAGCTGCATTTTAGCATGCGGATGCTGATAAAGCCTTGAAGTCAGCGAGGTAGTTTGCTGCCAGGCTCAGCCGGAGCGCACTACGCTGGAAACATGTAATGACACGCGACCTGCTCTATGCAAAGCAGTGAGAATAGCGAAAAACCCCGAAACAGGGGTGAGCGGAAAACCGTTTACTATTGCATCGTATGCATTGCTGACGATGATTGTGGCGCAGGTGTGTGATCTGTAACCGGGTGAGTTCGTGCATACTTTGGGTGATGCACACTTGTACAGCAATCACTTTAAATAAATGGCCACGCAGTTGTCGCGTACGCCTAAGGCATTGCCTGAGATGAGGATCAATCCTTCAGTGAAAGATCTGTTCGCGTTTACGTTTGATGATTTTATGCTGGAAGGGTATGAGGCTGATCCTTCTATTGCGGCGCTTATTGCAGTTTGATTTAAAGCGCACCACCGTACAAAAAAGGTTGTGTTGGATCGAAAATTCCAGACTCATGGAGTCAGTGTGACTTAAATTGGACTTCTGCAGAAAACAGATGACCGAGCACTGGCTCACCTCGTTTTCGATTCTGTTCGCAACGGGACCACAAATTCTACTGTGCTGAGCAGGCGGGTAGGAGCGCTCGGCCAGGGCAATCGTTGCACGCTAGAGATTGATCAGGTGCAAGATGTAGGATGGAGTAGATAGGCCGGGTGCCAGTCGGTGCTTCAAACAGTTTGTGGGCAAGTCATTGCAGACGATTCACTGATGAAAATAGCCTGGTTGAGCGAATTGTTGTGTGGCGGCTTGATGGTGGTGGGAGGTTTATACCCACTATACTTTCGCTGTGCATGATTCTCAGTCTTTTGAGCTAGGCAATGGTATGCCGACCATTGCCCCCATTGTTCTACAATTGATGGGACTGGAGAAGCCTGGCAACATGCGCAACAATCAATGTTGAAAGAATGAAGTCAATTCCTCGGAATTTACGTCGTGACAGAAAATCATATTAATGATTTCAAGTTCATTCAGGTGCAGCTTTTCTGTTGCTGCCGCACAAGCATCCTCCACCACACCAAAGCTCTCGTCTGCAAGGCTGCGCACCGTGGAAGGAACACATTGGTCTGTGAAGATACCAGCAACGACAACAGTGGAGATTCCCATGTTTCTGAGTAACAATCGTTAAATTTTTCCTGTTAATGCTAAGTCCGTAGTCTTTAAAACCGTAATCTCATCGCCTCGAGGCGAAAGTGCATCAACTATCTGGCTGTCAGCGCGGTCTTTGGGTAATAACAGGTAATTAAGGCCTGGCTTTTTCTGGATCAGGGAGCGATCTCGTCCGTCGTCTTTCGGTTAGGCTGGGCGAGCAAAGATCACTTCGACAGCTCTTTGCCGACAGTTTGCGATCAGTGTTGCGGTTGTGGGAATAACCATTTCGTTTATGCGCGTAGGAAAAGGCTGCCAGCATTTTTGCCTCCTCTTCGTCCTCTGGCAATTCCAGATAGGTATTCTGAATATCGATAACCAGTAAGACAGTCTTGTCAGCTGAGAGCACAATATCGTCAGGTGGCTCAGCGTTCTTGTAGTAAAAAGATCGATACGAAGTTTTCCAGGACAGGTTCGCTTTCTCTGTACGTTATGATCATTGCTACATCAGATACTACACCACGGTTCATTGAGTGCCCCGGTTCAACTGATATTTCGTTAATCAGGTAGTCTGCTTAGGGCTAAACGGAGACCGATTTAGAGTAAACATATGGCAAGGTGTTTGATACGCTACGAGCAAGAGACTGTGCAGCTGAAAAATACATGCCTAACAAGAAGCAAATGCGGCAACGGCGGTTATTGACCTTGCTCGAAACACGCCCCAACGCCCGAGTCAACGAATTGGCTGATTTGCTGACGGTTACTGCAGAAACAATTCGCCGTGATCTTGATGAGCTTAGCAGCAAGGGAATAGTGGATCGAACTTATGGCGGGGCGCTGTTGAAGTCATCTCTTGAGCCTGTCGTGAATATTCGACACAGCTTGATGATCAAAGAACGCGAAGCAATAGCCAGGGAATCTGTTGAGTGCTTGCAGAGCGCAAAAACTCTGATGATCGGCTCTGGTGCTACCACGACTCACGTCGCACGCAGAATCGCGATCCAGATGAACGACATAACGGTAATTACACATTCGTTTGGCGTGGCAACAGTATTGTCGCTGAACCCGACCATCACCGTAATGATGGCTCCCGGAGTGTATCACGCAACGGAAGGGGCAATGCATGGTTCCCGAACAGTACGCTTCCTCGATGACTTCCAGGTTGATTGGGCCATAACCGGTGCCAGCGGTCTCGATGGAAATGGTGCTTCTGATGCACTGATAGATGCCTGTGATGTGTATGCTTGTATGAGAACAAAGGCCGCTCGCACAATGATTGTGGCAGACCACTCGAAATTCGCAAAAGTGTTTCCTGCACGTTTTGCGAAGTGGGAAGATGTTGATACTCTGGTAACCGACAAACGACCGATAGGCGAGCTCGGAACAGTATTGAAACAACACGGCACCACTGTGCTGGTGTGTGGTTCTGAGAAAGGGCGCTAGTGATGATACTCACCGTATAAATCCTAGATTTTCTCCAGTGCGCATGCCAGCTTATCTACAAAGAAATCTGCTTCCTGCTGATTGACGCAGAGGGGAGGTCTTATTTTGAGAATGTTTCCGAATTTGCCAGCAGCACCGATCAACACATTTTGATAGCGAAGATTGTCAATGACCGCTGTTGCGGTGGAGGGGTCTGGTTCGTGGATGTTCCTGTCGACACTTATTTCAATACCAATGAATAAACCCGTGCATCGAACCTCAGAGATCAACCGTGTTGTGCTTGTTAATGAGTTAAGTGCATGTTCCAGATAGTGGCCCATGTTCATTGCGTTCTCCTGTAACGCCTCATCGTCAATTACATTAAGCACAGCGTGACCTGCTGCAGCCGCGACGGGATTGCCACCAAACGTATTGAAGTAGCCGACGTCCTCACAAAACTGCGTGAAGTACTGAGCTCTGGTGGCCAGACCGGCGATTGGATACCCATTGCCCATAGGCTTCCCCATGGTAACCATATCGGGAATAACCTTGTGGTTTTCAAATCCCCAGAAACCAGATCCGGTACGAGCAAAGCCAGGTTGGACCTCATCGGCGATGTAAAGTCCGCCATGGGTACGTACGGTGTTAACCGCTTGTGCCAAAAATCCAGACGGTTTCGTATAGACACCGTCGCTTGAAAACACCGAATCGCAAATAAAGGCTGCAACGCCATGTCCACGCACTTCCAACACGGTACAGGCTTCCTCGATTGCTCGGGCGAACCCATCGGCAACTGAATCTGAATAATTGAATCTCCCTGGCGCTGGTACAGCCACGACGTCATCGGGAAGAGCGCGGCGCTTAAGTGCAGAAGGGGAAATGTCAGTGACCAGACTGGTATTACCGTGATAAGCGTTTTCCGTGACGATAAATCCTTGCTTGCCAGTTACGGTGCGAGCCACTCTCAAAGCCAGATCATTGGCTTCGCTACCACTACAAGTCAAAGCAATATTGGATAGTGCTGGTGGTAGCCTTTCTTTTAAAGCTTCAAGGTAATCATCTACAACGCTATTAAGATAACGGGTGTTGATTGTCAGCAGTTCACTCTGGTTCTGAATAGCCTGAATGATCTTGGGATGGCTGTGTCCTAGAGACAATACATTGTTGTAGAAGTCCAGATACCGAGTGCCATCCTGTGAGGTCATCCATGCGCCTTTTGCGCTGATCATTTCTATCGGTTCTTGATAGAACAACACAGAGGTTGCACCAAGATTAGCTAACCGTCGAGACAATGGTTGAGCCAGGTTGCCATCAGATCGTGTCGGATCGAAGGCATTCATATCCAGGATCTGGCGCTTTTCAACGTTCATGTTGTTAAGTCACTGCTAAACGGGTTATAGAGTCAACGGTGTACCGCTGCGCGCCATGTTACGGGCCATACGTAACGTGCCATCGACAAAGTCGACGCCAAGTTCATGGGCTGTGGGTGTTTCAGAATGCGTATTTAGCCAGGCTGTAAGCATGATTCGACGCAGCATGATGAAGATCGGTATCATTTGTTCATCGGCCTCGTTTAGCTCGGCAATTTCTCTATATCCAGAAATCCATGCTTGTAGTATCTCAGGCACTTGGGGATCTTCCTCGATGAAACTAATCGCCGATGCAAAGTCGTATACATACCAGCCGAATCCGCAGTCGTCAAAATCGATAACGGCAAGTCTGTTGTGATCTTCAAGTAAATTAGCCAACCTCAAATCAGCATGGATGAGTCCAAATTTGTCCGAACCAACTCCAAAGTCTTCCAGTTTTGCCTTTATCACAGCAACAGTGTCATTTAAAAGTGCTTTGTCATCAGTCGTAAGTTCAGGGCAATCCTCCCACTGACCCCAATGTGGTGATTCACCGATGGTAGTTTCAAAATCCCAGGTCTTGCGGGTGAAGCCCTCTGGCAACGTCCATTTCATCGAATGTTGATGCAGTTTTGCAGTGATGGCCCCTAATTGTCTGAAACCTGCAGAAAGCGATTCGGTGGTGGAGGGCTCCTCACCGGGCATGAATTCAAAGGCAACCATATGTCTTGCGTTATCGCCTTCCTTGAATATGGCAATCGTTCCGCCGTTTACCAGCGGCACAGGTTTCGGCGTGATGACGACTTGTTCGGCACGCAAATCCTCTATCCACCGCAGCTCAGATTCAATTTCTGCCTGAGTGTGGTAGTTGGGGCGATGTACTCTCACCACATAGCGTGTTTCACTAGTATGCTCACTATCGGATTCCACGACCTTAAAGGTTGCGTTTTCGGAAACCGTCAGCAGCGAGACGCTTGCGTCTAAGGCGAAACCCCATTGCCCCAGGGATTTCATGACGGCCTGTCTGAGTTGTTCAATGTAGCTGATTGCGTATAGCTCACCCATATCAACGCGTTCGCTCTTGGTACAAATCTTGGTTGGAAGATAAAGATAATATCTGTGAAATGCAACAATTTGCTTGATTTCGGTGAGAATTACTGGAAAACTAATTTTAGGAAGGCTTGACGTACGAGCTGAATCTGCAACTGGAGTGGAAGAGCAGCACCGCTTGCTACGTGCCTGAGGGTTCAATTCAATCTGGGGTATGTCCTATGAAAATGACTCGTCGATCGTTTAACAAAAGACTGGGGGCTATTGCAGGTGCTGCTGCGCTCGGACGCTTCGGTCCTGTATCCGCAGCCAGGAACGATGAACTCAATATATTATGCTGGGAGGGCTACAACACCGACGACGTGCTTGGGCCATTTCGTGATATTCACAAGGGCGCACAGGTTCGGGCAGAGAGTGGCACATCTGATCCTGACATGATCAACAAACTGCGCGCAGGTGAAGTGAACGTCTGGGATCTTATAAATCTCAATCAGCCGTGGGCGCGCAATCAGCTGATGCCGGAAGGCTTGATCAAGCCGCTTGATAAAGAACGATTCATGCCGCTCTTCGACAAAATGTCCAGCCAGTTCTCTGCACCTTATCCGCTCGCATTCGATGACTCAGAGGAACTCATTGGTATGCCGCAACGCTATGGACCTTTCAGCTTCGTCGTCAACACAGATAAAATCAGTCGGGAAATGGCTGAAGATCAGGGTTGGAAGCTGTTTCTGGATCCTGCGATGAAAGATCGCTATGGTGTCCTCACATACGATAACTGGAACATCATACACATGGCGCTGACGGGCGATCAGAATCCGTTTGTACCTATGGATGAAGCTGGAATGGAAAAATTCACAGCCACCGCTGAAACGATATTGGGCAATTCAAAACTGTTGACCGATGATCTGGTCGCGATGAACACGGCATTAATCAATGGCGAGATTGATGCCTATTTCACCGGTGGAACCTACACAGCAAGTCCGGCTCGCTTTGATGGTGCGACCAATATCCGAGGTATTACACCGAACTCCGGTCCTATTGACGGTAAGGGCGGTGTTGTGTGGATAGAACTAACCTCATTGGTCAACAATCCGAACCCGTCGTCTCTGGCAGAGGATTTTCTGGAATTCGTTCAACAACCGGAAATTTCCAAAGCTGTGGGATTTGCTGAAGGAACCTACAATCCCGTAGCACAAATGGGCGACCCCGATGTATTTAGTTTATGGGATTCCGAAGAGCTGGATTCGATTCAATGGGAATCTCTGGATGAGGAGATGGCGCGCTCGGTAGAGTACGACGTCGTGGCGTCCTATGATGAGCTGATTAAAATCTACTCGGCTGTAAAACGCGGTTAGTTTCTCTGAAAACAATAATGAAGGAAAACAGTGCGTTTCTGCAAATACAGGGACTAAGCAAAAGCTATGGCAGCTTCACGGCTGTACATCCTATCGATCTGAATGTTAGGGAAGGCGAGTTTCTGACCATAGTAGGTCCGTCGGGTAGCGGTAAAACAACGCTGATCAAATTGTTGGTGGGTATGGAGGAACAGACAGCAGGTACGATATCGCTTCGGGGCAAGCGTTTGGATACACTCCCTGCCAACCAACGTCCAACATGCATGGTGTTTCAATCATTAGCTCTATTCCCACATCGAAGTGTTGGGCAGAACATTGAGTTTCCGTTGAAGATCAAAGGGGTGGACGAAAATGCCCGCAGGTCGCGCGCAGAAGAGCTGTTGGCATTGTTTCAGTTGCCGTTGGACTTTTATGACAAGCGTATTTCCGAGTGTTCCGGTGGTGAAAGACAACGTATAGCGCTTGCTCGTGCGCTTGCCTTTGATCCGGAAATTCTTTTCTTTGATGAACCTTTATCCGCACTGGACTATCGACTTCGAAAGACGCTGGAAAAAGAGCTCAAAGCACTACACAGCCGCACGGGCAAAACCTTTGTGTACATTACGCACAGCCTGGAAGAGGCTATGGTCATGTCAGATCGCATAGCGATTCTGCGTGATGGTAAATTTGAGCAGATAGGCCCTGCACACGAAATCTACTCCAAACCCCGGAGCCGCTTTGTTGCTGAATTCATGGGTGACGTCAATCTTTTCGCTATCGCTAGAGATTGCAATAATACTGTTTCGTATATAGAGGGTGTTGACCGTTTGTGTGTTCAGTTACCAGCATCTTTAAGCTCGCCAGTACCCGAGGGTCAGGAGCTGTTGATGGTGAGACCAGAAAAAGTGTTTTTCCTTCAACCTGATGAGACTGCAGATTTTGAGATTTATGGTGAGATCATTAGTGAATACATGCTGGGCTCGCGCACACAGCATGAAGTATCGGCATCATCTGGCAAGATTCTGTCGGTTGAAACTTCCGGCACCCAACCGGCAGCTTCGAGGAATACTTCGGTAAGACTGGGTTTCCATCTTGATCATTGCCATATTTTCTCGAGCCACCTGTGAGCGTTCGCGAGCAAAAGCTTGGATGGCTTAATGCGTTGCCCATTCTGATCATGCTTGGGTTGAGCTTTATTGCACCGCTTTTGGTGATTGCGGCGTTTTCAATCATGCCAGATAAGGTGTTTGAGCTTACGCATGTGCCCGATTTCTCGGCTTATCTTGAAATTGTGAAGCAAGGCTATTGGAAGTCATTTCTATGGGCGTTTGGAATGGCTGTGGTATCAACCGCCATTCTTTTTGTATTGTGCTGGCCACTAGCATTTGCCATGGTAAGAATATTCAATCGATTTACACTGGTGGTAACAATTGCGGTCGTATTAACTTTGTTTGTCTCCGAGAACATTCGGCTCTTTGGGTGGGCATTAACGCTGATGAAAGGAGGGATGATCGAAGGCATGTGGCGTTCCTGGACAGGCGAAGGTTTCGACGGTCTGTTGTACAACGTGCCTGTTATTGTTTTCGGGCTTGTTTATGTGTATTTGCCCTTCATGTTGTTTCCATTGATGCAGGGCATTGCCATGGTGCCCTCGGATACACGACATGCAGCGACTGATCTCGGGGCGAGCCACTGGCAGGTGTTTAAAGAAATTGATCTTCCCCTGGCAGGACCAGGTATTCTCGTAGGTTGCCTATTGTGTTTTGTTCTAGCAACGGGTGCAGTAGCAGAGTCAAAGCTGCTGGGAGGTCAGGCAGTCATTGTGATATCTGATGATATCGAAACAGCGTTCACATATGGTCAGAACTGGCCATTGGGCTCTGCGCTAGCGATGGTGTTGATTCTAATCATTGCGTCTCTGGCAATTCTTGCACTGTCAAAAATGGATTTGGATCGCATCATGGGTAAGGCTGCCAGCTAATGGCCAGCAAATCTGCTTTCAGATTTGGCCTCTATTTTTACGCCGTAGCCATCATCCTGTTTTTATATCTGCCACTCGTGGCCGTAGGGTTCGCTTCGATCTCAAAGGCGCGCTATTTAAGTTTCCCTATCAAGCGATACGCAACCAAATGGTACGGAGAAGCGCTGGAGAGCTCGACGGTCGTGGATCTTGTTCAGACATCTTTGTTAATCGCTTGCACGGTAACGGTGATATCCGTAGTGCTCGGCTTTTTTGGTGCGTTGGCTTTCGCCAGGTATCAATGGCGATACAGAAACTTGTTTCAAAAGCTTATATTGTTACCTATTTTCTTTCCGCAATCGGTATTAGGGCTTGCATTATTGATGTGGTTCAATGCAATAGGTGTAATACCGACTTGGCAAACTGCCGTTGTTGCGCATGTTGTCTGGATTGCACCAATCGCCACACTGGTTATTGCTATCAGGGCTTATAGCTTTGACCCTGCCCTTGAGGATGCCGCTAGGGACCTGGGCTGCAGTTATTGGCAAACGATGCGTGAAGTGACATTGCCGTTACTACTGCCCGGTATGATTTCTGCCGGACTATTTGCATTTTTACTCAGCTGGGGGAATTTCCCGTTATCATTGTTTACCACAGGGGCGGACTCCACTCTGCCCGAGTGGCTATACGCTAAGATGGTCTCCGGCTATTCACCACTTGTGCCGACACTCGGAATACTGTCCGTTGTGGCTTCTGCACTCGTTATTGCAATTTCGTTCACAGCGTTTTCTGTCGTATCCTTGATCAGGCAGCGCCGCGAGGATTAAGCGGCATCATTGGGCACAATAAATACCCACTCTCTGTTATGTATTTTGAACTATCAGGTTGTCAGGAGTCCAAATCATGTTTTCATCATTAGAAGGAAAAGTTGTACTGGTTACAGGTGGTTCTAAAGGCATAGGTAAAGGCATCGCCACCACGTTCGGAGCGCAAGGTGCAAAAGTGATGATAGCTGCACGTGGCGAAGCGGCCGCTAATCAGACCTGTGATGAGCTCAAGGCTGCTGGCTGCGATGCAGCGTATTGTCTGGTCGATGTATCTGATTGGGATCAAGTGCAGAACATGGTTGCAACAACAGTGTCAACCTTTGGTACAGTGGATATCCTGTGTGCCAATGCTGGTATTTTTCCACAAGCCAAAATTGTCGATATGACACCCGAGGAATGGGATACGGTAATCAATGCCAATTTAAAAAGTGCCTTTTTGTGCGTCAAAGCGTGTATCCCTTCGTTTGAAAAGGCCGGAAAAGGCCGTGTTGTTATGACTTCGTCCATTACTGGCCCCGTAACAGGCTATCCTGGCTGGACTCACTATGGCGCCTCCAAGGCTGGCCAATTAGGTTTTCTGAAAACAGCCGCCATGGAGTTGTCTCGATATAGTACAACCATCAACGCAGTAATGCCGGGCAATATTGCAACAGAGGGTCTGGATGGTCTTGGTGAAGACTATCTGGCAACGATGGCCGCCTCCATTCCCTTGAAACGGTTAGGCGACGTTGCAGACATCGGTAACGCCGCATTGTTTTTTGCTTCTGAAGAAGCAGGGTATATCACTGGTCAGACATTAGTTGTCGATGGTGGGCAAATCCTGCCTGAGTCGCTTGAAGCACTGGCGGAAATCTAGTAGTCCGTCAACCCGAAATATTAGGATTCAGCGGGCCTGTCTGTGTTCG
>CAYGSW010000108.1:0-18359 GCA_964352535.1 uncultured Granulosicoccaceae bacterium | reverse complement strand
TAAAAATCTCACACTCTCGCGGGGCCGCCTTCGGTATCGATCGTTATTCTCGGACTACTACTGGTTGCTGAGAATAACGAACGCACCGTCGGCCGATCAGTTTAATCTCGTACAGCCTGGCTGACGTGATTTTGCTGCGAGGGTGTAGATTTTCGGTCAGGTACAGCGCCTGACGCAATTGTTGCGCCCCCGAGGTAATAACGCTCTCAGGGCTGCTGCACATTGCCTCTGGCAGTTCGATAGCGATAATATCTGAATAAAGACCGGCTGCTGCCGGTTTTGTCGTTTTGCACTTCTACAACGTATAGAGCAACAAGAAGGCGCTTTCGCTTGAAATTCTTAAAGTGAGTCGCAAGTTGTAACATGTGCTCGGTTGAACGAGTCAGTCCATTACAAGAGAGCTTGTTAACGTGTCAGATACTGAAGTTACTCAAAGCACCACGCCCGAATCCACACAATTGCCAGTATTGCCTTTGCGTGACGTCGTGGTTTATCCCCACATGGTTATCCCTTTGTTTGTGGGGCGTGAAAAATCCATTGATGCGCTCGATGCCGCCATGTCGGTAGACAAACGCATCCTGCTCGCAGCTCAAACCAGCGCCGCTGTCGATGAGCCTGGCGACACAGACATACACAAGGTTGGCACGATTGCAACTATCCTCCAGTTGCTGAAGTTGCCCGACGGGACTATTAAGGTCCTTGTTGAAGGCCTCCAGCGGGCCAACATAGAAAACGTATTTACGTCAGAGGAAGGTTTTTTTGTTGCGGACTACAGCTTCCCTGAAGCTGTGGAAAGTAAAAGTGGCGGCGTCAAGGAGCTCGATGTGCTGGTTCGATCTGTGACGAACATGTTCGATCAGTACGTCAAGATGAACAAGAAAGTACCACCGGAGATACTCAGCTCGCTGACGGGCGTCAATGACGCCGACCGTCTGGCGGATATGATCGCCGCCCAAATGTCATTGCGAGTCGAAGAAAAGCAGAAGATTCTCGAACTGTTCGATGCTGGAGAAAGGCTTGAACATCTGTTGCATCTGATGGAGTCTGAGCTTGACATGCTGCAGGTCGAAAAGCGAATTCGTGGACGCGTCAAGCAGCAGATGGAAAAAAGCCAGCGCGAGTATTACCTGAATGAGCAGATGAAGGCCATTCAGAAAGAGCTGGGTGAGATGGACGATGTGCCCAACGAAACTGAAGAGCTTGCCCGCAAGATTGCCAAACGTGGATTGTCTAAAGAGGCAAAGAAGAAAGCGACTGCAGAGCTCAACAAGTTGAAGATGATGTCTCCCATGTCTGCCGAGGCAACGGTTGTTCGCAACTACATCGATACACTGGTCAGCCTGCCGTGGAAAAAGAAGTCCAAGCTTAAAAAATCATTGAGTGAAGCTGAATCAACGCTTGAACATGATCACTACGGACTGGAAAAAGTTAAAGAGCGAATTCTTGAATACCTCGCCGTACAGAAACGCGTGGGTCACGCCAAAGGGCCTATCCTTTGTCTTGTGGGACCACCCGGTGTAGGAAAGACTTCTCTCGGAAAATCTATTGCCAAAGCCACGGGACGACGTTTCAGCCGTATGGCGTTGGGTGGTGTTAGAGATGAGGCAGAGATTCGTGGTCACCGCCGAACCTACATCGGTTCCATGCCCGGCAAGATCGTTCAAAACCTGGCAAAGGTAAAGCGCAGGAATCCTCTGGTGCTGCTTGATGAGATCGACAAGATGTCTACGGATTTTCGTGGTGACCCGTCGTCAGCCTTGCTTGAAGTGCTTGACCCAGAGCAAAACCATACCTTTACAGATCACTACCTTGAAGTTGAATTTGATTTGTCAGACGTCATGTTCGTCGCCACAGCGAACACCATGAATATTCCGGAACCTTTACTGGACAGGATGGAAGTCATTCGTATTCCCGGTTACACGGAGATGGAAAAGGCAAATATTGCTGAACGTTATCTGTTACCGCGCAAGATGACTGACAACGGTTTGGACAGCACGGAATTAAGTGTAAGTGATGATGCCATTCTTGAAATCATTCGCAGTTATACCCGCGAGGCCGGTGTGAGAAACCTGGAGCGTGAGGTGTCCAAGATTTGCCGGAAGGTAGTGCGGGAAGTCATGGAACTTGAGCTGGCTAATGCAGCCGACAAGTCAGCAGACAAGGATGCGAACAATACTGACGGTGGCATCGTGAAAGTCACAGCGGATAATCTGTCTGATTATCTGGGGGTGACGAGACATCGATACGGCCGTGCAGAGACGGAAAACCAGGTGGGGCAGGTCACTGGACTTGCCTGGACACAAGTGGGTGGTGAGCTACTGACTATCGAATCAACTGTGGTACCCGGTAAGGGGAAGCTGAGTTCGACAGGTCAGTTGGGTGATGTCATGCAAGAGTCCATTCAAGCGGCCATGATGGTTGTACGAAGTCGGGCCGAAGCATTGAGTATTGCACCTGACTTCCATGAGAAGTTCGATATTCATTTGCATGTACCTGAAGGTGCAACGCCGAAAGACGGACCAAGTGCTGGTGTGGGAATGTGTACTGCCATGGTGTCGTGTCTGACCAACGTTCCGGTCAGGGCAAATGTTGCCATGACCGGTGAAATAACCCTGCGAGGAGAAGTTCTGCCGATTGGTGGGTTGAAGGAGAAACTGCTGGCAGCGCAACGCGGTGGAATAGACACGGTATTGATTCCTATCGAAAATGAAAAAGACTTATCCGAGATTCCGGAAGAAATAAAATCAGGGCTCGAAATTCGGTCGGTTCAGTGGATTGATGAAGTACTGGATGTTGCACTTGCCAGTGTTCCTGGCTCAGACGGTGAGTCTGTCGGAGAGGCCGTTGCCAAGGGTGACAAGCCAGCGGGTGGGCAGGCTGGAACTGTCCAGACGCACTAGCCATACTTGCATTACAGTGTGATCCAGGGGGTGTGGCAAGCAGGTGAATATCTGCTTGCCTCGACTACCCGTCTGGCCGCTGTTTTTGCTGTTTTACCCAATCGCAATAAAAAATCCCGATAGAATCTTGCTGCAACCCGCATGGTTGGTGGGTTTTTTCGCAATTATCGAGTATCATGCGCGGGTCGGACACGATGTCACAAAAGCATCCACTATCAATGATGCTTCAATAAATACTTAACGGGAAAGCGTTTCATGAATAAAGGCGAATTTGTTGATGCAGTAGCGGCGAAGGGCAGCATGTCCAAAGCTGACGCAGCAACAGCTGTAGACGCAGTGCTGGATAGCGTAATGGATGCCATGCAAAAAGGTGATCAGGTAACTCTGGTTGGCTTTGGCACTTTTTTGGTTCGTAAGCGTGAAGCCCGTACCGGACGCAACCCACGAACGGGTGAGCCATTGCAAATTGCTGCATCAAATGTTCCGAGCTTTAAAGCTGGCAAAGCTCTAAAAGATGCTGTAAACTAAGTCTCTTGGGTGCTTAGCTCAGCTGGTAGAGCATCGCCCTTACAAGGCGAGGGTCGGCGGTTCGATCCCGTCAGCACCCACCAAGTTTGTAACAGTTTTTGGAGCGGTAGTTCAGTTGGTTAGAATACCGGCCTGTCACGCCGGGGGTCGCGGGTTCGAGTCCCGTCCGCTCCGCCAACACCAGTTAGAGTCATCAAACGGGTAAGCAACAATTTTTCACATGTTGGTTCCCTCGTATTCTGGCTCTACATTCTGTTTTGACCCTTGATTTGTTGAGACTGTAGTTTCACGAGCTGCATCATATTTAGTGTATTTGCACAGAGCGAACAATGTTTTAAACAAAAGGGTGCTTCGGCACCCTTTTGCCGTTATGGAGCAAGACTTTAGTGGTACTTGTTCCTGACTCCAGTGTTTAACCCTAGCGTTACGAAAATTCGGCCCAGAACCGCTACGCTGCTTCTATAGCAGCATATAAGAACCGGAGGCGACCCCGGTTGTACTCATTTTTCCTGGATCTCACCTCGAGCGACTAGGCCTGCGCGGCCCGACTCAACCCGGTAAAAATTCGGTGCAGCCGGAGCCCCCTCCGGTACTTATATACTGCTCTATAAGCTTCTGGACTCGACATTTTATGCAACACTAGGTCTTATTAGTCTGTCTATCCGGCTTTACAGGCAGATTGACCGAACCAACATCGTTAATCAGGACACGTCATGTTATTGGATTTGCGCGAGAAGGTTAGAAGTTCCAAACCGCTCAAGTACAGCTTGATCACACTCATCAGTATCCCTTTTGTGCTGGTTGGTATTGGCTCTTATTTCAGCGGTGGTTCAGCGGCACCTGTTGCAACAGTCAATGGAGAGCCTATTGATCCAGTGCAGTGGGAGCGCGCCTATCAACAACAGCGCCAACAACTAGCGCGCATGTTCGGTGGTCAACTTCCCGAAGCCTTTGCCAACGAATCCTTGTTGCGTGAACAAGCGCTGCAGCAACTCATTACGCAACAAGTTCTTGAAAGTGAGGCGGTTGAACAGAAATTTGCAGTAGGTGATCTGACGCTGGCACGGGCAATCCGCAACTTGCCAAACTTTCAGGTCGACGGAAGGTTCGATGCTGATGGTTACCAGGCTCAGTTGCGAGCATCGGGTATGTCTGTGCCCATGTTCGAGCAAAGCTATCGCGATGATACGGCTCTTAATCAATTCCGCACTGGCATCAGTGATACCTCTTTTACACTTCCTCAGGAAGCGGAGCGTCTCTCAGCACTTGGTCGACAAACCAGAACCATTGAAGCGGTCCGATTCGACTTTGCCAAGGCAAAAGAAGGCATAGACGTAGTTGATGAGGATGTCGTTGCCTACTTTGAAGAAAACCAGGGAAACTACCAGTTTCCTGAGCGTGCAAAGATTCAGTATATAGAGCTGGACAGTAGCGCTATAGCATCAGAAATCGAAATTTCTGACGAACAGGCTCAACGCTATTACGAAGATAATCGTGCTCGGTATATCACACCGGAGCAGAGAGAGGCATCGCATATCCTGCTTGAAAGTGGGGATGCCAGTGAAGAGGATCTGATTGCAAGGCTCGAAGAGGTCAGGACGCGAATAGATGCCGGTGAGTCGTTCGCCGACCTTGCCAGGGAAATCTCCGAGGACGTGGGATCAAGCGAGTCCGGCGGTAGTCTGGGTCTGATCACCCCGGGTGCGATGGTGCCGGAATTCGAAGAAGCCGTGTTTGCGCTCGCGGCTGAGGGCGATTTGTCAGCACCTGTCGTAACCGAATTCGGTGTGCACCTGATCAAACTGGACAGTATCAGCGCTGAAAGCGGTCAGCCGTTTGAAGACGTCAAAGAAGAGATCATCCAGACCATGCAACAGGATGAGGCAGATCGGGAATTTTTTGACTTGCGAGATCTGCTCGCAGAACTCAGCTTCGACAATGCCGGCTCACTGGACCCTGCGGCAGATGCAACGGGGCTGGAAATCAAGACATCAGACTGGCTGGACTCTGATACGGATGCAGGACCTGTGCTGTCCACACCGGGAGTTCTGACTGCAGTATTCAGCGAGGAAGTGCTGGATGAGGAAAACAATTCTGATCTTATCGATATCGGTGATCGTCACGTTATCGTGCTGAGAGTGCTCGAGCATGAAGATCCACGCCCCAAGTCACTGGATGATGTCCGCGAGGAAGTTGTCGACTCCCTGAAAGGCGAGCGTGCTACTGAATCGATTACGGCATTGGTTGACGCTGCAGTCACTGCTCTGGCTGATGGTAAATCAGCCAGCGAAGCTTCAGCTGACAACGAGCTTGCAGAGGTGTTCGAGCAGACAGTGCTGACTCGGCAATCAACCGAGTTCGACCGCAACGCCGTGACGCGGATATTCTCGTTGCCACACCCGGCTGATGATGGTGCTGTTACAGACTCCACCACACTGGCCAACGGAGACCAATTGGCACTCAGACTTGAGTCTGTTGATACACCGGAGCCAGTGGCCTCTGGTGATGAAAATGTTGAAGAGCCAGTGGTGGCGGGTGTGTTGGAAGCGGGTGCGAACCCTCGACTGGGCAGCACCGAATTTGAAGCGTTCCTTGAGAGCTTACGAGCTGAGGCCGACATTGAAATACTGGACGCATCGGCTGCCTCACTAGAACCTGCGGAGCTTTAGCGCTGCTCCATTACTCCCGTCTTGTTGCCAACCCATAAATCGTCCAAAAGACGAAAAACACGTTGAGCGTTCTATGGCTGCTGTGCAAGACTTATTGCGCAGCAGCTTCACGTGCACGTTTGGTCATGGCCACCAGATGGCCGCGAACCTGAGCCTCGCGACTTATCGGTTTTTCAAATGTCACCCGTGTGTGCTTGTGGCTGCCATCAGCGAGATGAGCGATGAAATCAGCACCAAGTGAATCCATACCTGACATCGTCGCCTGAATGGCATCGGGCTGAGCGCCCAGTGTCTGGACAATCGCCAGGCAGGCGTCAAGGTGGTCATCATTCATATGCGAGACCACACCGTCTACCATGTTTTTACTAAGAATGTCTTTTTTCATCGGGCTAAATGTACGGTATTTATGCTTAATAAGCTAAAACTTATGACAAGCCAGGCGCTTCATCTTATTATTGGCGCGCCCGCGACGGACCTGCAAGCTGGTAATGGCAGCGTTGAAACGGCTTAATCAAAAATACTAAGGATGAGGTGACTACGATGAGTATGGTTCAAGAGTTTAAAGAATTTGCCATGAAAGGCAGTCTTATAGATATGGCTGTAGGCATTATTATCGGTGCAGCAGTGGGCAAGATGGTCAGTACATTAGTCGAAAACATTCTGATGCCTATCATCGGTGTTTTCATGGGGGGTGTAAATTTCCAGGATTTGTCAATTACCGTGGGTGATGCGGCAATAGGTTACGGTGCATTTATTCAGGCAATGATCGATTTTCTGATTATCGCGTTTGTGATTTTCATGATTCTCAAAGCCATTGCCAAGATGAAGCAGAAATTTGAAGCAGAGAAAGCAGCAGAGCCTGATCCTGATCCAGCTGAGGTTGTGCTTTTAACAGAAATTCGTGACCTTCTGAAAAAGTAGTCTGGTAGTACGCTTTCAAGGCTAGTCCAGGCTAGACAACACCGAAGCTCACTGCGTTGTTGTCTGGCAGGTCGAGTGACACGACGTCCGGTGCGTGACAAGTCTCATTCAAGGTTTGGCATGGAGACGATGTTAAACCCACCATCCACATAGATAATCTGTCCGGTGATGCCTGACGATAGTGGAGATGCGAGAAACGCTGCGGTATTGCCCACTTGTTCGATCGTGGTGTTTTCACGCATGGGACTCACCGAGGATACGTGTCCCAGCAGTTTTTTGAAATCACCGATGCCTGCTGCGGCCAGAGTCTTGATCGGACCAGCAGAGATGGCATTGACCCGGATACCCGCAGGTCCCAATGAGGTTGCCATGAAACGCGTGTTAGCTTCGAGTGATGCCTTGGCAAGACCCATGACGTTGTAGTTGGGCATCGCTCTTACAGCACCCAGATAGGATAGAGTCAGCAAGGATCCACCGCTTCGAAGTTGTGGTCTTGCAGCTTTTGCAACCGCAGCGAAACTGTAGGAGCTAATGTCATGTGCGATACGAAAAGACTCGCGGGATACTGATTCCAGAAAGTCCCCATCCAGAGCTTCTCTGGGTGCAAATGCAACGGCGTGCACTAGTCCGTCAAAGCCATCAGTCCAGTGTTGCTTGACATTGGCCATCAGCTCATCAATTTGCGAATCTTCAGCAACGTCACATGGCAGTACCATGGTGGAGTCGCAGGCTGCAGCCATATCGATAACACGATCTTTAAGCCGCTCGTTCTGATAAGTGAAAGCCAGGCTCGCACCTTCACGATGCATGGCTTCAGCGATGCCCCATGCTATGGAACGTTTGCTTGCTACACCAAATATGATGAAACGTTTACCGTCTAGCATTCCCATGCGTCTAGTCCTCTTTGTCGTTCAGCAGATGTGCCAGCGTCGACTCGTAAATCGACGACAGTGTCTCGATGTCAGAGCATAGGATACGCTCGTCCACTTGGTGAATGGTGCTATTGAGCGGTCCAAACTCTATGACTTGCGCTCCGGTGGGTGCTATGAAGCGACCATCCGATGTTCCGCCACCCGTATCCAGTATTGCATTGTTACCGGTATGGGTAGCAATCGCTTGTTGCAATGCGCTGGTTAACGTGCCCGGCTGCGTGATGAACGGCCTGGCGCTGTCTTTCCATTCAAGATGATATTCGAGCTCATGCTCTTTGCAAAGCTGCTCTACGCTGGCTTGTATCTGCTCAACGGTCGTTGCGGGGCTATAGCGTAGATTGAACTCAATAACAACATTGCCCGGAATGACATTAGTTGCACCTGTGCCTGCATGCATGTTGGAAATCTGCAGCGTCGTCGGGGGGAAGTGTGTATCACCCTCGTCCCACACAATGTCTGTCAGGGCCGTTAGCAACGGCGCGGCCTTGTGTACCGGATTGATTGCCAGGTGTGGATAGGCCACATGGCCTTGCTTGCCCTTGATGGTTAGTCTGGCCCCTAACGAGCCGCGACGTCCGTTGCGTATCGTGTCGCCAAAGCGTGCACTGCTGGTGGGTTCACCAACGATGCAGTAGTCGATGTTCTCTTGTCTGGCGACCAGTGTGTCTACCACAACAGCGGTGCCATCCACAGCCGGGCCCTCTTCATCGCTGGTTATCAGCAATGCAATGGAGCCATTGTGTTCAGGTGTTAGCTCGACAAAACGCTCAATGGCGGTGACCATGGCAGCCACGCCACCTTTCATGTCAGCCGCGCCACGACCACACAAGTAGCCGTCGATAATCTCGGCACTGAAAGGCGGTGATGTCCAGCTATCGACGTCGCCAGTGGGGACTACGTCTGTGTGACCTGCAAACACCATCAGCGGCTGTTTTGTGCCACGACGTGCCCACAGGTTAGTGACTTCTCCTGAATTCATCCATTCGATATCAAACCCCAGCTTTTCGAGGCGTTCCGCGATAATTGTCTGGCAACCCTTGTCTTCAGGTGTTACCGAATCGCGTTGCACAAGATCAATGAGTAGCGCTATGGTGTTACTGATTGTGGTGCTCATAGTATTCTGTATTCCACTACGCTGGTTGTGATCTCGTTCGGATCGGTGTTCGGGTTACAACTGATCTTCAAGAAGCGCCCGAATCGTTTGCTGTTCGCTGACCTTGAGAGGCTGATGCCGAGCGTCTGATACAAGAAATACATCATCGATACGTTCACCAAGCGTCGAGATTCGTGCAGCGTGTACGTCAATTTTCGCCGTCATGAGAACCCGTGCTATTGATGAAAGAATACCAGGGCGATCTGCGGCGGTGATACGCAATTCGCTCAGACCGCTTTCATGTTCTGAAAATTCAACCTGTGTGGAGATTGTAAAATAACGATTTCTACGCGATGTTGCCTGGGCTCCTAATGAAGGTATGTCTCTGGGCACACCTAGCTCATGCGTCAAGGTATAGCGAATCTCATCAATCCGTGTTGCGTCCTCGATGGGTAATTGTGTGGTATCGAGAACGTGAAAAGTGTCCAGTGCGTAGCCGGCATCGGTCGTGTTGATCGTTGCCGAAAATACACTAAGCTGCAAGCGTTCCAGGACGGTTGCAATCAGCGCGAACAACGCTTCGTTGTCCGGTGTATAGATCAGGATTTCGGTTGAGCCACGTGAGGCAGAATAGCGAAGTGATACCAGGGGGCCGGACGAGTTTTCGTTAGCCAGCAGAATTTCTGTATGACGTGCAATTTCAATCGCCTGATATTGTCTGAAATAATCGTCTCCCAGGGTTTTCCATAACTGCGCTACACGCTGGTCATTCACCAGATTGTCATCCATGAGTGTCATGGTATGTGCTTGCCTGCGTGCAATCACATCCTCCTCTTCCATGGGATTATCAAGGCCACGCTTCAGGATCAGAAAGGTGTGACGATACAGCGATTGCAAGAGGCTTCTTTTGAACGAATTGAACAGCTCGGGGTTTGTGGCGCGAATATCTGACACCGTCAGCAGGTACAGATGGTTAAGGTGTTCGATGCTGCCCACCTTTCGCGCAAATTCCAGCTGTTCCTTTGGGTCATCGATATCCTTGCGTTGCGCTGTTATGGACATCATGAGGTGATGGCGAACCGTCCATTCCATCAATTCGCTGTCATGGACACTCATGCCATGCTGCTCGGCAAACATTTTTGCATCCTCGGCGCCCAGTTCACTGTGATCACCGCCACGGCCTTTGGCAATGTCGTGGAATAGCGCTGTCAGATAGAGGACATGGGGGCGCGTTACCAGGGTGGCCACTTCGCTGCCATGTGGAAGTTCTTCGACAAATCGAGGCAGCATCAGGCGTCGCAGGTTGCGAATGACGCCCATGGTGTGTTCGTCCACCGTGTAGATATGAAACAAGTCATATTGCATGCGCCCGACAATCTTGTCGAATGCCGGCAGGTAGGCGGCTAGAACACCGTAACCATTCATGAGCCGGATAGTGCGTGTCAGTTTCTCTGGCATGCAGAATATTTTCAGGAACAGGCTCTTGACCACCGGATCGCTTCTGAAGCGGGAATTGATCAAAGGCAGATTGGCGCGAATCAGCCGGACGGTATTCGATCGGACATTGGTTGCTTTGTCAGTGGTGCCGAAAACCACAAACAGCTCAAGCAGGGCCGGTGGGTAATGCATGAAAACCTCATCATGCGTCACCTCCAGGTAGCCATTACGAATCTGGAAACGCGAGTTGACCGGTTCAATGGCTGAGTTTGCCGTAATACCACTGAGAATACCGCCGATGCCTTGCAACAGGATGTCGTTTAGTCGTTGCAGATTCATGACGCTTCTATAAAAGCGCTGCATCAGGGTTTCTATCGAGTGATTGTGTGTGTCATCGGTGTAGCCAAAAGCATGGGCAATGTCACGTTGATAATTGAAGAGCAGGCGATCTTCGCGGCGACCTGCAACGCGATGCAGCACGTAGCGAATCTTCCATAACAGTTCAAGTCCTTCACGCAAGGTGTCCAGCTCATCGGGCACCAGTAGCCCTTGCTCAACCAGGGGCTGAAAAGAGCCGCTACCGAACAGGCGCTGGCAAATCCATGAAATCGTCTGGAAGTCCCGAAGCCCGCCCTGGCTTTCTTTTATATTCGGCTCTAGCCTGTAGGCATTGGTCTGGAAACGGTGGTGGCGCTCCTTCTGTTCTGTGACTTTGGCTTCATAGAATTGCTTTGGGGTCCACATATGCTCGGTGCTGATCACTTTGCGCATCAACTCGAATAACGACGAATTGCCGCACAGTAATCGCGCTTCCATCAAATTGGTGATCACCGTGATGTCGGCACCAGCCTCTCGTTCACAATCAGAAACTGTTCTAACACTGTGGCCGATGTCCAGATTCAGATCCCAGAGCGATGTAATCCAGTTGCTGAGTGTTTCGTCACGTTGCGCATTCTGTGCATTAGGCTGCGCGTGAGGTAGCAGGATGGCGATGTCGATATCCGAGTGCGGGTGTAATTCACCTCGGCCATAGCCTCCCACTGCCAGTAGTGAGAGACCCTCGAAAGCCACGGAATGTTGTTGCCATAAATGAATGAGTATGTGATCGAGCAGGGCTGTGCGCAACGCCAGCAAGGTGGCAGCAGATGCACCGTCGAGAAACTGCTGGTGTATGAACTCGTTTCCTGCTGCCAGTGCGACCCGCAGAGCTCCCGGCGCCTGGTCACTGGCCTCATCGATATGGTCGGCTGTCTGGGTTTGCAGCGTTATCTTCAGCGCTTTGTATTCAGGGTCTGTAAACGCTGCATTTCGAGACGTGTCGGTAGCGATTCCCGAACCGGAAAGGCTCACAGTGTCTGGCCGTCGCTCAGCGTAAGCAGCTCGAAGCCATCGTCTGTTACCAGCACGGTATGCTCCCACTGTGCAGACAGCGAACGGTCTTTGGTAACGACTGTCCAGCCATCAGCTAACACTTTCGCATGACGTTTTCCCTGGTTGATCATGGGCTCGATGGTAAAGGTCATTCCGGATCGCAGCACTTCGCCGGTGTTGGGCTTGCCGTAATGCAGCACCTGCGGATCTTCGTGGAAATTGGAGCCGATGCCATGCCCGCAATACTCACGAACAACAGAATAGTGCTCGCCTTCAGCAAATACCTGGATGGCGTGGCCAACATCCCCAAGCGTAACACCAGGTTTAACTGTTCTGATACCACGAGCCATAGCCTCATAGGCGGTTTCGCACAGGCGCTGTGCATGTGGCGCAACGTCGCCGACGTAGTACATGCGGCTTGTGTCGCCAAACCAGCCATCCTTGATGACAGTGACGTCGATGTTGACGATATCGCCCTTCTTCAGCACTCTGTCGCCAGGGATGCCGTGGCAGATCTGCTGATTAATGGATGTACAGATGGATTTCGTGAAACCCTTGTAGCCCAGTGTTGCCGGAATGCCTTTTTGTACATCCACGATCAGATTGTGGCACAGCGTGTTGAGATGTTCGGTGGTGACCCCGGGCACTACATGCTCAGTGATCATGTCCAGCACCTCCGCAGCCAAGCGTCCGGCGATTCGCATTTTGGCGACTTGCTCGGGCGTTTTGAGAGTGATGGGCATAGGATATTTACGGTCAGTTTTGCAGGGGCGGTAGTTTACATTACTGGCCCACATTGTGATATAAAGTCGGGCTGACCTGAGTGAGATTTTCCTTGCTCGGGATTACACACGCAAGTCGTACAAGCCCGGCCGGGTGCCCACGTCACGTTTAGCTGCCAGATGTGCAGCAGTTAACATGCCGAGGGTCAGTCGCGGTTGGCTTGCGGAGGCCAAACCCAACCAGAGGATACTCTTATGGCTGATGTAACCATGCGCCAGATGCTTGAAGCAGGCGTGCATTTCGGACACCAAACCCGTTATTGGTCCCCCAAGATGTCTCAGTACATCTACGGTGAGCGCAACAACATCCACATTTTCAATCTCGAAAAAAGTCTGCCGGCGCTGAATGACTCTGCCAACTACGCAGGCAAGATTGCCTCGAAGAACGGACGAATTCTGTTTGTCGGTACAAAGCGTGCCGCGCGCGATGCACTGCGTGCTGCTGCCGAAAGCTGCAACATGCCCTTTGTCAACCGTCGCTGGTCCGGTGGAATGATGACAAACTTCAAGACAGTTAAGCAGTCCGTCAAGCGTCTGCTTGAGCTGGAGTCCATGCGAGAGGACGGCAGTTTCGAGCGCCTGAGCAAAAAAGAAGCCCTGGGCCTGACCCGCGAGTACGAGAAGCTGGATCGTGGTATGGGTGGAATCAAGCACATGGAACGCCTTCCGGATGCATTGTTTGTCATCGATGTGGGGCACGAGCGCATTGCTATCACCGAAGCCAACAAGTTGGGCATCCCGGTTATTGGTGTGGTTGATACCAACAACTCACCTGACGGTATCGACTATGTCATACCCGGCAATGACGACGCCATCCGGTCCATCCAGTTATATGTGGAAGCAATTGCTGCGGCAATCCAGGATGGCAAGCGTTCCTCCGGCAAAATGGACGAAGCTGATATTGCTGCTATCGACGCACAAGCGGCAGCAGCGCCAGCAGCTGATGCGCCTGCCGTGGCCGCGGTGGCCGCTGATTCTGCTGCTGAGGTTGCTGCGCCGGCTGCACAGGCTGTAGCGCCGGCTGCAGAGGCTGTAGCGCCAGCAGCTGAGCCTGCAGCTCCGGGTGCAGCAGCGACTTCACCAGCAGCTGACGACGCAGCTCCGGCAAGTTAATAGGCTTGCATGAGTGCCTGGCGCGACTTCGTGACCCGAGGTCGTGGCAATTGAACAAGTAACGCGAGTGGAAAGCCCGCCGATGACAACCAGCGCAGTTGCGTTGCAGATCCGCCAGCGCGTTGGCATTACCCGACCTCGGGCTCTTTTTTGATCAAATCGGGTCCGTTTCATTTTTCGAAAAATCAAGACAGTTTTACAGGGGAAAAACATGGCCATTTCGGCAAGCATGGTTAAGGAGCTGCGAGAGCGCACCGGCGCGGGGATGATGGAGTGCAAAAAAGCGCTCACTGAAGCCGACGGCGATATGGAAGCCGCCGTTGAAGCGATGCGCATCTCTGGTCTGGCCAAAGCGGACAAGAAATCGGGCAACCAGGCGGCTGAAGGCGTGGTTGCCATCAGACTCAGTGACGACGGCAAGCAGTTCGGCATGGTTGAAATCAACAGCCAGACGGACTTTGCGGCCAAGGCATCCGATTTCATAGCCTTCGCTAACAAGGTCGTGGAAGCAGTGCTTGTCCAGCAACCTGATTCCGTGGATACGCTTACCATCGATGGCGAGCCAGTCGAAGAAGCCAGGAAGACACTGGTCGCAAAGATTGGTGAGAATATTCAGGTACGTCGCTGTATTGGCGGCACCAGTGCTGGCGGACAGTTCGGTGAATATCTGCACGGCGGCCGTATCGGTGTGGTTTGCGAAGTGTCTGGTGGTGACGAGTCGTTGGCTCGTGACATTGCCATGCATATCGCAGCGAGTAAGCCTGTCTGCGTTGATGAATCCGGAGTGCCAGGGGATCTTCTGGAGAAAGAGAAGTCCATCCTAATGGCAGAGGCTGCTGAAAGCGGCAAGCCGGCAGAGATCATTGAAAAAATGGTTATGGGGCGCGTGAAAAAATATCTGGCCGAAATCACTCTGGTCGGGCAACCATTCGTCAAGAATCCTGACCAGACCATTGCCGAGCTTCTCAAGGACAAGGGCGCCACCGTCGTCAGTTTTCACAGGCTTGAGGTTGGTGAGGGCATCGAGAAGAAAGAAGAGAACTTTGCAGAAGAAGTCATGGCTCAGGTGCGTGGCTCTTAGGTAGCGCTGGCGGCTGCAGCTGGGGTCTGTCGTGGAGGACATTGTTTCAATGTGCGCCGAAGCTGCTGGCCCGCTAAAATTAGAGTGAAAAAAAGCCGGGCGGGTCCCGGCTTTTTTGTATCCTTGAGAACATGAGATCGACGGTCAGGACAGGGTTAAGCGGATTTGCGTGTCGTGCGTAACCGCCTCGACGAAGGTCAACGACGAATATCAAACAGCACAGGCTCGTAAAGTATGGAAAATGCACGCCCGACATTTGAACGTATCCTGCTAAAGCTCAGCGGTGAAGCGCTCATGGGCGATATGGATTACGGTATCGACCCCGTCTACATCCGTCGGATAGCCGGCGAAGTCAAGGCGGTCAGTGATGCAGGTGTAGAAGTAGCCATGGTTATCGGCGGTGGTAACATCTTTCGTGGTGCCGGTCTGGCCGAAGCCGGTATGGACCGGGTCACCGGTGATCACATGGGCATGCTGGCAACCGTCATCAACTGTCTGTCCATGCAGGACGCGTTGGAAAACCACGGCGCGTACTGCCGGGTCATGTCAGCACTGTCCATCAATTCAGTGTGTGAGGATTACATCCGCCGCCGTGCCGTCCGGCATCTGGAAAAGGGCAGAATCGTTCTGTTTGCGGCAGGTACAGGCAATCCGTTTTTCACCACAGACTCCGCTGCCAGCCTGAGAGCGGTCGAAATCGGTGCCGATGTCATGATAAAGGGTACGAAAGTCGATGGGATCTATAATAAAGATCCCATGAAGCATGAGGACGCGGTGAAGTATCATACGCTCAGTTTTGACGAGGCCATTGCCAAGAAACTGGGCGTCATGGATCAAACGGCGATTGTCATGTGCAGCGACAACAATCTGCCAGTGAAAGTGTTCAACATGAACAAGGATGGTGATCTCATGCGCCTCATCATGGGCGAGGATATTGGCACCACTGTCAGGCGTACTGCCTGAAACAGCTCGACACAAAAGCACAAGACAATCACGTTAAGGGACGCTCTAAAATGATCGACGATATTCTCAAAGATGCCAAGATACGCATGGGGAAAACCGTGGAGTCGCTCGAAAACGACCTGGCACGCATGCGCACCGGTCGTGCGCATCCAAGTCTGCTGGAAAGCATTAAAGTTGACTACTACGGGGCAGAGTCGCCCTTGAGTCAAGTGGCCAACATCAACACGGAGGACGCCCGCATGCTGACGGTTACACCGTGGGAGCAGTCCATGGTGCCGGCCGTTGAAAAAGCCATTATCAACTCAGACCTTGGACTCAATCCGAATACGGCAGGCACTGTCATTCGTGTGCCGGTACCACCAATGACAGAGCAGCGTCGAAAGGACATGGTCAAAATGGTGCGCAGTGAAGCAGAGGGATCTCGGGTTGCGGTGCGCAACATTCGCCGTGATGCAAACAACGATCTGAAAGAGCTCGAAAAAGAAAAAGAGATCTCCAAGGATGATTTGCGCAAGGGTGAAGAAGGCGTCCAGAAGCTTACCGACGCTGCGATCAAAGAGGTGGATGCCGTGCTTGCCAGGAAGGAAGCAGATTTAATGGAAGTCTGACCTACCGCGTGAATCAGCCGAGCGTATTACCCCGGTAAGTTGGTTGCTTCAGTGGCAACGTGGTGTTTGGCATTACATAGTGAGCGTTTTGCAGTTTGGCACGGCTCTTCAACCACGCATCTCTTTCCTTTGTATAACGTGAGCGAGACAATTTAAGGTGTCATCGACGAGACCGTTTTTCCCCAGACACATTGCCATCATCATGGACGGCAATGGCCGTTGGGCACGCCAACGTGGCAGGCCTCGAGCCAGTGGGCATCAGGCCGGGTTTCGTACCACTCGCGATATCGTTGAGGCATGCGGACGCCAGCAGATTGAAGCGCTCACCCTGTTCGCATTTTCCAGTGAGAACTGGAAGCGTCCACAGCAAGAAGTCGGGTTGCTGATGGATCTGTTTCTGCGGGCATTGAAAAGTGAAGTGGGCAAGCTGTGTGAGAACAACGTGAAGATTCGTTTTATCGGTGAGCGTGGTGCGTTTCAACCCAAGCTGCAACTAGAAATGGACAATGCCGAAAACCTCACACGCGACAACGATGGATTGAAACTGGCTATAGCCGTTAATTACGGGGGGCGCTGGGATATCGTCAATGCCGCCAGGCAATTGGCCTTTCAGGTGCGCGACGGCCAGTTACAACCGGAGGAGATCGATATCGATACATTCTCCAGACATGTATCTTTATCCGAAATCTCGGAGCCGGATTTATTCATTCGCACCGGTGGAGAGAAACGCATCAGCAATTATCTACTGTGGCATCTAGCCTATACAGAGCTGTATTTTACCGACGTTCTGTGGCCGGACTTCTCGGAAGTCGAGCTTGCCAATGCGCTGGACTTCTATGCGGGCAGGCAAAGGCGGTTTGGTCGCACTGGTGATCAAGTCGTCGGAGGCACAGGCTGATGTTACAAACACGAATCATGACAGGTGTGGTGTTGCTTGTAGCATTCGCGCTGGATCTGTTTCTGGCACCTTTCCATGTGTTTGCACTGGTGCTCGGGTTTATTGTGTCGGCTGCTGCATGGGAATGGAGTCGCCTGTGCCAGGTTCGCGATGAGCACATGCAGACAGCTTTTGCAGCGGGCGTCGGTGTCCTTGCCCTTGTATGTCTCTACTTACCCTATAGTGAAACGTTCATGCGCTGGGTGCTGCTGGTCGGGTTTGTATACTGGCTTTGCATACCCATTGCCTTTTACATGTCGCCCAAGTTGCCGCTTTTCGTGAGTGTTCAGAAAGTGCTGCTGGTTCTGGGCGTGTTCGTCATGGTTATCGCAGCGCTCGCTATTCAGTACCTGCGCAGTTATGCCCCAGACGCGTCATCGTACTTGCTGCTTTATGCCTTCAGCATTATCTGGATCATGGATATCGGTGCCTATTTCAGTGGCAAGAAGTTTGGCAGAAACAAGCTTGCTCCTCTGATCAGTCCAGGGAAAACCTGGGAGGGTGTATACGGTGGGCTGGCTGCGACGTTTGTCGTCATGCTGGTGGTCTGGGCATCTGCAGACTTTGCCGAGAGTGCGGGTTTTAAGCTGGTTCTGGCCACTGTGCTGGCAGCGGCAGTGTCCGTGATTGGCGATCTTGCCGAAAGCCGCATCAAGCGCGCTGCAGGGATGAAAGACAGCAGTCAGATGCTCCCCGGCCACGGTGGAGTTCTGGATAGAATCGATGGTGTGCTTGCCGCCATTCCCGTATTTGCCTTTGTATGGGCGTGGCTATGAATTCACCTGCAGCCCTGGAATCAGGTGCAGAAACACGCCAGCAAGCTGTCACTATTCTGGGTTCGACTGGCTCTGTTGGCAACAGCACGCTGGACGTACTGGCGCGACATCCTGATCGATACCGCGTATTTGCCTTGTCGGCACACACCCGGGTGGATGCGCTATTCGAGCAATGTAAAGTCTATCAGCCGCAGGTGGCTGTTCTGGGCTCTGAGCAATCTGCAGCGCAGCTGCGTGCGTTATGTGCA